>CAUZMW010000028.1:0-27521 GCA_963581225.1 Gammaproteobacteria bacterium
ACGCGCGATACAGCGCCGCAGCGCAACCAGCGCGTGCGCATCGCCCGACAGTATCCTCGGAACGTAACGCCACTTGTTGAGCGCCGCTAACCCTAACAGGACGGTGAACCCCGCCGCCTTGGCGAAGACCAGCTTCGAGTAAGAGCTCGTCAGCGCCTCAAAGCCCGGCAGCAGCACGAGCCAGATCGTGGCACCGGCGACCAGGATCAACGGCACCGACCAGGTCGCCAGCGACGAGAAACGGTTGAGAACGTCGCCGCCCACGGCCGGGCTCTCGCTCTCCGTGACGTGGATCAACGGCAGCAGCGAACCGAACCAGAAGGCGATGATGACGACGTGCACGATCAGCAGCGGCGTCAGCAGTAGACGGAGCTCGTGGGTCGTCGTATGGCCCATCAATGCGAATGAACTCAATGTGGCCGCTACGCCGAACAACGCCAACCGATAGTTCGGGGGGCTCGCGCGCAGGCCGAGCAGCAGCACGATCAGTCCACCGACGCGTAGCGCGCGGGCCGAGCCGGCACTGGACTCGAGCAACAGCGTCTGCAGCGAGAGATCGAAGACACCGCTGAACGAGCCGGTCATTCGTGCCGGACCGAGAAAGTGATGAGCGAGCGTCAACGTGATACCGCCGAGCGCGGCCACTGCGGCTAGCCGAACTAACCCAGTTTCGGTGGTCTCTAGCTGTGGCCTGAACAGCCACAGGAACAAGACGGTGCCGGCGGCCTGAAAGATCGCAATGAAGCTGAGTGCGCGCAGGCCGACGACGATGACATCGGGCGCGCCGGGCAACGAATCAGTGGTCCGCTGACAGGCGGCTCGCCAGTGATTCCTCTTCGGTGACGGCGAAGTGAATCTCGCCCGATACCGTATGAGTGTCCGCACCGACTGCTCGCCAGCTGACCAGGTAGTCGCCAGCCGACAGGTCGGCAAGGACAGCGACGGTAAACAGCTGCTGATTACCGTCGGGCAACGCGCCGAGTTCGATGGTCTGCTCGCCAGTCTTCTCTAGAGTGACGGTAAGCAATCTGACGTCCGCGTTGAATTCGAGCACGATTTCCGTCGGTGCCGTTGCGGTCACGGTCTCGTTCGCGGGCGTCGCTGCGGACAGCCGCGTGTGAGCCTGCACCTGAAAGGCGCAGAGGCCGATGAGTCCGAAGAGTAGGGGAGCGAGCCGTTTCATAATCCAATTCCGTCTCTACGATTACGCGTAGTTTACCAGGATAGGTGCACGCCGGCAGAATCGTCCTACGGCGCGGTTAGCACCCGGTCGCGACGTCAATCTTCGAGAAACTGCTCCGCGAGTCGGCGACCGTTGCTGTCGAAGAGAAATTAATCCTGAGCAGGCGCCGAACTGAGATTTTCAAGCTCTGCCCAGCGGTCGACTATCGTCTCCAGGTCACGCTGCAGCGTAGCCAGATCGTGCAAACTATCGCGAACAGCGTCGTGCGGTTGTTTGTAGAACTCCGGCGAATTGATTTGCGCCTGCTTCGCTTCCAGTTCCTGCTCAAGGCGTTCTATTTTTTCCGGAAGCGAGCGGAGCTCACGCTGAAGTTTGTAGGTTAACTTCCGGGACTGCGCCGGCTTACGCGCGTTGTCGCCGGCGGTTTTTTCGCTCTTGGGCCGGCCGCTTTTGCTGTCATCGGGCGTGGCTAACGTGTGGCGCAGCCGGACCCAATCGCTGTAGCCGCCGGCGAAACGTTTGACCGTTCCGTCGCCCTCGAATACCAGCGTACTCGTGACGACCCGATCGAGGAAATGGCGGTCGTGACTGACGACGAGCAACGTGCCGGCGTAGTTGAGCAGTCTCGATTCCAGCGCTTCGAGCGTCTCGATATCGAGGTCGTTCGTGGGTTCGTCAAGAACCAGCAGATTGGCGGACTTGGTAAAAAGCTTCGCCAGGATCACACGATTGCGTTCACCGCCGGACAGCGCTGAGACTCGTGTCATTGCGCGTTTAGCCGTGAAGAGGAAATCTGTGAGATAGCCGACGATGTGTTTTTTCTTGCCGAAGAGATTGATGTACTCCCGGCCTTCACCCACGATCTCCGCGACGGTCTTGGTTGTGTCGAGCTCGCGCCGCAGCTGATCGAAGTACGCGATCTCCAGATTCGTACCGAGTTTGACCGATCCCGAGTCGGGTTTTAGTTCGCCGAGCAGGATGTGGAGTAGGGTGGTCTTACCGACGCCGTTGTTGCCGATGATACCGATACGTTCGCCGCGCATGACGCGCAGTGAGAAACCTTCGAGCAATTTCGTCTCGCCGTAAGCATGCGAGACGTTGCGCGCCTCGATGACCTTGCGTCCCGATAGCTGGTCGGACTCGTTGATATGAATCCGTGCATTGCGCGGTCGGGCGATCCGTTGCGCGCGCTCATCGCGCATGACTTCAAGCGCCCGGACACGGCCTTCGTTTCTGCTCTCTCGCGCCTTGATGCCCTGACGAATCCAGACCTCCTCCTCAGCGAGTTTTTTATCGAAGATGGAGTTGCGACGGTCTTCTTCGAAGTTGGCCTTCGTCTTCTGCCGAATGAAGTCGCTGTAGCCGCCCGGCCAACTACGTAATTGAGTGCGGTCGATCTCGACGATACGCGTTGCGACCCGGTCGACGAAACCGCGATCGTGCGTGATAAAAAGTACCGCCCCGTCGAAGTGTCGTACCTCGTGCTCCAGCCATTCTATTGTGCTGATATCCAGATGATTGGTAGGTTCGTCCAAGAGCAACAGATCCGGGTTCGCTACCATTGCCTGCGCGAGCGCGACGCGGCGGCGCCAACCGCCGGAGAGTTCGTTCATCTTGTCGTCGGCAGGGAGTTCCAGCGACGTGACGATCGAGTCCACCTGCGTGTCGATGGACCAGCCGCCATGGGCCTCGATTTCGCGTTCCAGCGCTTCCATATCGCGCAGCGTCGCTTTGCTTGGACACTCGTTTGCCGTGAGTTTCTGATAGGCCCCGATATGCTGCGAGTGAGCACGCAGGCCGGCGGCGACGAAGTCACGGACCCGCTGCTCGGAGCCTTCCGCGAGAATCTGGTCGAGCACGCCGATACGGATGTTGTTAGGCCGGGCGATCTCGCCGTCATCGGGCTCCAGCTCGCCGGTCAACAGTTTCAGCGTTGAGGACTTGCCGGCGCCGTTGCGCCCAATCAGGCAGACGCGCTCCCTCGGCTCCAGCTGGAATGAAGCCTGGCGCAGGATCGCCTGGTCGCCAAAGGCCAGCGAGACCTCGTCGAAGCGGATTAAGGCTGACATGGGGGGGTGAGCCTACAGGGAAACGGTTAACCGCGAGAAGGCGCGGAGGCCGTCGCTCCTGCAACCTGGCGGCGGCTTTATCCTTTTCACGGCGCAAACCACGGGCAAAAACAGCACTAGCCGAGCTCGGGGCAGACTATGTTCAATGGTCTCCAGCGAGCGTACCGTCTCACAATAATCATAAAATTCAACGTAATACGGTGAATACTTGTCCGTTTACGTGCGCTCGCCTGATAATATGAGGCCCTCCAAAGCTCTATACTGCACAGGCAGATAGAAAAAGGGTAAGACCAAGGGGAAGAGCAAAATGGATATTGGAAAAATAGTTAGAATCGTCGCTGTGCTCGTCGCAATCGTTACTGGCGTCGCAACCATTCCGCAGGCGGCATTGATCATCGCCGTCGCGGGTTTGGTATTAGGATACTTCACCGCTACCGAGGACCGGCTGCAATATCTGGTCGGGACGATCGCCCTGGTGACTGTGGCCGGAGCACTGGGCTCCATACCGGCAGCCGGTATGTATCTTACAGGGATACTGACGAATCTCGGCGCGTTAATGAGCGCCGGCGCCATCACCGTCATCGCCGTCAACATTTACGAGAAGGTGACTGCTTAGCATTGGCTAGCGAGGCCCATCCGGGCAGTCGCGAGTTAACGTCTTAGCGTGCCGCGGGATCTATCGGGTCCCGCGGCTTCTTGTATTTCAGCGCGCGTCGAGTCTTGAGCCGTCGCGTCGAGTCTTGAGCCGTACCCGCTACAAGTGCGAACCGTCCCACTCGGCTGCCGTCTGCAGCCCGGATTAGCACGCCGCCGGGTACCGGCACGAATTGACCGTCCGATACGACTGACAGCGAACCCGCGAAGACAGGGCGGTCGGCGAGGCGCTGGCCCATCACGCGGGTGGAAACGCCCATTCCGAGCGCGCCGTAAGCTTTCGCGTTGGCAACCTGGACCCGGAAAATACCGGAGCCGTCCTCGCTTTTGAGGGCGATCATATGGCCGCCACTGTCAAATACAACGACCGTGAGCGGCAACATGTCATGGTGACGCCCAAGCCTCTGAGCCGCATCCAGTAGTGCGCTGGCACGTTCCAACGTCAGCGAAACGACCAACGGGCTGACGGCGGGGCCTATCGGGTATCGCGGCGGGGAGCGCATCGCTGGCCGCCTGGGATTCACTCGATCCTTGCGCGTCAGTAACCGTTGGCGCCACAAAGGCGAACAACAAAGCCAAACTGGCCAGTACGACCAGCCACCCGAGACCGGCGCAGTCTCTGATTATTTTTTCCGTCATGCAACGCGCTTCCAGAGGCATCTCCAATCGGCTCGTTATGCTATCGCAGTTTCAAAGCCGTGCATGCAAGGGCGGTAGACGGTGCCGCAGAGCCCCAAGCGAGGGGTAGGCCTGGCTAAATCGGGACCCGGATCTTTAATTTAACATAATATACATTATGCGCACCTATCAAGGTGGTGGTAAATTCGGCCCTATGGTGAGATTCAGTCTCGAAAGTTACCCTAACCGCCTATTTCTTATCCGTTTAACAGCCATTGGCCCGGTTTCATGCCTGTCAACGGAACGCGTCGTCGTGCGATAACACTACGGACAGGATACTGGGCCTCCTGGCCGGTAACGCGGGTCGCCTGTGTGCTATGGTCTTTGCGGTCTACTCGTGCGAACCTCTCGCGTTGTATGCACTCTAAGTCCTTATCGAAGTCGGACTGACACGGGAACTGTTATGCGGCAGAACCATTCGCTGACGAGATCGATCCTTGCATTGACAACCGCCTGCGTGATTTTTTTTGCGATGGGTAGCGTCCAGGCGCAGTTCTCGTCATCGAGATCTGAGATTGAGCGAGCCTCGCGGTTACAGTGGTTAACTATGAAACGCGAGATGCCCCGGCCGGGAGATTCTCGTATCCAGCCGTTCGTCGAGTGTATCTCGAACAGCATCATTGCCACGCTGGAGGAGCCATACGCGAGTATGGACTGGGAGATCATCGTTTTCGACGACGACGCGACCAATGCATTCGCGCTGCCTGGCGGCAAGATCGGCGTGTTTACGGGAATCTTCAAAGTCGCGGATACGCCCGACGCGCTGGCCACCGTCATCGGTCACGAGATTGCGCATCTCACCCAGGATCACGTCATGGAGCGAGCCAGGAAGAACTTGGGGACCGACCTGCTTTCAGGCCTACTCTCATCGGCGACTTACGGCTACGGTCGCAACGAGATTTCTGAGGGTACCGCGATCTTCGTCGGCCTGCCGTTCGATCGACGACAAGAAAGCGAAGCCGATGTCGTCGGACTCGCGTATATGGCCGATGCGGGCTATGATCCGCGCGCGAGCCTCCATCTGTGGCGAAATATGTCGCAACTGAGTGACAGTGCGCCGCCGGAGTTTCTTTCGACGCACCCGTCGGACGATAGACGGATGATGGCTCTCGCCCGCTCGCTTACGCCGTCGTTAATCGCTTACAACGAGGCAGTTGAAGCCGGTCTGCGCAGGACCTGCCTCTAGCACGGCACTAGCCACTCTCAGAGCCAGGATCAGCACTCTCAGCTTCGGGTATTGCCGGAGCCTCCTCTGCTTGCGGTTCGGCTGGTTCCTCGCCCGCGTCCTCGATGACCTCCAATTCTCCCGATCCCCGCGCCGGTAACGGCTCGACGAGCCCGTAGGACGCAAAGGTCTCCAGCAGTTCGTCGTCGCTCAACGGTTCAACCTGGCGGACCTCGCAGTACTCGTCTTCGCGTGCGAAGGGTCCCCCAACCACGAGGGAGCGATCTAGATTGCAGATACGCCCGTCGAAGTCCCGGAAACCGACGTACGCCGACATTCGCAAGTTGCAGAAAAAGCCGTCGAGGCTGACCAGGTACGGGCAGCGTTCGGCACCGACGAACACGACCAGTGTCCTATCGTCCAGTATCTCGAAACTGCGTACGGCATTCTGACTGAAGCAATTCGAGTGCTGGTCGCACGCCGTTCTAATGACCGATTGAGCCGTATCGGTCGCCGTCGTCGCGCACCCTGAGAGGATCAGCGCGAATAGGAGGATCAGTGCGCGCATGCTGATTCTTGACGCGTTAGCTGGTTCGATTCGGTACTCTGCTACGGTAACTCGAACTCAATAGTCTCAAACCGCGTCGTATCCTCGCCGCGCGTCGTGTTGGTGCACGGCATCGACGATCAGGCGTTCGTTCCAGCCGACCGTGCCGCTGACTCGCTTAGCGATTTCCGGTTGAACCTCTCCGGCGCCGCCAAAGATCTCCAACGCCACGATGGGAATATTCATCTCCTGGGCTGCGATCATCTGGTACTGGATCCAGTCGGACGCGTCGGCATACATACTCGCCGGCAGGAGCACGATCTCCGCATCTTGAATTTGTGTACGCAACTCCTCTTTCAGCGTTTCCTTGCCGCCTGATGCCGGCACTCGATTCGGCGCGCTGCAGTTTTTGTAGTAAAAATTAGACGGGCTTTCCAAGTACTCGAACACACGGGCGTAATCGGCGTGATCCGAGAACGTGTGCGTAACGAAGATCCGTATCGGGTTGTTTTCTGACATGACTGCAGTCCTGGTGCCGCGTAAGGGAGAGGTTCGACCCTACTGTGGAGTAATGATTTTTGCAACGAAGTGGCGAACACTTGGGTACACTAACCGCAATGAGACTGCTCGTGTACAACATTCGCTATGGCCTGGGGCTTGGGCGGGCCATGCACTGGCCAGTACCGGGAGCTGCGTACGTATTAGGTAATCGTAGGAATCTCGATCTAATCACCGAGTTCATCAGGTCGCAGGATCCGGATATCGTCGGGCTCGTCGAAGTCGATACCGGTTCGATTCGCAGCCGTTGGGTCAATCAGGCGGAAACGATCGCGCAAGCGATGGGCCATTACTCCGCTTATCAATGCAAGTACGGTGAGGAGTCGCTAAACAATCGGGTGCCGATCGTCCGTAAGCAGGGCAACGCGTTCTTAGCGGCACCAAGAGTTCACGGTGAGCGCTTCCATTACTTTCACACCGGCATCAAACGACTGATCATCGAGCTCGAGCTCGAGAACTGCGCTGTCTTCCTCGTCCACCTGTCGTTGAAATATCGTCATCGTCAGGCCCAGCTTCACCATCTGTACGATCTCGTCGTCGCCTCGAAGAAACCGGTAATCGTTGCCGGAGATTTCAATGCATTTTGGGGCGAGCATGAGATCTACTTGTTCATGAAAGCTGCAAATCTGCGCAGCGCGAACGTTGATGGTCTGCCGTCGTATCCAAGCAGAGCTCCGCGCAAGGAGCTGGACTTCGTTTTGTACGGAAGTGGTATCGAAGTAACGAATTTTTTCGTCCCGCAGGTAGAATTCTCAGATCATCTTCCACTCATCTGTGATTTCGAAGTCGATGCTCGTTCTTCAGTCGCTGCGTAAACAGACATGACAGAATCGACCCCGACATCCCGGCACTGGCGCACGCACACAGACGCCGACGGTGTGTGCTGGTTGCGATTCGACAAACAAGACAGCTCGGCGAATGTTTTCTCGCACGACGCGCTTCGCGAACTGACAACGGAGTTGAGCCGACTTGCCGTTGACTTGCCGAAGGGTCTCGTTATCGGTTCGGCGAAACCGTCGGGTTTTATTGCCGGCGCGGACATCACTGAATTCCAGAGCCTGGATAAACCGGAGCAGGTCGTGGCGGCGGCGACTGCAGGACAGAACCTGTGTCAGCAGGTGGCGGAACTGCCCTGCCCTACTGTCGCAGCGATCAACGGCTTCGCTCTGGGCGGCGGACTCGAACTCGCGCTTGCGTGCGATTACCGCGTCGCAATCGAGAGTTACGAACGTTGCCTGGGCCTGCCCGAAGTGCAGCTCGGATTTAACCCTGGTTGGGGCGGGACGGTGCGCAGCGTTCAGCTGCTAGGTGCACCCTTGGCGCTGGATCTGATGCTGAGCGGCCGGTCCGTGTCGGCTGTCGAGGCTCGAAAGATGGGTCTGGTGGATCGTATCGTCGATGCGGCTTCCCTGGACGAGGCCGCAGGCAGGATTCTCAGAGAGCGTCCGCCGCGGCACCGGCCACGCTTGTCCGTCCGTCTGCTGAATCTTGCGCCCGTCAGGCCGTGGCTCGCGCGCAGTATACGGTCACGACTTCGGCGCCGAGCCAACCCGGCGCACTACCCGGCGCCGTACGCGATGATCGACCTGTGGCAGCGGCACGGAGCCAACGGTCCTAGTGCTTATGCAGCGGAGGCGAAGTCGATTGGCGAGTTACTCGTCAGCAGTACGAGTAAGAATCTCGTTCGCGTTTACTTTCTCCGCGAGCGTTTGCGGAATCTAGCGCCGAAAGAAGACGGAGTAGAGCGCGTGCATGTCGTTGGTGCGGGAGTGATGGGCGGAGATATCGCGAGCTGGTGCGCGATGCGTGGTCTAACGGTCACGCTTCAGGATCGGGAGATGAAGTTTGTCGAACCCGCACTCGAGCGAGCGAAGAAGTTATTCAAGCGTCGTCTACGAGGCCCTGGGGATGCCGCGGCGGCCGAAAAACGACTGACCGTCGATCTTGACGCGAAGCAGATCGGTTCGGCCGATGTTGTCATCGAGGCGATAGTCGAGGAGCTCGATATCAAGCAATCCCTGTTTCGAGAACTCGAGACCGATGTCTCCGAGACCGCCATCCTCGCGACCAACACGTCGAGCATTACGCTCGAAGAAATCGCGCCGGCCCTGGTCGATCCGGGCCGGTTCGTCGGGTTGCATTTCTTTAATCCAGTATCCCGCCTGCCGTTAGTTGAGGTGGTGAGTGGGGCCCAGACTGACGAAGCTGTTGTGCGCCGGGCGATGTCGTTCGTAACGCAAATCGGAAAACTACCGCTGCCATGCCGTAGCGCGCCCGGATTCGTCGTGAATAGAATTCTTGCGCCGTATATGCTCGAAGCGTTCCGCGCGCACGAAGAAGGCGCTTCGCTCGAGACGATCGATAAAGCCGCGGAAGACTTCGGGATGCCGACGGGACCGGTGGAACTCGCAGACCGTGTCGGCCTGGACATCGCGGCACATGTCACGGAGCTTCTGGGTTCAAGCGCGCCGGAATCGCTCCGTGCCAAAGTTCGGGCGGGTGAACTCGGTGCCAAGACGGGTAAAGGATTCTATGAGTTCAAGAACAACCGGCCACAGAAGTCGTCGCGCTACGAGCCGCCGACCCAGGACTTGCAGGACCGGCTGATTCTGGCTCTCGTCAACGAAGCCATGGCCTGCTATGAGGATGGAATCGTCGACGATCTCGATCTTCTCGATGCGGGCGTGATCTTCGGCACGGGTTTTGCGCCATTTACCGGCGGGCCGATTCACTACGCGCGCGATCGTGGAATTGACAACGTAATTGCGCGCCTCGAAGTTCTAGCCGAGCGCTTTGGGACCCAGTTCACACCTCGAGCGGGCTGGCGGAATTTAACTCTTCGGCAGTGACAGAAGCCATGTGTGGGCCCGGGCCGCTATGCTAGACTCCGACGCCTCCCGGGCTGGAGTTCATCCGGGTATAGGACAATTCCCCACTCGTTGGCAACAGAACGCGACATTTCGCTACTACAAAACTTCTTGCCGATCGGCGGGTTGAAGACGGATAACCGTCAGGCGCTACTGAAAAAGATCAATTTGCGCCAAGCGCAACGGGGCGAAAAGTTATTCAAGGAGGGGGACACTGAAAAACGCACAGTCTATGTGCTGTCGGGAACGATTGAACTCAAGGTGGGCGACGAAGTCGTGAGCACTGTCGAAGGCGACACGGCCACGGCACGCAACCCGATATCGCCCGTATTGCCGCGTCATTAGATCGCTGTGGCGGCCGACGACGTTGAATTTATCTCCATCGACAGCGAACTCCTGGACGTGATGTTGACCTGGGATCAGACCGGCTCTTACAAAGTCGGTGAACTAAGGGGTAACAAAATAAAGAGAGAACGACGACTGGATGACCGCCCTCCTACAGAGCAAAATTTTCCACAAGATACCGCCGGCGAATATTCAGGCGATCTTCATGCGCTTGCAGCAGGTCAGCTATAAAGCCGGCGAGACGGTAATCAAACAAGGCGACGAAGGCGACTATTACTACGTCATTACTTAGGGCCGCTGCGCTGTGACGCGTGAGACTCCGCTGAACAAGGAAGGCATCAAGTTGGCCGAACTTCTCGTCGGTGATTCATTCGGCGAGGAAGCGCTGATCTCAGGGGTTCGGCGAAATGCGACGGTTACGATGTTGACGGACGGAACGTTGATGCGCCTGGGCAACGATGATTTTCAGACCTTGCTGAATGAGCCGATGCTCGAGTGGTTGGATCAAGAGGCAGCCGCGAAGGTTATCGCCGCCGGCGGTCAATGGCTCGACGTCCGTCTGCCGAGTGAGTTCGAGGCCTCCCACAAAGACGGTGCCGTCAATGTGCCCTTGTATTTTCTGCGGCTTAAGCTCAACACGCTGGATCCGGAAACCCGGTACGTTGTTTGCTGCGACACAGGCCGCCGCAGTTCGGCGGCAGCTTTTATACTGAATGAGTGGGATTACCAGACCGTCGTATTAAAGTGTCAAAAGCCCGAGTTTAGTCATGTTCGCCCTCGTTGCGGGTGAAAATCCAATAGCAGCACGCGAAGTGCCAAATCGGCGTTGGTACCTCTACCGATTTGACTGAGCAACATCTCGGCCGCATCCAGCCTGCGGAACAGGCCCTTAAGTGTTAGCGCCTGCCAGGCGTTATGCAACCGATCGGAACCCAGATCTGTGATGGGATTCGAAACCTCCGGCGCCATTCGTGCGCGGATTACACGCCGTAACCGGATCGTAAGCCAGGTCAGTGGCAGCTCGATCTCGCCCTTCAGCCACTCGTCCGCAACCACTTGCGGATCCAGTTTGCTGTCAGAAATTAGTTGAAACTTATCTTCAAACTCACTGTTTTTATAGCTATATTCATTGTCATACAGCGTCAGGACGCGCAGCGGTGAGCCGTCCGCCAGCGCCAACAACTGCATCCAGTCTGTCCGCGACGGGCCGGCAGGCAGCCCGTCGAGCCAATCCAGTGCCTTGTCGGGCCCGGGCGGCGACAGGTTCAACGTCTGGCAGCGGCTTCGAATCGTTGCGGGCAGCCGGCCGGGTTGGTGGCTGACGAGAAGCAGATAGGTATCGCGGGTCGGTTCTTCCAGCGTTTTCAGGAGCGCGTTGGCGGCCGAGGGCGTCAGCGCGTCCGCGGGTTCGACGATAACGACCTTGGTCCCCCCGTGCAGGCTCGTCAGCGTCAACGCCTGAGAGGTCGCGCGGATCTGATCCACCGAAATCGATCGTTTGTCGGATTCCGGGAAGACCCAATGGAGGTCGGGGGGATGATCGGCGGGTTCGTGTCTTGAGGCCATCGCGGCGCTGGCGTCCGCGGGTGCAAGTGGAACCGGAGCCGTCAAGCGCGGCGTCAACAGCCGTGCTGCGATGGCCAGTGCCAGATTGATCTTGCCGAGTCCAGCGGGCCCGGCGAGCAACCAGGCGTGGCCGAGTCGCCCTTCTCGAAGAGCAGCTTGCAGGCGCGCAAACGGGTCCTCTAGCCAGGGGCAAAGTTGCGTATACAACGCGTCCCTCTGCCGCGGGTGGTTACTCATCGGCACTCATTCCATTAAGCAGGGTGGCGAGATGGCTGCTCAACTCCTGTTGTACCGCCTCGATCGGTTGGGCCGCGTCAATTTTCTTAATTCGCTGCGGATGACGCTTCGCCAGCGCCAGATAAGCGGCGCGCACTCTGTCGAAGAAGACGCGTTCCTCGCGTTCGAAGTTGTCCGAGTCTCGGTCCGAGATTCGGTCGAAACCGACTTCGACGGGCGCGTCGAACAGGAGCGTCAGATCTGGTTCGAGGTCACGTTGCACGGCCCGTTTCAGCGCGTCCAGGAAATCAGGGTCCGCACCCCGGCCAGCGCCCTGATACGCGAACGTCGCGTCGGTAAATCGGTCGCACAGCACCCAGGCACCGGCAGCGAGTGCCGGTCGGATGACGTCGTCCAGATGCTGAGCGCGAGCCGCGAACATTAACAGCGCCTCGACCTCCGCGGACAGACCCGCGTGCTCCTCTACCAATACCCAGCTGCGGATTTTTTCGCCGAGCGGCGTGCCGCCGGGCTCCCGGGTGACGACAACTTCGTGGCCGGCGGCCACGAGTAGTTGCTCAACGTAGGCGAGATTGGTGGATTTGCCGACCCCCTCGATTCCTTCCAGCGTCACGAATGCGTTACCCATGGATATCACCGCGCGTCTCTCGGCCGCTAGCGCGCCTCCGAGTTTCGGAGTCTATCCAGGTAACGAGCGACTGCCTCATTGTGTTCGTCCAGAGTCGCAGAAAAATAGTGACCGCCATCGGAATTTCCCGTCGCAACAAAATACAAGGCCTCGCTGTCATCGGGTGCGACCGCAGCGCGCAACGCTTCGCCGCCGGGCAGCGAAATCGGCGTCGGCGGAAGGCCGGTTCGTGTGTAGGTATTATAGGGCGTGTCGGTATCGAGGTCGGCGCGGCGCAGGTTGCCGTCAAAGTTGTCGCCGAGGCCGTAGATGACCGTAGGGTCGGTCTGCAAACGAATGCCGCGTTGCAGGCGGCGACTAAATACGCCTGAGATGCGCGGCCGTTCGGTGCGCAACGCGGTTTCTTTCTCGATGATGGAAGCAAGTACAAGCGCCTCGTAGGCGTTCTGAAGCGCCAGCGTCTGCCGCTGATCCCAGATTGTCGAGAGAATCTCTGTCATCCTTTGATGCGCCTGACGCAGGACGTCCATATCGGCCGTTCCCCGCGGAAAGCTATAGGTGTCCGGATAGAACTGTCCCTCAGGATGAACGCCTTCGGCGCCCAGTTCCCGCATGATGGCGTCTGCATCGGCGCTGCCGGCAACGATCGCGGGGTGTCCACGCAGCGCGATAAGAAATTCGTCGAAACGCCAGCCCTCCACAACGGTTAGCGTATGAAGAATGACCTCACCGTCGACGAGCTGGCGTAGCAGCTCCTGAGGACTTGTCCCAGGCGCTAGCTCGTATTCCCCAGCGTGGATGCGCGTCGCGTCACCCAACACCCGGGCGTAGAGCGTCAGCAGCCAGGGCACGTCGAGGATCGCCCGCTGCGCGAGGTCGTCGGTAACAGTGGATAACGGCGTCCCCGGCGGGATCTCGAGCCGAGCCCCGGCCGCGGGAATGTCCATCGGCGAGGTCAGGAGTTGCCAGCTAACTGTGCTGGCCAGACCGACGACAGCGCCGGCGATCAGCAATGCCGCAACGAGGAGCCGCCTAGGCATGAACGATTGCCTCCACGGCGTCCATCAATCTTCTCGTGACAGCACCGGGTGCAAAGCGCTTTTGATCCAATTGGCGCACCGGCCAGATTCCGATAACCGCATTGGTTAGGAATATCTCGTCACTCGTTGTAAGTTCGCCGGGCGCGAAATCGCACTCCTCTGCGTTGAGTCCCTGTCCTGGTGCCAATTCCATAACGATCCGACGCATGACGCCCTTTACCCCACAGCGCCTCAGAGTGGGGGTTCGTAGTGTATCGCCTCGTACGGCGAACACATTATTCATTGTGCCGCCGACGACCGAACCGCTCGTGTCGGTCAGCAATCCCTCGGCCCATGGGCCCGCGGACCATTCCATTCGCGCGAGTACCTGCTCCAACCGGTTCAGGTGTTTGATGCCCGCGAGTGTCGGATTCTCACCGAGGCGTAACTCGCAGTTTCTCACGGCAACGCCGTCAGAGTAGTTTGAAGCCGGATAGTCCGGCCAGGGATGAATCCCGAAAATTCGAGTCGTTTGCGCGTCGCTGGCGGAAACGTATCCCCGCGTCCCGGTGCCGCGAGTGACGATCAGTTTCGCGACCGAGCGAGATGCGGTGGGCCGTAGCTTCTCAAGGTCGCTAAGAATCGCGTCGAGGCCGGGCGCGGTGATGCTCAGTCGGCGGCAGCCCTCCGTCAGCCGATCCAGATGCAGATCTAGGCGCCGTATGGCTCCATCCAGGACCGCCATCATTTCGAACAGGCCGTCCCCGTAGGCGAGACCTCGATCCCCGGGATCGACCGCTGCCTCTGCGCCGTTTACGAGCCAGCTCGTTGCCATTTGTCCTCCAGGTAAGTCCAGAGGATAGCAAGCTCGGTCGGGGTGCTAGAAGGTTGCTTAAGAGCAGGGAGCGTCAGAACCGGTGCGTTAACTCAGTCGCTTGAATATCACGGTGCCGTTGGTGCCACCGAAACCGAAGGAATTCGACAGCGCATAGTCGAGTTTGACGTCTCTGGCGGTATTCGGCGTGAAATCCAGGTCACATTCAGGATCCTGGTTGTCGAGATTGATCGTGGGGGGCAGAATCTGGTGCTTCAGAGCCAGCAGCGTAAAGATCGCTTCGGCCGCCCCTGCCGCGCCAACCATATGACCGGTCGTGGATTTGGTCGAGCTGATGGCCAGCCGCTTCGCATGGTCGCCGAATGTGCGCTTTAGTCCGATAGTCTCCGCGAGATCGCCGAGCGGCGTCGACGTGCCATGCGCGTTGACGTAGCCGATCTGCTCGGGGTTAAGCTCGGCGTCCTTCAGCGCGCTGCGCATGCATTGATCGGCGCCGCGGCCGTCTGTCGCCGGGGCAGTAATGTGGTTTGCGTCACCACTCATGCCGAAGCCGACGACTTCCGCATAGATCGATGCGCCGCGTTGTGTCGCTCGCTCATACTCCTCCAGCACGACGCAGCCAGCTCCATCGCTCAGTACGAAGCCGTCGCGGTCCCGATCCCACGGTCGGCAGGCGCGCCCCGGCTCGTCGTTGCGAGTCGAAAGGGCCCGAGCGGACGAAAAGCCGCCGAGTCCCAGACGCGTTGTCGCGTGCTCAGCTCCACCGGCGAGCATGACATCGGCGTCGCCGTAAGAGATCAGCCGCGCTGCAAGGCCGATGCAATGGGTCGACGTGGCGCAAGCCGTCACGAGCGCCAGGTTCGGTCCCGTCAGGCCAAGATCGATCGATACATGACCGGACACCATATTGACGATACTGCCGGGGACGAAGAACGGCGAAATACGCCGCGGTCCGCCCTTCATGTAGCGCTCGTAGTTCTTCTCGATCGTCCCGAGTCCGCCGATACCCGAGCCCATAAAAATACCGAAGCGATGTGCCTCGTCTTCAGGGACGCTAAGACCGGCATCGTCGAATGCTTGTTTGCTGCTCGCAACCCCGTAATGCATGAACTGATCCGAGTTGCGCGCGTGTTTCGCCTCGAGATAAGGGCTGACATCGAAATCTTTGATCAGGCCTCCGATACGCGAAGCGAAACCTTCAGTATCGAATGTGTCAATCGAAGTGATGCCGCTCACGCCGTCAACGACATTGCGCCAGCTGTCCGCGGTGTTATTGCCGACGGGTGAGACGAGTCCCAGCCCCGTTACGACGACGCGTCGCCTAGACACAGGTATCTCCTGACGTTAAAAAATATTGAAGGGATTAATACGCCGTCACGCCGCCGCAGACTAAGATTTTTTTTTGCTGGAGGTGACGTAATCAATGGCGTTCTGGACCGTCGTGATTTTCTCGGCCTGTTCATCGGGGATCTCTGTTTCAAACTCTTCTTCCAGAGCCATCACCAGTTCTACGGTATCCAGGGAATCAGCTCCGAGATCATCCACGAACGAAGCATCGTTCTTGATTTCATCTGTCTTGATGCCGAGCTGTTCTGCGATGATTGCTCTGACTTGGTCTTCGACACTACTCATGCGGGTGGTACCTCTTCGTGAACGTACAGACTGCGCCTAGGGCGGGCCCGATGTGGCGCGTATTGTATTGGAATCAACTGGGGCAATCTACAATAGTGGATGTATGTCCGCGAATGCGCTTAAAAACAATGACTTGTGGTGTGTTCTCCGGTGCTAAATCATCGCCAGGCCGCCGTTGATATTCAGGGTTTCTCCCGTGATATAGGCGCCGGCATCAGAGGCGAGAAAAACAACAGCTGCGGCAATATCCTCGGGAGTACCCAACCGGCCTACCGGTATCTGTTGGCGTAGCGCATCAGTTTGTGATGAATCGAGATCCCGGGTCATGTCGGTGTCGATAAATCCCGGTGCGATTGAGTTGACGGTGATATCTCGCGACGCGACTTCCTGCGCAAGGGATTTCGTAAAGCCAATGATACCTGCCTTCGTAGCCGCGTAGTTGGTCTGTCCGGGATTTCCGGTAAGGCCCACGACCGAGGTGATATTGATAATTCTTCCGCTGCGCGCCTTCATCATGCCGCGAAGCGACGCTTTGCAGAGCCGATAGAGTGACGAAAGATTGGTGGACAGGACGTCGTCCCACTCCTCGGCTTTCATCCGCACCAGCAGATTGTCACGCGTGATCCCTGCGTTGTTCACGAGAATTCCCGGTGGGCCTTCGGCACCGTCGATGTCGCTGAACAATGCTTCTACGGAGGCGGGATCACTGACGTCCAGCGCCAGTCCGCGGCCCGTTGCCGTCTTCTCACTCAGGTAGGCCGAGATTCCGTCGGCCCCACTCTGGCTGGTTGCGGTGCCGATCACGATTGCGCCCTGGAGACTCAGAGCCTGAGCGATCGCTCGCCCGATTCCCCGTGACGCGCCGCTGACCAGCGCGACTCGCCCGTCGATTCCGGGCCAGGGTTTAAGCTCCGTTAACTCCATCGTTGTCTCCAGACGTCTGCGAGCGCGAGAGTATAGCGGACCGGTGCTGGCTGCGCCGTTGGCCTATCAGGCGGATCAGCTGCGTCAGCAGTCCGCCGATCGTTCCGTACAGATGAGCCTCGACGAGAACCGGGCCACCCGACGTCGATTCGGAGAACGGTATCGGTCCTGCCAGCTGTTCCCAGATCAGTTTGCTGCCAATGCCGAGGAGCAGGATGTAGCCGAGCGACGCGACACTTCGCCGCAGTGCGAACGCGCCGACGATCATCATGCCGTGAAGCGAGCCCGAGAGCCCTACATACCATGCGACGTCCGGATGAAACAAGGTACAGGCCGATATCGATACTCAATGCTGCGAGGGCGCTCGTGAGTACCCAGTCCGATGCGCTCATGAGGCCGTCGGAATAGCACGGCCATCATCACCAGAGCCGCCAGGTTCAGCCACAGGTGCCCCCAACCGAGATGAACTAGATGCGCGGTGACCAGGCGCCACAGCTCGCCGGATTCCAGCGCCTCACGATCGTACCGTCCCCATTGTCGCAATTCGTCTTCGCCGAGCCCCAATGCCAGGCTAGCGGCGACGATAACCAGCACGGGCGCCCACCGAATGAGCGTCTCGCGACGGCGGGTAGTCGGCCGCTAAAGTGGTTGTCCATTCACGGATACCTCAATACGTTTGTGCTATCTTCGAGCCTTCTCCCGGAAGGGTTGGGCAAAGGTAGACGCATGTCAGCAGCGGGATCAACGGTGCGGCGCTCTCAGCGAGGATTCACACTCATCGAAATCATGGTCGTGGTCGTGATCATTGGGCTGTTAGCGGCCATCATCGCACCAAACGTGATCGGGAATATCGATAGAGCGCTCGTCACTCGTACGCAGGGCGATATCCGCAGCATCGAGACGGCGCTGAATCTGTATCGACTGGACAACTTTCGCTACCCGACAACCGATGAGGGCCTGCAAGTTCTGGTCGCAGGTTCGGGCGGAGGGAAAAACTACCTGTCCAGCGTGCCTGCGGACCCTTGGAGTAACCCGTATCTGTATATCTACCCCGGCCAACAGCGCGAATTCGATGTCTTCTCTTACGGCGCCGACGGGCAGCAAGGCGGCGAGGCACTCAATGCCGATATCGGAAACTGGAACCTGGACTAGGCGCCTGTCTTTTCGTCGCTACCGCGGCGGATTCTCGCTCATAGAGCTTCTTGTCGTCGTCGTCATCATCGGTGTGTTTGCTGGCGCCGCGGTCTTGTCTATTGGCGTTGTCGGTAGCGATCGGGAGCTCGAGAGAGAGGCGTTTCGGCTACGTACGCTGCTCGAGCTGCTCTATGAAGAAGCGGTCATGCAGAACCGCGACTACGGCGTGCTCTTCAGTGAATCCGGCTACCGCTTTTATATTTTCGATAACGAGCGTTTACTGTGGTTCGATCCGGTCGACGACCGTTTTCTGGCCGCGCGCCAGTTCGCGCAGCCGCTAAGTCTCGGACTCGCACTCGAAGACCGCGATGTCACGTTGGATATCGAGTTCGAGCCGGACGCGCTCGAAGAGCCGGTGCCCCAGGTCATCCTGCTCGCCAGTGGTGAGATGACGCCGTTCGAAGCCGAGTTCTACCGGGATCTGAACGGCGGCCGCTTCGTGTTGTCGGCCGAACTCGACGGTACGCTGGATGTGTCGGAGGTGGGCTTCGATGGGCCCTAAGGGGTTTACGCTACTCGAGGCGATGATCGCGCTGGCGATCGTCGCCTTGGGCATGATGGCCGTGAACACACAGCTGAACCGGTATGTCGTCAGTGCCGTATTTATCGAACAGAAGACGCTGGCGAGCTGGATCGCATCGAATGTACTGACCGAGCTCAGCGTGGACTCGGAATGGCCGGCCATCGGGGAAAGACGAGACGAGGTGGAGTTCGCTCAGCGGCAGTGGGTCTGGGAAGCGGAGATCTCGGAAACACCGGTCGAGAACCTGCGGCGCGTCGATGTGACGGTATCGCTCGTGGCTGCCGACAACTCGGAAGCTGAGATTCACACGATGTCGGGATTTCTCGAGCCCCCGCCACCGCGCGGGTTTGTGCCTATTAACTGGGCGTCCGGCGGCACCGGTTTCCGTAACGTGGCAGCGATGGGTGCGATGGGTATGGTGGGCGGCGAAGCGGATTAACCTGTCGGTATGGGAGCCGGCAATTGAGATTCTCCCGGGGCTTCACGCTGATCGAGTTGCTGGTCGCGATGGCCATCGTCGCGGTTATCGGCGTCATGGCTTTGGGTGGCTTGTCGGAAGTAATTCGGCAGCAGGAGATCGCGCAGGCGCGCGCCGACCGCTGGCACGAGATTCAGTTCGCCATGCGCATCATCTCCCAGGACCTGGCACAGATTCACCCACGGCCGACGCGCGAGGAGCTCGGCGATAGCTGGCAGCCAAGCGTTCTCGTTAGCCCGAGCGCACAGTTTTTGCTCGAGCTCAGCCGCGGTGGCTGGGCGAATCCCACAGCATTTCCACGCGGATCGGTGCTCAGGGTTGCTTATGACTTGGAGGACGACGTCTTGGTGCGTTTTCACTGGAACGTAATGGATCGCCGGTTGGAGACGTTGCCGATACGAACTGAGCTGTTGACGGGTGTCGAGGAAATTGAGATTCGTATGCGTGATGCGAACGGCGAGGCGCACCTGGGTCAGTGGCCGCCGCTGACCGTGACGGGGAGCGATCGATTATTCGTTCGTCCGCGGCTCATTGAATTCCGCGTCAATCTGGACGACTTCGGCTGGGTCTGGCGCGCTGCGGAGACAGGCGGATGATCGCCCTCGCCGCCAGGCAGCGAGGCGTCGCGATTCTGACGGCGATGCTGGTGGTAGCACTCGGCACGATGATCGCGGTCAATCTCATGTGGAAAGCCAGCCTCGACCTGCGGCGGACGACATCCGCGCTGGCAGCCGATCAGGGACTAATGTATCTGCAGGGGGCCGAGGCCTGGGCCGGCGATATTCTGCGCCAGGATCAGGTCGATTCCATTGAGAGCGATCACCTAGGCGAGATATGGGCCGCCGAGTTGCCGCCCATTCCGGTAGACGGTGGCGTCATCAGCGGCCGTGTCGAGGATCTGCAGGGCCGCTTCAATATAAATAATCTGGTCACCCCGCAAGGGGAGGAAGATGAGATCGCTCGACGCCAGTTCGAGAGGCTGCTCGAGATGCTGGAACTGGATCCGTCACTGGCCGGCGTCGCCGTCGACTGGCTGGATCCGGACAGTGAGACGAGGTTTCCTTTCGGTGCCGAGGACGACGTCTATTCCGGCTTCGATCCGCCTTACCGGGCATCGAACACGGTCATCACGAGCCCGAGTGAGCTGATGGCAATGTCCGGCTTCGAACTCGAGTCTTACCGGCTACTGCTGCCCTACGTAACCGCCCTGCCCTCCGGCACGACCTTGAACGTCAATACCGCGTCGGATGTGTTGTTGGCATCGTTGTCAGACGACATCGACCTGTCGAGAGGCGCTGCCCTGATCGAGGAACGCGGCGGCGCAGACTTTCCCGACATCAGCGCCAGTTTCGAGGGCGATGTGGAACCGGAAGTGCTACAGAGAATCGATGGCGTCAGTCAGTACTTTCTGTTGACGGCCTCAGTCGCTATTGGCACTAATCAGTTCACCATGTACTCTGTGCTACAACGCGACAACAGTGGGATTGTCCGTGCGATCTTCAGGAGCCTGGGAGTTCTGTAGGCGTGTCTGAATACCTTGTCGTGCGATTGGCGGAAACGTCTTCCGAAGCAGCTTGGATTGCTCTCGACGGTGACGGGCATCCGCTCGCTCAGGCGAATTCCGGCCTGCTTGAGGAGGCAACCCGCGAGGCAGAAGGTCGTCGCGTGATTCTATTGGTTGACGGCTTGAGCGTCATTGCGACTTCGGCGAATCTGCCGGCAAAGGGTCAGGCTCGAATCCTGAAGATGCTGCCGTACTCCCTTGAGGATGTCGTCGCCGAAGACGTCGAGAATTTATTGTTCTGTCCGGGCGCGCGCGACAGCGATGGTGGGGTAGCCGTTGCTATCGTCGCTCGAGAACGGATGGATCGCTGGATCTCAGAATGCGATCAGGCTGGTCTTAAGGTAAATCTGATATACGCGGATACAGAGGGCGTGCCGGATACTCCGGGTAACATGACGTTCGTTCTCGAAGGCGACCGGATCTACGGCCGGTCACCCGGCCAGCAGCCGTTCGTTCTAGACGACTTCAGTTTGAGTGACGTGCTCGAGGTCGTCGGGGCCGAAGAGAGCGACGCGAGTAGCCGGCACGTCGTGATCTATGCGGATGAAGCCGGCTACGCGCATCGCGAGGCCGAGATAAACGCGTTGCGCGAGCGGGTCTCCAGCGTCGAGTTGCAGGTGCTGGCCGAGGGGCCGATGCCGAGATTCGGCGCGACGTTGATCAACGAACCGGGCTGCAATCTTCTGCAGGGAGCCTATGGGCCGAAATCGAACTGGGGCGCGCTGGTTCGGCCGTGGCGCGTGGCCGCTATGCTGTTGCTGAGCCTAAGCGTCCTCGCCATGCTGACGGAGGGCGTTCGTTTCTATGCGCTCAGTCAGCAAGACCAGGCGCTGACATTGCAACTGGAGATGGGCTGCCAGAGGACGTTTCAGTCGCCGCGAATCGCGGCTTGCCGCAGCGAGATACAACGCCGCCTCGTCGCGTCGGGCGAGTCATCGATTGCGGAGTCGGGGTCGATTTTTCTCGCGACACTGGTTGCGGTTGCCGAGGCGCGGGACCCGGCCAGCCGGATAGAAGCGCTGAGTTTCCGCAACGGCGTGACGAACTTGCGGCTCATCGCGCCGGATGTCACGGCGTTGGACGGCTTTGCGCGTGACGTGGGTCGCAGCGGGCGGTTCCAGGTGAATATCCAGTCGGCGAACCCGGGCACTGAAGGCGTCGAAGGCCGTCTACAGGTATTGGAAGCGGCCCAATGAGGGCGTGGTTTGACAGCCTCGAGCAACGAGAACGACTCGTTCTTTCGAGCGGCGCCGTCCTGGTTGTCCTGATCGTCGCGTGGTTCTTCATCTGGACACCACTGCGTAGCGGTGCGGCGGATCTCGATGACGCCGTTGCGGAGAAGCACCAGATGCTGGCGACTCTGCAACGTGCGCAGGCGCTAGGCGGATCTGCGCCGGCCGGCGCAGTCGGCGCGGCGACGCAATCGTTGGTACTGCTGGTGGATCAGACGCACCGCTCGCATGGGTTGATACGCACGTTGTCCCGCAACCAACCCGATGGGGCCGACGGGATTCGTGTGACCTTCCAGGCCGCCTCCTTCGATTCACTTGTAACCTGGCTTGTGGCGTTGCAGCGTAGCTACGGTGTCGCGGTCGAGTCGGCGAATTTCGACGGGACGCGCCAGGCCGGTCTTGTCAGCGCCACTCTCGTCCTACGCCGCTAGAGTGCCCGGTAAATATTCCTGGATCGCGCTCGGCGCCGGAGCCTATCTGGCGTTCCTGCTGACGACGTTTCCAGCCGCTACCGCCTATCGATGGTTCGCACCGGATGCGGTGAGGCTTGCGGGTGTCGAAGGAACGCTGTGGTCGGGAAGCGCGACCCTGGGTTCTGTAGGAGATATCGGGCTACATGAGATCCAGTGGCGTCTGCGGCCCTGGGCCCTGTTTCTGGCACGCGTCGGCGGCCAGTTTCAAACGCGCTTCGGCGATGGCTTGCTCAGTACCGATGTCGAAGTCACGCTGACACAGACGACGTTGAGAAACTTCCGGGCCAGCGCAAGCCTTGGCGGCTTGCGCGAGCTGTTACCGCTCATCGGTATCGAGGGTTTTGTGAGCGCGGATTTTGCGGAGCTTCGGATTCAGGATGCGTGGCCGGTCGGCGCGACGGGAGAGCTACGGCTTGGGGAGTTGGCCGTGTCACCACTGCTGTCACCGACAGGCGCCGCGCTTATCGCCCTGGGCAATTACCAGATCCGCTTTGCCGCTTCGACAAACCCGGGCCTGGTGGGCAATTTCGAAGATCAGGGCGGTCCGCTGGAAGTGTCGGGCTCAATACGACTGACGCCGGACCGGGCGTACGTCATCGACGGCGCGCTCCGGACGCGCCCCAACGCGCCGTTGGAGCTCAGCCAGGGCCTCGAGTTGATGACTGCCCCGCCCGACGCATCGGGTCTGCGGGCGTTCAATCTAACGGGAAGCCTCTAGTCCGCAGATGCGAGCGGCCGCTCTAACAATGATCTGCGAATACGTCGTGGGAGCGATGGCCTCGTCGCGACTCTTGAGCGTGGCCATGGCGCTCTCGATCCTGGTCGCTCAGTCGGCGGCGATTGCGCAAGAGGTGTCGCACCCAGTCATTCAGTTCGATGCCGCGGTCGAGATGGCAACTTCTCTTCCGCGTCTGCACAGCCTGCTTGTTAGTCGCGACGGCGAGCTGATTCTCGAGAAGTATCTGAACGGCCGAACTGCGTCGAGCATCGCCAACGTGAAGTCCGTCTCGAAGAGCGTCATCTCTGCGCTGGTCCGAATCGCGATCGATGAAGGTCATATCAAGGGTGTAGATCAACCCATCGAAGATTTCTTCGGCGAGACGCTGGCGATCGATGCGGATACTCGTAAGGGACAGATCACGATTGGGGATCTGTTGACGATGCAAGCCGGCCTGGAAACGACCAGTAACCGGAACTACGGCGCGTGGGTACTGAGCGCGGATTGGGTGGGCTTCGCGCTTGGCCTACCGTTGCAGCATTCGCCGGGAATCCTGATGGAGTACAGCACCGGGAATACCCATCTGCTGTCTGCGATTCTGACGTCCGCGACCGGTAGGAGTACGTTGGAATTCGCTCGCGATAGCCTCGGCCAACCGCTTGGATTTCATCTGGCCGCCTGGCCGAAAGATCCGCAGGGAATTTACTTCGGCGGTAACGATATGGAATTCACGCCGCGTCAGATGCTGGCTTTCGGCGAACTCTATCTAAACGGCGGCCGGGCGAGCGGCCGGCAGGTCGTTCCGGCGGCGTGGATTGAAGCGTCGCTACAGTCGCGCGCCGTGTCGACACGGGAGATCGGCCGTTTTTACGGTTATGGTTGGTGGGTCCGCGACATGGCTGGTTATTCGACCCCTTACGCCTGGGGCTACGGCGGCCAGTTCATCATACTAGTACCGGAACTCAACCTGGTTGTCGTCACGACTTCCTCCAGCAATCCCGGCGACGAACGGCGGCCGCATCTTCGGCAGCTCTATGACCTTATCGAGCACTTGGTGATCGCACCCGTGTCCAACTCAGTCGCTCGCCCATGAGCACTCGCATTCAGTGATGCTTGCGACGTTCGTGCGCCGAATACTCACGGTACCCAGTCGCGGAATGCTTGCAGGAGCGGAAAGTAAAGGCCGACGCGAGTCGGCCGGTCGTCGATAGCTGCCATGGCGGTTGCATATCGTTCCAGTTGCGGACGGTATCGCTCTACTTCGGAATCGAGAAATTCCGTCGTTGCGCCGCCTTCATGGGCGCTGGTCTTGAAGTCGATGATCCAGCGCGTGCCGGTATCGTCGACAAACGTCCTGTCCAGACGCACGTGTTCGAGCCCGGTTGCGGTATGGATCGTCAGCGGAAGTTCCGAGGCAGCCTGCGGATGATTCTGCAATAACCAGCGGCCGGTCGGGTCGTCTATGACGCGGCACAGCGCATCGATAACGCGCTGAGTGGCGGCTGCCAGGTCGCCATCTTCGACGCCCAGCAAGCGCAGTTCCCCGCGCAGCGCGTTGCTTTGATCGCGAATCTTGTCGGGATCCCAGATCTCGAGCCTGGAGTCGGCCATGGCCTGTAACGCGTTGTGCACGACGAGCCCGATCTGTAGCGCGGTTTCCCCGGCCCATACGAATTCGGGACGACTCGGTTGGGCAGGACTCGGCGGAGCGGCCACTATCGAAGACGGCGTCAGCGGCGAATCGAAACCGTCGCTAAGGCGGCGCAATACCGGCCGGATGCTATCGGCAGTCACGACCGCATTCGCCACGGCCGTTGCCTTTTCATCGAAGCGTTCTTGAACACGCGGCCACAGGAATGCAAGCAGGCTTCTGGCGTCGGGATGTTTCGCGTTCGGTTTCAGTTGCCCGATTAGGTGCAACCGATCTCGCGCGCGAGTCGTCGCGACATAGAGTAATCGCGCTCGTTCCGCCAGATCTCTATCTCGGTCGATCTGTTTCAGAAAATCTGCGAGCTCGTCCGGTTCATTCGCGCTGGCGGTTAGTGGTGCGAGCAGCAGATCCTCTCGGCCGTCGTCGGCGAGTCTCTCCAGCCAGTACAAGCCCCTTCCCTTCTCGGGCGGCGGCGTCCGTCCGAGGCCAAGCAGCACCACTGTGTCGAATTCCAATCCTTTGGCTCTGTGAATGGTCATGATCTCGATGCCGGTCCCTGCGGGCGGCTCGCTCTGATCTCGTGGGTCCGAGAAGGACGACTCCAGCGCCGGCGGATCGTCCAGATCGCCGCGCCGATCGAGTTCGCCGAGTCTTAAGAAATACCGATCCGCGTGATCCAGTTCCGCGCCGAAGTCCAGGCACGCCGGGCCGCCTAACGTCACCCACGTGCGCTCAATCCAGCGCGCCAGAGGTTGTTGCGCTCGGCACTCGAACGAAAGTCGGAGAATGTCCCGGCAGAACGCGAGTCGGCGCTGTCCGTCCGCAGAGAGACGCTCAACGCGCTGCGGGTCGTTCATCAGAACCCAGACCGGATGATCTCGGTCGTTGGCGACCAGCTCGTGAAGGTCGATCCAGGTTAACCCACACCAGGGCGCTCTGAGTACGCTCAGCCAGGCGATTCTGTCTGACAGGTGAGTCAGCGCTCGGGTCAGGCCGAGGAGATCCTGCACCACCTGGCGCTGATTCGGAGCCTCGAGCTCAACGGCGTTAGCGTTGACTCGTCGCGCACGAAGTTGCTCGTGAAGGCCCGCGAGATGGCTGCGGCTCTGCACGAGGATTGCGATCGAGTTGTCCGGATAGCGGCGGCGCTCGTCGAGCAAAATCTCGATGACGCGATCGACTTCCGCCTGTGGATCGATACCCCGCAGTGCATGCAGTTCGACTGCCGCCTGTGCCGAGTCGTTGCGAGTAGCCTCACAGGGATGGAAGCGCGCCGCGCCAGCGCCCAGTTCGTCGTCGCTCGGGAACACGCTTGGAAAGATGCTGTTGATCCATCCGATTACCGTAGGTCCGCTCCGGAAATTTTTCTTCAGCGTTAACGATTCGCAGGGCACGTCGCCGATGCCGCGCGCCTTGGCTTTCAGGAATAACGACATGTCGGCATTCCGGAATCGATAGATGGATTGCATCGGATCGCCGACGAGGAACAGCGATCGGCCGTCGCCTTCCTGCCAGCCGGCGGTCAGTAATTTCAGTAGTCTTAGCTGCGTGTGCGACGTGTCTTGAAATTCATCGACGAGGATGTGTTGGATGCGCCGATCAAGTGCCAGCAGCAGATCAGACGGCGCGTCGGATTCTCCAAGAGCGTTCTGAGCGGCTAAAGCCAGCTCGACGAAATCAACGGAATTTCGTTCGGCGAATACGAGGCGCAGTTCGGCTGTTAAATAGCGCAGGACGACTCGCAATGCAGCGAGTGTCTGCCATTGGGCTTCTTCGTAATGCGGTGCGGGGAGCTTTCGGGTTGCGAGCAGTGTCTGCTGCAGCTCCGGCTGTTCCTGCAGTATCGCAATCAGATCGCGCAGGCGGCGCCTCTGTGAATCGTGCTCCGCTCCGAAGCCCATATTTGCCGTTAGCTGCTTGCGCCAGGCGCCGGCCTTAACCAGAAGCAACTCCGGAAGCGCTTGCCATGCGGGCAGTGATTGAGCTGTAGGCGCGGGCAAGCCGCCGAGATCAAGCCAGGGCGCGAACCGCGCCGCGACGTCCGGGGCGGCCGCGGACAGTGCACCGTGTCGAAGTAGTGAGACGAGTTCCGTGGTGACGTCGTCCGGGAGGCACGCGGCAACGCCGCTGAGCTGTTCCCCGATTAAACGCTCCAACGCGCTCTCAAGTTTGCGGCGTAGATCCGCGTCGCTGCCGCTGGCGAGGTAACGAAGCCATTGGTCCCGACTGGGAAGTAGCTCCGCCAGAAGAATTTCTAGCCGGTCGTAACGATTATCCAGGCGGCGCAACAACGCCTGAAGAGAGTCGCCGAGCTTGCTGGTTTGGCCCAGTTCTTCGAGGACTCGTCGAGTAGCCTGGACGTAGAGCTCGCGAGCATTCTCCACGACCTGCGCGCCGGCCACGCCGCCCGAGAGTATGGGTAGCTGTTGTGCTAACCAGACATTCAACGCGTCCAGCGTATCGATTCGCAGTCGCTGCGGTTGTTCGGTCAGGTTCCAATCCAGTTCCTGCGCGCGTGCGAGTGCGGCGGTCGCTAACTCGCGCGTCTTCAATCGATGCGGCTCCGTGTCCGGCTGCCCCTCGCCCGCCGCCCGCAGGGCCTGTAGTACGCGACCTCTCATTTCCGCCGCCGCCTTGCGGGTAAAGGTGATCGCGATGATTTGTTCCGGCAGCTCGACGCCTGCCAGCAGCGCCAGGTAACGTTGAATCAACAGCTCGGTCTTTCCCGAGCCGGCCGGCGCCTGGACAATAAACGAGCGGCTCGTATTCAGTGCGGCTTGT
>CAUZMW010000029.1:0-27253 GCA_963581225.1 Gammaproteobacteria bacterium
AGGCGACGTGGCCGCACTCGAGGATGGCGGAAACACCGACTACCGTTTTCCGGAAGGTCGGGGAGCCACGTTCGAACCGATCATAGTAGACCAACAGCTGCAGCACGGGGACACGATCGAGCTCGGGCGCACGGTCATCACCTTGCACCATCATGGCGGTCACACTAGGGGCGCGAGCAGTTTCACATTCGATACCGTAGACGACGATGGGGAGCGTTACTCGGTGCTCGTAGTCAACATGGGCTCGATCAATAACGGCGTCAAGTTGCTCGACATGCCCGCGTATCCGGAGATCGCAAGCGAGTTTGAATCGACGTTTGCCGCGCAAAAAGCCTTGTCCGCAGACGTCTGGGTCTCATCCCACGCGGGGCATTTCGATCTGCATGACAAGGTCGCCCCCGATGACCCGTACGACCCACAACGTTTCATGGACCCGGGTGGATATCGGGAGAAGATCGAGCTCTACGAGCGACGTTATCTTACGCAGCTCCAACAGGAACGAGAGCAGGCTTCGAAGTGACCGGCGTGCGAACCTCGACGAGAGTGCAGTCGGACTGAATCGGGCGCAGCACAAACAGTTGTTGCGCTTCGCCCCTCATAGGAAACCGGAACTAGTCTGCGCTATATCGCGTAAAGGCGCCCTTGGCGATGGGTATCGAAGCGGGCCCTTCCGCAACGAACACGGTACCGTCGGCATCCACTGCAACCCCTTCACCAGCGGTAGATTGATAATTACGTGTCTCGTCCGGATATCCCGGAATAAACGCTGTCAGTCGATCCTCGTTGAGAGGGCCGATGCGAACGCCCGCAATCCAGTTGACGTGTCTGATGGGATCGGATTCGGAATCGGTCGCGTAGAGCATATTGTCGGCAGTAATGTAGATCCCGCTAATGCGACCGTAGCTGTAGCGAGACTCCAGATAGTTGCCCTCAAGATCGAATAGCTCCAGGCGATGGTTGCCGCGATCCGCTACCCAGAGCCGATTTTGCGAATCGATCTCGAGACCATGGGGCGTACGAAAGTCACCGTGATCCGTGCCGAGCTGCCCCCATTGCGTAATGAAAGTGCCATCGGCAGCGAACTTCATAATGCGGCCCGTTTTTCCGGCCTGCCTACCCTCTTCGATGGCGGTGACACTCGTCATCGTCTGCCCATCGTGGCCGTCGGCTACGAAAATACTGCCGTCTGCTGCGACAATAACGTCGTTTGGCCCATTGAAATGGGCGCTGTCGTTACCAGCCTGCCCCGCGACACCCAGACTCATCAATAGTTCGCCATCCGGACTGAACTTGTGCGCTTGCTGACCTTTGGTGCCGCTCGCATTAGCGACAAAATCCGTGATCCAGACGTTACCGTCAGAGTCCACATCGATCCCGTGCGGTATGACGAACATTCCCGCGCCGAAATTGGCCAGCACTTCGCCCGTGTTGCGATCGAACTTGAAGATCGGATCCACTGGATTGGTATCGCAGTTAACCGCTCCGTCGGCAGGGCCGGCGGAGCCACCACCGGCTCCACACCGCTCATAGGCCCAGATATGGCCATCGGTGGGATCGATATCGATTCCGGCTGTGTGCCCCCAGGCCCGCCCGGCGGGCAACTCGCCCCACTGATTGGTGACCACGGGAAACGGGTTTGGAATACCCTCGCCCGTGATGATGTTTCCGCCGCCTGAACCGCCTGAGCCATCTGACCCGCAACCTACGAGAAATAGAAAGACTCCCGGAACGGCCCATTTCAATCGATCAATAGACATGCGATCTCTCCAGTAGCAAACGGCCTCTTAGGGTCGATTCGAGACTATAAGACTGATTCTAACTCGATCCTAAGAAATATCCGCTTTGGGGGCCAAAGTCGCCGTTAAACAATGTTAACGAGGGTCAGCAAACGTCCACAAGCAGACTAAAGCTTACCAGGGGCGGCCTCCCGAAAGGAGGTCAAAATGGCAAGACAGCGAAGGCCGGGACTCCGCAAGAAAGGGCGGATCTGGCATATCGAGAAGGTCATCCCCGGTTACGGCCGATTCCGTGAAAGCACTAGCGAAACGGATTATGGGAGAGCGGAGCGCTACTTCGACAAGCGGGTCGAAGAGCTGCGTCAGATCTCAGTCTACGGCGAAAGACCGAAGGTGACATTGGTTGAGGCAGCGGAAAAGTTTCTCAGGGAAGAGTGTCCGCCAAAGTCTGTCGAACGAGCGGGGTATGCGTTGGCACAGGTGTTACCCGTTGTCGGGCATCTGCTAATACAGGATGTCTACGACGAGACCCTTAGACCGTTCAAGGATACTCGACGCGAATCGGTGTTGTTTGGGGGTCATCTAAGGTGCCCAAATCCATCTCTACTAGGATTTACATATAAAGTCATAACCTATTGTTTTTATTGGTCGGGGTGATAGGATTTGAACCTACGGCCCCTGCCTCCCGAAGACAGTGCTCTACCAGGCTGAGCTACACCCCGATCTCTCTAAAAAGCCAATAATCACGCGCCCTGCAGCGATACTCTTAGTGGAGCGCCGCCTTTTTGTCAGCCGTAGTGGCTGGTATTCGTCTGGCGAAGCCCTCATGCAGGGCAACGTCAATGCGTTCGTCTTCGCGCTTTTCGACATGCTTGATAAGCGCGCTAAGTTCGGGAGCGCTGTATCGTGTAGTCATCTCACCGCCCTCGACCGTATGGCCGAGTAGAGCAGCTCTGTCCTCCAACGATACCTGCGCAGCTCGTAGTCGAGTCGCATAAGTGTGACGAAGCGAGTGCCACGTAAGAAGGATGTGCCAGATGCCGTTCCTATCTCGCAGCCCTGCGACTTTCCTCTTCTTACTTTGCATGATGCGGTTCCTCCATTTTCATCGAGAGAACCGCTCGCAGCGGAACCATTATCGCTTGAAAGTAGGTTCTCCGCTACCGACCTGTGGGTGGCGAATTAGTAATTTTCAGTAAATGCCACTCCATTAACGTTGTTAACGGAAGTCGTTCCAGACCTATTCGGATTAATAAGCCAGCTCGCCGAGATCGTCGAGCTGGCATTCATTCAATGATACGTGAGAAATAAGTCGTTGATTTCTAGGATAATCCCAGGCCATTTTGTAATTCGCCACCCACAGGTCCAGAAATTCACTTTCACGGGCTTCGTTCCATTGCCGAGCGTGAGCAGGAACCGATAGCGCGTCAGCAGGATGCCGTGCGGGCACGAGAGTGGTCACACCGTATCTCTGAGCCTTCGGCGCCCGCGGGGGGAGCCTCTCAACCGGACCCCCAAACTCACGTGCTTGATCTGACGGTGACCCGTCTCTGGGCTGTGAGTCCGGCGGGAGCCCGAGGGGGAGCACTAGCGGGTCCCGGCGTCTACAATGGGTCATCAAGAAATCGAACAACGCTCTGATTTGGCGACCCACCCGAAACGAGCCGGTCGTCACATTGTGTCTCCTACGGACCACCTATGGGAACTGCGGGAAAGATAAACTTCACCTTCGTCATCGCCATCGCCATAAGCACGATCGGGGGATGGGCGGCCACAAACCAGCCCCGACTCGAAGCTTCCTGGCCGGCCAGCGTTAGTGGTTTTGCATTCTCGCCATTTCGCCGCGGGCAAACGCCGTCACGTGGGCAGTACCCGCTGTACGACGAGATAGATGCTGACTTGGAGCTGATTGCGCACAACGGCAGCGCGGTACGTACCTACTCTTTGGATGGATCTCTAAGTGAGATTCCCAACATTGCGTCGCGCCATGGCCTCGACGTCACGGTAGGCGTCGAGCTCGACGACGATCCACGCAGTAACGATCTGAGGCTGGAGGAGCTGCGCACCTTAGCATCGCGCACTGACAATGTGAGGCGTGCAATCGTCGGTAACGAGACGCTGCTCACCTCAGAGCTCACGATCGATGAGTTGACGAGCCTCCTCGATCGCGCGCGTCACAATTCGAAAGTAGCCATTGGTACGGCCGAGCCTTGGCACATGTGGATCGAACATCCCGAGCTCGCCGACCACGTCGACTTCATCGCGGTGCATCTGCTGCCGTACTGGGAAGGCATTCACGTCGACGACGCAGTCGACTACATCGTGACGCAAATGGATACGCTCAAGGCAACGTTCCCGGACAAGCCGATCGTCATCGGGGAGGTGGGCTGGCCAAGCTTCGGTAGGACCCGTGGCAAAGCAGTCGCTTCACCCGCCGATGCAGCCGTCTTCCTCCGACGCTTCCTACGGCGCGCCGATGAGGAAGGATATGAGTATTTCCTGATGGAGGCGTTCGACCAGCCGTGGAAGCGCTTCGTGGAGGGTGAAGTGGGCGCGTACTGGGGCGTCTACGACGTCGACCGCCGGCCGAAGATCCAATTCAGCGGGCCGATCACCCCCATACCGAGATGGGGCTTGTGGTCGTTCGTATCCGCGCTCCTCGCAAGCCTGGTATTTTGCACGATGGTTGCGGACGGTCGCAGGTTTCATGTGACTGGGCGCTTCTTCATGGCTGTCATTGCCGCGGCCGTCGCGACGGGTGGCGTCTGGACGCTCAGCACGTACGCGCAACAGTACTGGAGCATCGTTGATGCCCCGGCCACGATCCTAATGCTCGGGGGCATGCTCGGCATCGTGCTCTTGGTTCTGGTCGAAGCTCACGAATGGGCAGAAGCAAGGTGGTGCGCCCGTGCGCGTATAGTTCCCGAAGTTGACCGAGAACCGGTTGAGCGCCTTCCCAAGGTGTCGATCCACGTGCCTACCTATAAGGAACCTCCAGCGCTCGTCCTCGAGACCCTTAGAGCGTTAGCCGATCTAGATTACCCAAACTTCGAGGTAATCGTCGTCGATAACAACACGAAGGACGAGCGCTTGTGGCAACCCGTAAGGTCATGGTGCGCCCGCCTGGGAGAACGTTTTCGTTTTTTTCACGTGGACCCGCTGCCCGGATATAAGGCCGGAGCCCTAAATTTTGCTCTGCGGCACGCCGCCAGGGACGCCAGCATCATCGCCGTCATCGACAGCGACTACAAGGTAGACCCGAAATGGTTACGCGATCTCGTTCCTCAGTTCGCAGAGCCAGCCGTGGCGATCGTGCAAGCGCCTCAGGACTATCGTGACAGTACCTCGAGCGTATTCAAAGCGATGTGCAATGCCGAGTATCAGGGCTTCTTCAAGATCGGGATGGTCACGCGCAATGATCGTAACGCGATCATCCAGCATGGCACGATGACGATGATCCGCAAGCGCGTGCTCCGCGAGGTCGGTGGCTGGGCCCAGTGGACGATCACAGAGGATGCGGAGCTCGGACTACGCGTGCTCGAGCACGGTTACGAAGCGAGGTACACATGTGAGAGCTATGGCAAGGGCCTGACACCGGATAACTTTCAGGACTACAAAGTGCAACGATTCCGCTGGGCGTTGGGTGCGACTCAGATTCTTCGCAGACACGGTCCATGGTTGCTCGGCACCAAAGCCAGCGCGCTCAGCTGGGGCCAACGTTATCATTTTCTTGCCGGCTGGTTGCCCTGGTTGGCGGATGGGCTCAACTTATTGTTCAACGCTATCGCAATCGTTTGGTCTCTAATGATGCTGATAGCGCCGGAGCGGTTTCATCCGCCCCTCGCGCCTTTCTCGGCGTTTGTACTGACACTCTTCGCGTTCAAACTCACTAAGATGCTGGTCTTGCACAAAGCGCAAGTTGGGACGAGCCTTTGGCTGAGTCTGGGTGCAGCGGTCGCGGGCCTCAGCCTCGTGTATACCGTTGGTAAAGCCGTCATCGTGGGCCTTTTTTGTCAAAACGCCCATTTTTGCCGCACCCCGAAGCTGGCTCGCCCTCACCGCGTGACGGGCGCCATTGCTGCGGCAGCACCCGAAGCCACGTTCGCGTTGGCTCTGCTCGCTTGTACTTTTGGCATCTCGAGCACGGCGACGTTTGACAGCATTGATCGAGACCTCTGGTGTGCGTTATTGGCAGTGTTCGCTGTGCCTCATCTAGCCGCGTTGCTGTTGTCGTTGTCCAACGCCCTACCCGGTGCGCGCGCCGGATCACTGGCTCGGGAGCTCAGCGACGCAGTCGGCGACGCTCGACGTGGATGAACCCTGGAGCTGAACCAAGCAGAAACACATGAGCACGATGTCGAGATTACTGGGCGTTGCGCGCTCAGCCGTCACCTATTACGGCGTCCCGTTCCGTGCCCGACGTCTAGAGCAATTCTATTCCCAGTTCGTACACGAAGGCGCGCTGTGCTTCGACATTGGTGCGCATGTGGGCAACCGGATACGGTGCTGGCGCGGCTTGGGTGCCCGGGTCGTGGCGGTCGAGCCCCAGGAGGACTTCTTTCGGATTCTGCATCGGCTTTACGGCCGGGATCCATCCGTGACGCTGTTGCAGCGCGCCGTCGGATGCGAGTCAGGCGAAGCCACACTGTTCATCAGTGAGCGTCACCCGACCGTAACCACTTTGTCCCGCGAGTGGATCGAGCGCATCAAGACGGATCCGACCTTCAAGGATGTCAGTTGGTCAAAGACCGCACAAACAAACGTAACGACCCTGCAGGAGCTCATCGAACATCATGGTTTACCCGAGTTCATCAAGATAGACGTCGAGGGTTACGAGGCCGAAGTGCTGGGTGGGCTGTCGACCGCGGTCTCCTCACTGTCCTTCGAATGTCTACCCGTCGTTCGCCAAATCGCGCTCGAGTGTGTGGACCGTTTGTCGCAACTGGGGGATTACCACTATAACTGGTCGACCGGAGAGAGCCACCGGCTGAGGGGCAACGATTGGCTCGACTCGCAGGCCGTTAGAGAGCTAATCTCCAGCCTGCCCGAGCGGTCCCCTTCCGGCGACATCTATGCCCGCGTGGTTGGCGTCTGACAAATCCTCTCCGGGAGACGGTCGGGCGGAGCCAGACGCTGCTCGAAGCAGTAAGGTCGTCAACTCGTGCATGGGCCCGATCGCTTCACGCTCGGGCTCTAACCCATCCACGAATCCAGCGCCTAACAGTATGTCCAATGCCTCCTGACGGTTTGCAATCACGTGCACGGGCACGTCCCAGCGTGTCTGCGCCCCACTGACACTTGCCGGCGGTTGATGATCGCCGAGCAGTACCAGCAACAGGTCCAGATCAGGGCGCTGCCCGAGATAGCCGCTGAGATAATCGAACGTGTAGGCAATGGTATCGGCGTAGTCGACGATCAGATTCGTCCAGTCTGGTTCCACGGCGAGGCTCTCCGCCACCGCGTTGGGCTCATAAGGCTCTTCCGCCAGCAGGCGCGACCAGTCTGGCTGGTACGGTGGGGTAGGACGAAAAGGCATATGTGAGCTGATCGTCGGGAAAAACACAAAGAGCGGCGCCCGGGGGGTTTTGACGAGCTCCAATTGGTCCAACTTTGCCAGCGCGTACTGATCGGGAATGCGCCACCAACCGAACTCAGGACCACGGTAATCCAACGCCCGTTCCCCATAGATCTCGTCGAATCCATAGAAGACGCCTTCTGGCCATTCACTCTTGAGGCCTGGCATCAAGCCAACGACTCGATAACCGTGTCGCGCAAATTTCTGTGTCAGGACCTCGCAGTCCTGAGTCAGCAAGAGGTTGTACGTGCCATTGTCTCGGATGGGACGGCCGGTCAGCAGGCTCATGTGAGCCAGCCAGGATGCACCGCCGAATGTGGGAGACTCGACATACGCGGATACGACCCCTCTGCCACTGGCTCTGACCGCGTCTGCAAGCGCCTCGCGGCCTCGTACGAGAGTCTGGGCTATTTCTGGTCTGTCGTAGGCGGTCGCCCCATAGGATTCCAAAAACACCACGAAAACATCGTCGCCAGCCAGGGAAGCGAAGTCGGAGTCGCCGGCTGATTGCGGGCACAGTGCCGAGTTCGGAGTCCTCGCCTGCTGATAGGCGCCGAGCGTGAACTCCGCCTGTCTCCAGTAAGTCGCGCTGACTGGTAAAGAGAACCAGCGCAGCGTACGCAAGGGCGAAGGCGTATGCCCGACGAGGTAGAGTGCGATGAGGCCCGCAGCTGCAACTGCCAGGGCTCGTCGTGCTGGTGGAAACTGCAGACTCTCGCCTACTCGAGTGAGGCACCACTTGAGTACCAAGAAAATCAAAACCAGGATGGTGATCAAGCCAAATCCTACCAGCACCGAGACAACGGGAGAAGCTGCCTGGTTTATCATGGCGACGACATTGAGCAAGTGGGGGGCATCCCAATAGAGATTAACCGGCCGACCATAAAGCGCCGGTGCGGTAACCTCGGCGTAACGCCCCATACAGAACACGACGAGCAAAATAGCAAGACCGGTTATTGTGCCGCGAGAAGGTAGTTTCACCGCCTCGCTGTACAACGCGAGCACGAGGACCAGCACGGCGATCTCAACAGACAATTCATGACGTGTGGTGATCCACAAGGTTGGCCACACGTTGTGGAAGGTCAATGAGAAATTGAGAACGATTAAGGCTGCCCCCATCGACAGCCACGGCCTCAAGGACGCAGGGTCTCCGAGAGAAAACCAGGCTCTGCGAAGGAAAGACCAGGGCCGATCTTTGGTTGGCGGACGTTTCGCGGTCGGAGACGTCATGAGGGCGACTGCCCCACCAGATCACCCGTATCTCGAGCTAGATAAACAACATCAATGGCAAACGACAAGGTCAGTAGTCCAAGCCCGACCAACGCGATCGCCCCGCTAACGGGCTGAGCGACAACCGGCGAAATACAGACGATCAAGGCGATCGCCTGGACGACAAATGCCGTTTGGCGCCGACGCTTAGGCGGCAGGGAGCGTCCGAGAAACGGCAGCAGAAAACTCGACGCGACAAAAAGGTAGCGCATGAATCCCGCAAGCAGGATCCACGGTCCCGCCTTTCCGTACTGCCATGCCAGAACCGTGAGAACCAAGAGCAGCAATGCGTCGGTTTCCATGTCGAAACGCGCTCCGAATTCACTCGCGACATCGAAACGGCGGGCCAGCCAACCGTCAACGCCATCCAATGCGAGAGCGGTAGAAGCAACGACCACTACGGGCCACGCAGCCGTGAAGTCACCGATTAAACCAAACAGCAACGCGACCAGACCTCCACGCGCAAGCGTCACCTGGTTTGCCGGCCCGAAAGAACGCGCGGATAGATGCTTGACCGTGAAAATGAGCGTGAGCGAGCTTCCCAAGACGAACACCGTGATCCCTTTCCATGGGAACAACTCGCTCAGCTGTGCTATGCGTTGTAAGGCGATCGCGAGCGCTGCCAGAACAACGAGAATCAACAGGCCGTTGCGCAGAAAGTCGAGCAGGAGACTTCGGCTAAGAGTGCCTGATCGGTAACGTGAAAACATGTTTCGACGCTTGCATGTTTTGAATCTTCTTGCAAGTATTGTGCTGCCCTCAACTACAAACTCACTCGGGCCGCTCATGTCTAATGAGAACAATGCGCGTGCTTTCTGGATAACAGGAGCCGGACGTGGAGAAATCCGTACCGAGGTCTTGTCAGAACCTTCGGATGGAGACGTTCTGATCCGGACGCTCTATACGGCAATCAGCCGCGGAACCGAGGCGTTGGTGTTCAACGGAGCAGTCCCAGTGAGTGAGTTCGAACGAATGCGGGCTCCTTTTCAAAAGGGGGATTTTCCCGCGCCGGTCAAATACGGATACATCAATGTTGGCGTTGTCGAGCGGGGACCGGATGTGCTTCGAGGACGTTCGGTATTCTGTATGTATCCGCACCAGACACGCTACGTCGTGCCCGCCGAAGCCGTATACCCTCTGCCCGAAGGCTTGCCGGCAGAACGCGCCGTGCTTGCCGCCAACCTTGAATCTGTGGTGAATGGACTGTGGGATTCGACGCCGAGAGCGGGCGATCGAATCGCCGTAGTTGGCGCGGGGACGCTCGGATGTTTGTTCGCGTGGCTGGGCGCGCGCTTCCCCGGCTGCACGGTCGAGCTGATAGATACCAACCCCGAAAAAGCGGCTGCGGCGAACGCGCTCAACGTACCTTTCAAGCTTCCCGATCAAGCAACGCCAGAGGCCGACCTTGTCATTCACGCCAGCGGCACCGCCGAAGGACTCTCCACGGCGCTTGGTCTTGGTGGTTTCGAGGCGAAAGTGCTTGAAATGAGTTGGTTCGGCGATCGTCGTATCACGCTGCCTCTGGGCGAGGCTTTCCATGCACAACGTCTGTCCCTGCAGTCCTCCCAGGTCTCCTCTATCGCGGCTGCTCAACGGGGTCGCTGGACTCCGCGGCGAAGGATGGAGTTGGTGCTCCGCCTTCTCTCGGAACCCTGCCTTGATGCACTGATCACTGGCGAGAGTCGGTTCGACGAGCTCCCCGTCGTGCTCGAGACGCTCAGCGCGCAACCCGGAACGACGCTATGCCACCGCATTAATTATACCGATGAGGCGGCCTCAGCCTGAGAGGATGCCGATGCACAGCGTTTGTGTCAGAGATCACTTCATGATCGCCCACAGTCTCGAAGGTCGGGTCTTTGGCCCTGCCCAGCAATTGCACGGAGCAACGTACGTCGTCGATGTGGAGTTCCGCCGTCGAGAGCTCGATGCAGACGGCATCGTAGTCGACATCGGACGGGCCAGCGAAGCTTTGAGATCCGTTTTGTCCGAGCTCAACTACCGTAACCTGGATGAAGACGATACCCTTTCCGAGAGCAACACGACGTCGGAATTCCTCGCTGTCGTCATTTTCCAGCGCATGGCGGCTCGGGTACGCGATGGGACCCTCGGTCCCTCGGCCCGTTCGTTGAGCTCCATGCGCGTGACCCTGCATGAGTCCCATGTCGCCTGGGCGGCCTACGAAGGTCAATTGGATCAGGACCCCGAAATGTGAGCGCCGAGCTCGCGCTCGACTTCCTGCTACCGGGCGATCCACAAACGCGCACGGGAGGGTACATTTACGACCACCGCATCATGCAGGGCTTGGCCGCGCTGGGATGGCGGGTGACGGTGCATTCTCTCGATTCCAGCTTCCCTTCCCCCTCCTTGTTCGCACTGGAGGATGCCCGATCGACACTGGAGAAGATACCCATCGGGGGGATAGTGGTCATCGACGGCCTAGCCCTGGGTGGAATGCCGGACCTATTGGCAGATCAAGCGGGCCGCCTGCGGCTGGTGGCATTGATACATCACCCGCTCGCGTGTGAGAAGGGGCTGGCGCCCGAGCGACGGCGAGCGCTGGAACATTCCGAGGAACGCGCGCTGGCTGCCGTGGATAAGGTTATCGTCACCAGCGGGTGGACGATGGAACGACTTGCCGGCGACGGCGTGCCCGCCGAACGCGTTCACGTCGTCATGCCGGGCACGGATCCGGCGCCACTGGCCCATGGGTCGGGCGGCTCCTCACTGAACCTGCTTTGTGTCGCTACGTTGACGCCACGGAAGGGACATGCTGTGTTGTTCGATGCGCTTAGCCAGCTCCGTGATTGGTCCTGGCATCTCTACTGTGTCGGAAGTCTTCAACGGGATACCACCACCGCGACGGAGCTGCGCGCCCAAATCGAACGGCTGGGTTTAACGGGACGCGTTACGTTGACCGGAGAAGTCACCGAAGACGCGCTCGCCAACCATTACGCGAGTGCTGATTTGTTCGTGCTCGCCTCCTACCTGGAAGGCTACGGCATGGCGCTTGCCGAAGCTTTATCCAGGGGCCTCCCGCTCGTCAGCACCTCGGCCGGCGCCATTCCGGACACGGTCACGGCCGACTCGGCGATACTGGTGCCCGAGGGTGACAGCGGCGCATTGGCAAACGCGTTGGCGAAGACGATGGATGACCCAAGGGTATTGAGGGCTCTGGCCAGTGGAGCGCGAATCGGTCGTGACAACCTACCCAGCTGGGAACAGGCCAGCGAGCAATTCGCCGCTGCGCTCAGATCGCTGTGGTGAGCGCGTTTTCCAGCGCATGGCTCGGCTTACGAGAACCGCTCGATGCGGCGTCCCGGGCACCGCAGATCGCGAAGGCGCTAAACCGAATGAGGCCCGACCGGACCGTTCAGATCACCGACCTGGCGAGCGGCACGGGAGCCAATCTGCGTTACCTGAGTCAGGTTATCGGGGGTCACCAGGATTGGTGCCTGATCGACCACGATCGAGCTCTGCTCGATGCGATTCCTGCCCGGATGAGGGAATGGGCCGCGGAGCGCGGAGCAAGAGTCGATCAGTCGGGGAGAGAGCTCATCATCAGCGGACGGGACTTCGAATGCCGAACGCGCAGCGTGCAGCGAGATCTTGCCGTTGATCTGCCTGAAATCGAACTACCTGCAGAGGCATTAGTCACCGCGTCCGCATTGCTCGACCTCGTTTCTGAGGCCTGGCTGCAGACGTTAGCGCAACGCTGTTTGAGCGTCCGAGCCCCGGTGCTCTTCGCCCTCACCTATGACGGGCGCGTCCGTTTTGACCCGCACGAGCCAGAGGACGAGCGCGTGCAAGAGCTGGTTAATCATCATCAAACGTCCGATAAGGGATTCGGACGAGCCCTAGGACCTGCGGCCGCAGGGAAGGCGACTCGGAGCTTCGAGGCAATTGGATACCGCGTCGAATGCGAGCGCAGTGATTGGCACATCAACCCAAGCGACCAGAGTCTGCAGGAAGCGCTGCTCGAGGACTGGCTGGCAGCCGCCATTGAGATCGCGCCCGAAGAGACGTCTACGCTACAGAGCTGGGTCCAGCGACGCCACGCGCATGTTGCAGGCGGGCGTTCCGAGCTCAATGTCGGCCATGTCGATATACTGGGATGGATACCGGAGTGAGCGGTGGTCGGGTCAAAGAATTCGGCCGAGACCGCCTGTTAGCGGGAGTTCCGAGCCCCGCGCTTTCGTGTCGCAACGAAGATCGCAGTCGAAAAGGACGTCGCTCCCCATGGTGAAGATCCGGTGAGGCGGCCGCAAACATTCCTCCATCTGCTGTCTCGCGGCTGAACGTATCCCGGGCCGTCCAGCCCCCGTAATCAAAGGTGCGACCGCTACCTGCAGGCGGTCGAGCAGACCTGCCTCTAGAAATGCGGATACGGTGTTACCGCCTCCTTCAACGAATACCGAGACCAGGTTTCGCGCGTGGAGCTCCTTAAGCAATGCCTTCAGGTCGAAGCGCCCCGCTTGAAGCGGAATGCCCAAAACGTCGGCCGCCGCGATCCGCTCAGAAGTCTTCGACACGAGAGCTTCGTCGCAAACGAGCAGTGTAGGGGCTTGTCTGTCGGAGAAGACGTAATGCGAGGGAATTAACCTTCGACGCGGATCCAGTATCACCCGAACCGGATTGTCTCCCGTCGCCCGTCGCGTCGTTAGTCTGGGATCGTCGGTCGCAACGGTTTCCGCTCCAACCATCACTGCGTCGCAGAGCGCCCGCATCCGGTGGAGGTGCAGGATATTCTCTGGACCCGTCACGTAGTTGGAATCACCCGAGCTGGTCGCGATGTATCCATCGAGCCCCTGACCCAGGTGCCCCACCGTGAGCGGGGCTTTAGGGGAGGCACTACAGATTGGCAGATACAGATCCAGCAGCGCCCGCACGGCAGGGGGCGCGTTCGTCGAGCGGGTCCAGCCGTTTGGCTCCTGCCAAATAATTAGGGTGCGGCTGTCCGCGACTGGTAGCGGATGAAGACGGCCCGATGAGTCGAGACCGTACGCCCTGGCATCTTCCAGGCCCTCCTCCCGTCTCGCCCAGCCGGCGGCCGATATCAGCGCGCCCCAGACCAACTCCGCGTCGCCCTCAGCCGTGAGTGTGTTGGGTTCAGGCGTATACATATAGATAAATCAAGACCTTGGAAACTGGTATCCTAGCACTCGACAAGACCCGGGCGGAGATCATGGCCTCTGAAGAAATAGAAATAAATGGACACCCTGCGGCATTGAGCACAGAGCGTGCGGTCGAGGAAATGCGCCGTGGACGCGCCATTCAACTGTTCCAGGAGGATCACTGGTTGCTCATGGCTGCAGTGGAGACCATGGAGTCGCCGCTGCTCGATCGATTGAAGTCCCTGAATAGCAGCGAGATGAGGCTGCTCATTACCCCCCAACGGGCCAAGGCGGCGGGGCTGGCCGGACGCACGGCCGGCCCGATAGCCATTTCCTTCCCGCAAGGAATAGAGCTCGAGGAGCTTCGATCACTGGCCGGCGTTGGCTCTCATGTACCCATAAAGAAAGCGTTGCTGAGAGTGGAACCCGCGGAAAGCCCGACGAACGTCGAAGCAGGTTTCCGGCTTGCGAAGCTCGGCAGGCTCCTTCCTGCGTTGATCGCCATGCGGACGAAAGAAGTATCGGATTCGAGTATCGTGAAAATCCGCGTGGAGGACATCGACCGCTACCCCCGATCCTCACACGATAACTTGAGTCTAATCAGCAAGGCTCGCGTGCCCCTTCTCGATGCGGTGGACTCCGAGATCGTGCTGTTTCGACAGAAATACGGCTTCGGCGAGCATCTGGCGATCGTAATCGGTGAGCCGGACGCCCGAGCGGTGGTCCCCGTTCGGCTACACTCAGCCTGTTTGACCGGCGATGTGTTCGGGAGTCTGCGTTGCGACTGCGGTGATCAGCTCAAACGGGCGGTTGACCGCATGGCATCGTTGGGCGGCGGCGTCCTCCTGTACCTCGACCAGGAGGGCCGAGGCATTGGGCTTGCCAATAAACTGCGCGCTTATGCACTACAGGACGCTGGCTTGGATACGGTGGATGCGGACCAGCACCTCGGGTTTCTTCCCGATGAGCGCACTTACGATGCTGCGGCGGCGATGTTGCGCGAGTTGGGCATAACACGCATTCGCCTGCTCACGAACAACCCCTCCAAAATCAGCGCCTTGACATCGCATGGTATCGACGTCGTCGGACGGCTCCCGCTGGTAGCATCCGTCAATCCTCATAACCGGCGCTACCTCAAAGCCAAGCTCGATCGAGCCGGTCACCTGGCTGAATAATTGTGCACGAGCAGTTACGGCCCTATTCATTATCTGGGGCTCGGTCGAGAACGCTCAATGGCGTCTCTGCTAGTTCGCTGAGCAAAGTCACCAGTGATCCTGCGAGGTGGTCAAGGTAAACGGCCCCGCGTTCCGGATCACCGTTTGCCGCGTCACCGCACACGCCGGCCGGATGCAGATCCTGACTCATCCAGCCGAAGCCGACAGGCTTCTCGGCACCCAGTAAACGGTTGCGAGCCGCCATTTCCCCAGGCAGCCCATCGAAGTTCCGTACGGCCCCTTTCCGAACGAGGTCAGGCCTCAAGTGCATCATCAAGGAGGTTTCTACCGCCCCACCGTGGATACCATGAGCGAGTTCCTCTTCCTCGAACAACCCCGGTGGTGCGCCGAAGGCAAAGTAGTTTGCGCGCGCGACGAACATCTGCTGCTCGACACGCAGCTGCAGTGCGACCAGATCTGCCAGTGCCGCTTGACCACCATGGCTATTGAAGATCACGAGCTTGCGAAGACCCGCTCTTGCCACGCTCTTCCCGATCGCCTTCCAGGCTGCCATAACCGTTTCGGCGTCGAGGCTGAGTGTACCGGCAAACTCGGTATGCTCGAGGCTGCTGCCGATGGTCATCGCCGGCAACACCAGCACCGTTGGGCTATCAGGCAACCGCCTCAAAGATTCCGAGACAATCGCCTCATTGATGACAGCATCTGTGGACAATGGCAGGTGCGGACCGTGTTGCTCGACGGCAGCCACGGGGAAAAGCGCGATGGTGTCCGCCGGATCGAGTCGCGCAAAGTCGAGCGTTGTTAGATCTTGCCAGTATCCGCTTGCCACTCGCATAGAGGCGATATTAGCGCCTGCGGGCCTCGAACTCGATCATGATCTCCACCGTGTCACCAACCCAGCCGTTCTCTACTCCATAGTTCATGCCATAAGAGCTGCGTTGCAGGCTTCCTCGCGCCGATACCCCTATCACGTACTGCTCATCGTCGATTGGGTACTCTGCGCTCTTGTTCCAGGAGACGCTCAAGATCAAGGGTCGGGTCACGCCAAGCAACTCCAGACTGCCCTCAATCTCAAAGGTCTTCTCGCCGGTCCGTTGGGCTGTTGTCGCGCTAAAGGTCATCGTAGGGAAGCGGTTCGTATTCAGGAAATCTCCGCTTCGCAGGTGCGCGTCCCGTCGCTCCTGGTCCGTGAATACGCTGTCGGTATCAGCGACGATTAAGACATCGGACAATTCCCCCGTTTGCTCATCGAATCGATAGGAGCCGCTTGCCTCACGGAATAACCCAAGCACCTTGGCGTAACCGAGGTGCTCCACCAGGAAGCCGCGTCTGGACTCACCTCCCGCTGGGCATGGCATAATCCGCATAGAACTAACGAACATGGCACCGTGACTCCTGGGGGGATTCGGGGATGCTTTCGCCGGTCCGGCATCGTTGCAGGACGGGCTGATCAACAGAGGGTTATCGTGATGATCATTCGTAAAGTCCTTTTTCTTTGTCTGCTGGGCCTCCCGGGCGTAAGTAGTGCTCACCATGCTGTTGCCGGCAACTACGATTCGCAGACAGTCATCGAGGTTGAAGGGGAGATCATCTCTCTATTAATGCGAAATCCGCATCCGCAAATTACGCTGCGTGTCGTCACCGAGACCGGGGAAGTACAGGACTGGGAGATGGCGACCACGGCGCTCAGCAATATGCGAAGGTGGCAGATCGATCCTGCCTTTATTCAGGTCGGCGATACCATCCGAGTTGCCGGAAATCCTGCAATTCGAATCGAGCACGGGTTGTACATCAGCAACGTACTGACCAGTGACGGTGAGGAAGTCTTGCTAGGGGGGAACGTCCAGCCCATATGGACTGACCGAACTATCGAGATGTCCGCGAGCAGGCGTGCCGGACTCGGCGATACCTCGGCGCCGGAACTCGGCATCTTCCGGGTATGGAGTACGGTCGACAATATCCCCATGCTGATGCCGCGAGATATCGGCCGAACTGCGGGAGGCCGCGCGAACCTGACCGAGGCCGCTCTTGAAGCTGTCGACGCATTCGTCTGGGCCCGCGACAATCCATTACGTAACTGCGCTCAAAAAGGTATGCCGCTGATTATGGAGGCGCCGTATCCCTTCGAATTTGTGCAGGATGGTGAGAATATTCTGTGGCATAACGAGGAATTCGATACCGTACGCACCATTCACATGTCGCTCGACGCTTCTGCGGAAGGCCAGCCGGACTCGCTACTTGGCTACGCTGTCGGTCACTGGGAGGATGAGCGCACACTCGTCGTCACCACCGCCCATGTGAACTGGGGACACTTCGACGGGCAGGGCATTCCAGCGAGTACGGAATCGGAGTCTCTGGAGCGTTTTACTCTTAGCCCGCAGGGTGACCGGCTGGATTACAGCATCACGTTTGCGGATCCGGTGAACCTGATTGAGCCGATGACCTTCGGTAAGCACTGGGTCTGGTACGCTGACGCGGCGGTTGGAGTTTACGACTGTCTGGCTGCCGCAGAGGATTAGAGAGAGTGAATGACGAATCGAACTATACCGGCTTGAGTATGTCCGTTGCTGTCGCCGCACTGCTCGCCATGAGTTCGGCGGCCGCCTATGAAGCCTTTCACGGGCCGACGGAACTGGTCTACTCCGATCCGGATAAAGCTGCCGATGGATACTTGCTGTTCGCGGGCTGGGCGCAAAACGAAGCGCACGAGTATGTCTATCTGATCGATACCGACGGCAACGTTGCTCACAGGTGGAAGGCAATTACGCCTGCGTATGCGGGGCAGGGCTATTCTATTGAAAAATCTGCCCGGTTGACTGAAACGGGCAGCATCGTACTGGGGCTCAGTACTGCCGGCCACAACTACCGGGGCGAGCGTGTGCTGCAGGAACTCGATTGGGACGGCAATCTCGTCTGGGAGTTCAGCGACCCTCGCGAAGGGTATCGCTATCATCACAAGTTCAAGCGGATCTGGAACAACCACCTGAACGACTGGACGATCATCTTTACCTCTCGTATACCCATGACCCAGGAGCAGGCCGTCGCCGCGGGTGCTGATCCCTCGGTCGACTGGGACGCGGCGCCGGACGGTGTCGTTGAGGTCGATAGGGACGGTAACATCGTGTGGGAGTGGTGGTCTCTGGATCATGTGGTCCAGGACAAGAATCCCGAGTGGCCCAACTACGGCGTGCTCGCGGAGCATCCCGAGCGGTTCGATCTCAACTGGGGGTCGGGATTGAGTGGTGATTTCACGCACCAGAATGCGCTCGACTACAACCAGACGTTGGATCAGATCGTCGTCAACAACGACCGCATGGGCGAGCTCTACGTCATCGATCACGGTGGCACGTTTGTCGTCGGTGACTTCGAGGCCAGTAGGACGCTCGCGGCCGGACCGAAGGGCGACATTATGTTTCGCTGGGGAAACCCGTGGCTCTACCGTTCAGGGGAAGCGCCCAGCTACAACACGGATGGTGATGTGACTTCCGAGGGTGACAGGATGCTCTTCCATCACCACGACACCCAGTGGATCAAGGCGGGCTTGCCGGGAGAAGGTAATTTCCTGATATTCGAGAACGGTTCGCGGCGCGCCGGACCTCACCGGTCGGAGATCCTCGAAGTTAATCCGTACGCCGGGTCTTATCCGAATGCGGTGTATCTTCCGGAGATGGCCGCCGGAGGGCCCGCTGAGCAGGTGGTGTGGAATTTCACGTCTGTTCAGCCGAACAGCTTTTTCAGTCGCAACATCTCAGGTGTTCAGCGTCTGGCCAACGGCAACACGTTGGGTGTTGCGGGGCGGCATGGGCACGTGTTCCAGGTCACGCCGGAAGGCGAGGTCGTCTGGGAGTACATCGTACCCATCGTGCGCGGAACCGATGAGGACGCTGAGCTAAACGAGATCTATAAGACGGTCATGTCCGACACGGAAGACAACTCCATATTCGATGCGACGTGGATCTCACCGGCTCATCCGGGGCTGGCGGGAAGAGACCTGACGCCGCAGGGTAAGATCACCGACGTTCTGAATCGATAGACGTATCGACGATCACGGCACCTTCGGCCAGAACGGATCGACGGTGTAGTTGGGGACGGGCGCGTCCTGTGCCTGGATGGCGATCGCCGGCAGGCCGAGCGCTACGATGCCGACAGCGACTAAGATCCGCTTCATCACTAGTCGGCGACCAGATTAAACCGCTGCACTCTTCGGCCGTAGTTGGTCTCGGCCACATACAGGTTGCCAGCCGAGTCAGTGTCGATCGTGTGCCCGTGCGTAAAGTCGCCGGCCATATGACCCGGCCGCCCGAACGTCGACAACGTCTCGCCAGTCTCGTGATTCAGGATGTGCAGCTTTTCCTCTGCACCGTTCATCACGTATAGATACTGCTGCTCCTCGTCCGGTGAGAAGGCCACCCACCAGGCCGTGCCACGCAGGACCGGATCCTCCACATGATCGTCCGTCCGAGCGATACGGATGTCTCGAACGTGATTACCCGCTTTATCGAACACCTGCACGCGGCTGCCCTGGCGGTCGCAGACATACACGAGGCCTTCGTTACTGACCGCGATGCAGTGCACGACGCTGGCGAAAGTGCCCGGCGTTCCAGCAACTCTCTCTTGTTCGGTGGCCAGGTTGCCCCACTGGCGAAGGTAATTTCCTTCGGTGTCGAAGACGACGACGCGTTTGTTGCCGTAGCCGTCAGATATGAAGATCTCGCCATCGTCGACCACGGCGCCGGACGGTAGGTTGAGCCGTTCACGGCTCATGTTTGTGAACTCTCCGCCCTCCGTTCCATCGTCTGTGTCGAACAGGCCTTTGGTGCCGATTTGCAGGATTAATTCGCCGTCGTGTCTGTATCCCTGCACGATGGCATCGCCGTTACCGCCGACCCACAGGTTATCGTCGGCATCGAAGCTGCAGCCGTGCACGTCGGTCGGCACGACATCGGGATCGCCCCAGGAGTTAACAACCTCTCCGGCCATGTCGAACATGACGAAGGTCGGTACGGGTATATTGGTCTGTGTTTCTTCATCCGTGATGTTGTTGCGATCGACGATCGCAATGTGGTCGTGAGAATCTACGCAGACACCACCGATTTGGGCAAAGATCCAGCCTGCCGGCAACGGTTGCGGCCAGGTCGTGTCGACCTCGAACCGGGGTTGAGCTTGGGCGCCAATTGTCCAAGCGGACAGGATCAGTACCAGGATTGCCGTATTGCGCATTGTTATTCTCCTCCAGTGTGTTGCGGTTGTGGTTACCGCAATCTCGTTAGTGTAGTTGGCGCCGGAAGTAGTTAGCTCCGCAGTTTACTCGATCTACTTAACAATCACGCTTCTAAGCCGGTTTTATTGCCAATGATTTAGATTGCCGGGCAGCGGGCGAGGGCCGGTGGATGGAAAAATCAGGAGAAGACTTCATGGTTCGTGCGAGTATTTCGGTGTTGTTGGCTGCCTTCTCCGGCGTCGCGACTGCCCACCATTCGTTCGGCGCGTTCTTCGATATCGACAACGTTGGCGAGATCGAAGGCGAGCTGCTTGAAGTGTTTTGGGTTAATCCACATACCACGTTCACGGTTCGAACGGACGATGGTGAGACCTGGACAATCGAAACGGCGCCGGTTAACCGTCTGCAACGACTCGGGCTTACTAATACGGTAGAGATCGGCGACCGCGTCGGTTTCTACGGCGCGATGTCGCGTCTGGGCAGGAACGAGATCCTGGCGATCAATATGACGATGCCTAGCGGGGAAGAGGTGCTGCTCGATCCCGGATTGACCGGTCGTTTCGGGTTACAGAGCAGAGTCGCAGAACCCGAGAGCGCTGAAGCGGCAGTGGATAGTAGTTTCGAAGAACCAATAGGAATCTATCGCGTCTGGTCGCGTGCTCGTGGACCCGATGACCTCGACCCGGATCGTACGTTCACCGCTGCCGCGCTCGCAGCCAGAGAAGCCTGGGACCCCGTCGTTGACGACCCCGCGTTACGTTGTGTCTAGCCGGGCATGCCCGTCGTCATGGATACGCCGTTTCCGATCGCCTTCGAGGAAGCGGATGATGGCGTAATTCTCCGGATCGAGCAGTGGGATGGTGTGCGATTGATCTATTTCGATGACGATTCTGTCACGGACGCGCGACCGAACTCGCTGATGGGTTACTCCGTGGGCCGCTGGGATGGACGCACGCTGATTGTAGAAACCTCAAACATCAGTTGGCCCTACGTCGATGAGTTTGGCACGCCGAAGAGCGACGATTACCGGATCGTCGAGCGTTTCACATTCAGCGCCGACAACCGCCGCATGACCTGGGAGGCGACGGCTAACGATCCCTTGACGTACGAAGGCCCGGCATTTCTCGGGCGAGCCGGTTATGAATGGATTCCCGGTGAAGAGGTCAAACCGTACGACTGCACCATCGCGGCGGAAGACAGATAGTAGACCGATGGAGATATCATACGAAGTTCGGCTTCAGGAGAGCGCAGAATGACAGGACCAATGGCTCGGCGGCGGGGGTTAGCGATCGTACTCTCTGCGCTGCTGAGTACTGGCGCCTGGGCGCAAGATGGCGAGCGGCCGAACGCTCTACTCATTATCGTCGACGATCTACGACCGCTGGTCGGTGCCTATGGCGATGGTCTTGCGCATACGCCGAATATTGACGAATTGGCCGCGAGCGGGGTCGTACTCGAAACCGCGTTCGCGTCGGTACCAATCTGTGGTGCTTCTCGCGCGTCGCTTCTATCTGGAAGAAAGCCCACGACGAATGGGGAAAAATGAATGGCGTTAGGTCCCTGCCGACCTTTGATAGCTTGTTAGCTGCAACGGCGAAAGTACATGGCCTTACGTTCGTGACGCGTAATGTCGCCGACGTTTCCGGATTGGGGGCGGATTGCATCAACCCATTCGAATAAATAGTGTGGTCTGATCGAGTTCAGCGGAAGATTTTTCCGTAGACCTCGTCGTTGAAGCTGACCAAAAGCGTTTTCCCGACGCGCGCGGTAGGCGCGCGTAGGTTGCCCGTCGGTCCCAGCATGGCATTCACGGCATTTGTCGATGCACTGTCGCCGGCGGTGAACTCTTCGACTTTCTTACCTTTTGCGACGATCAGTCGCGACGCATCTTTGAGCAGTGCTTCAGCATCTTCCTTCTGCAACTTCCTGCTCGCAGGTACCTGTTCGCCGATCGTGATCTTATTCGCTACCAGAAACTTGGCGGCCCGGATACAACTGGTTCACCCGTTGCGGTGGTAGTACCAGGATACTTTGCTCGCCATCTACATTTCTCCCTGTCGTGTCCTATCGGTGGGCAGCGCCTCGCGTCTAACGACGTAGCTCGCCCGTGTATCTTAGGACACGTAGACCCGACGTGCCATCCGACGAATAGAGGTAGCCGTCCCGGCCGAGAATAATGTCGTAGGTATCGGAACCGGCGTATTGCGCCTCTCGTGCGTCGAGATCGCTATCGATACGGTAGTTGAAGTATCCGGCACCGACCGGGTTCGCCGGATCAGAGATATTGATGGCTTGTACTCCGTTGCCATACCAGGCCATCAGATAGATATCGTCGCTCAGCGGATTGCCGATATGCGACGAAGGGCCGCGGCGAGGGAAGCGTGCGGCGTCGGCCGTCTGCGACGGGTTTTCGAGATCGCAGGCCGTGTTCTGATCGGTCAGATAATGACTCAGTAGTTTCGGATTGCGGCCGTCCGCCACGTCGAAGAGTCGCACGTGCCCGTACGGACAGGTGAAGTACTCGTCGGAGACAATCAACAGGTCGGTGTTGGGAATGCGTTTGGCAGCGTGCGTGTTACCGCAAGCGGCGACTTCGCGTCCCGCCGCCGCCTGACAGGCGGCGATGTCCGGGTTCGTGTCATCCGCTCCGGGTATCAGGTAGTCGGTCCGTGACAGCAGTACCGGGTTGTTTTTGTCACTAACGTCCATGATGACTAGACCGGCCTGATGGTACGAAAGATAGGCGATGTCATCCTGGACCGTGGCGTAGTGCATGCCGACGTGTTTGGTCCACTTATCGTTGTCGGTTCTGACGATTGGGTTGCTGAAACTGCCTTGCTGCTGCCAGTCTCTGATCGTATCCTCTTCCGGTGTCTTCTGTCCCGGCAGCCACCATTTGCCGGCTTCCACCGGATTCTCCGGGTTGCGAACGTCGAGAATCACGAAGATCTTGCCGATAAAGCCTTCGTATTCGGCGCCGAGATAGAGATAAGGGCCGTTGAAGTTGAAGTGATGCGTGCCGCGGGCATCGGGAAAGATTCCGGTATCCGGGTCCGGCGGCGACGTCGGTGCCTCCCAGTAGGATAAGAAGCGTGGGTGCGCACGGTCGGAGATGTCGTAGAACTTAACGCCGTGATAGGTCGGCTGCCGGGTCGTGCCGCCGCGATAGCGCTCTTGGTTGACGGCTAGAATGTCTCCGGGGCCGTTCTGTGCGTAATGGTTGTGCGAATTCCAGCCCGGATCCCAACACGACGGCGCTTCCGTAGCTCCAGCGATCGCCGGGCTGTTCCAATCGACCTTGCACGGCACGCTCACCGGGAGATTCGGGAACGGGTAGTCTGGCGACCAAACCGCGTGATCCGGCGGCGGCGACGGCGACGCTACCGGATCGAAGTTCGGCACGGTGGCGAGGCGCACCGGGTTTGTTGGGTCGCTCAAGTCGACCGTCATGAAACATCGGTCCGGGGCAGGCTGAGCGTTGTCCAGTGGGCTCGGGTCATAGCAGCCCGAGTAGAGGTAGTCGCCGTCGGTGTTCGGCCAGGGCGCGAGCTTCGAGAATGAGGCGAGGTCAAGTTGACCATTCGACAGCGTCGCCATGCCGACACGCTCGAAGTTCCAGGCGCCTTCCGTCGGTTCGGTGGAAGCGACGAATGGCAGCAGGAGTTGCGCGAAAACGATCGTGATGCACGCAGATCGGCCCGAGCGTCGAAAATTAAACATTCTCATCTGATTCCCCCGCGAATCATGCCTGCTAGATACTATCGTGCGTTATTCGCCGCCCTCTTCGAGAAAACTCTCGAAGTCGCCGAAATCCAGGTAATCTCCTGAGCAGCTGATCTCGCTGAGTTCCCAATGGGACGGTGCGAGCCGGTAGTGCAGCGTCTCCGCGACCCAGGGCTCGGCCAGTGCCATCGGGTCTTCCATGACGATCTGAATTTGCAGATTGAGATTATCGACGCGATTGAAGGTCTCGGTGACTTTCAACTGATCACTATGTTGATAGCCGGAACGGTCGAGCCAGGTCCGCTCGTCGATGCCGACCGTCGTGACGACGAACGTCGTATCGTCTTGCCATTCACCCACCGAGTTTCCCAGCCAGAACATGACGGGGTCTTCCGGGTTCGGGCGGCCGTCTACATAGACGCGACGGATGGTGTGGTCATACTCGTAAAGCATAATCATCTCTTTCGCCGTGTAGATGATCTCGAACGGGTAGGGGTGAAAGTAGACGCGCGGCACGCCCGGCGGGTAGCAGCGTGTTAAGACCGGATCGTTGGTCTCCGAGAGTGAAAAACTTCCCGCGTTGGAGTCCTTGGCGGTGGCGAAACGCTCCTGTCCCCATTCCGTTAGTGTGGGGGGCTCCGGCGTCCAGGTGGAATTACTGTAGAACTGGCCTTCCGGTCGGATTCGCGTCCAGACGCCGGCGAGGTCTCGAGCCGGTGCCGGCCCGTCCACGCGCGCCTCGGTTTCCGTCGGCAGGCCCGTCCCGAACTGCGCGAGCGCAGCAGCCGAAAAGCTCAGCGCGGCCGCCGCGACCAAAACGGAAGAGGTGATCCGGCCCATCAGTCGAGTACTTCCCAAAGCGGAATGCTTTCGCCGTCCGGCATGATGATCTCGTTGATCACGACCGAGTGCCCGCCGTTTCTTGTGGATCGCCCGGTAATCCGGATCTCATCACCCGGTAGCAGGGTTTGCTTCGTCCAGCCGCCGCGCGCCATCTTATTCGGCGCCGTCATTTCTCCCTGCCAGTGCTGAAGTTCGCCCGCCTCGCTGGTGACGTCGAAGTAAATTTGCACGTGGGGATTGATGAACTTGAATTCCGTGACTGTTGCCTGAAGCGTGACATCTTCGTTGCCGTAGGCGGCCCGGCCGTGATGGGCGGATGCCGCCGTGCCAGCGAGAAGTGCGATCATGCCTGTCATCCAGAAGATGAGATATTTCGTGCGCATACGCTAGTACTCCTTGGGGAATCGCCCCGGGTATGGCGTCTATTGTAGAGCGATGGATGGCCCGCCGTCATCCATCGACGCAGGCGAGATCAGGCCCGAACATGACCATAATTTTATCGAGCGATTACTTGAGCGGTTTCTACGGAGATCTACGCTCCGTTCAGGCTAGCGGACGTTGTCGTGGTGTAACGGCTCCACGAGGTGGTCGAGGTCGCGTTCTATGCACGGCGGCGCCTCGAGGATCCCAACATCAGTCAAATAGGCCGTCCTCGCTCGCAACTCCCAGGGCTCGGCCAGGACTTCAGGATCGTAAGCGGTCGCGGCCCACTGCAACGAATCGCCGTCGCGGCTGAGTCTCTCTATCACGCGCAGGTCGGTTGTGTGGTACGAGCCGTCGTCCGTCAACCAGGTATCGTCATTAAAATTAACGGTCTCGACGACGAGCGTGTCATCTTCCCACCAGCCGATCGCATCGCCGAGGTAGCCGGGTTCGACGTCCGTCCGGTGCGGTCGCCCGTCGATCGGAACGACGCGAAAAAATTACCGGTGTAGTCATCGTAGAGAAAGACCAGTTCCGTTGCTGTTTGTACGATTTTGTCTGGCGGCCCGATACGCGGCACGCCCGGCGCGAAACTACTCAGCACCGTATCTTCTTCAACCTGTCGCGCTTCGAGGTCGTTAACGGTCGCCATGACTTCTGGCCGATACGTCGGTCGGTCGGCGGCTTGAAAAGGGTTCGAATCGCAACCCCTAACGCAGATCGATGCCCCGATGTGGACGGGTGCCACGAAGTCGATCCCGGAGCCGTTGTCCCAGTTGCCCGACAGGTCCGGGTGATCTCCGGGCCCTACCGGCGTTTGAGCAACCGCTACACTCATGAGCAGGACGAGACTCGACAGGATTACGCCTACGGAAGTTAGTTCAGGTACAACTCTGCGCGTGGTCATTGTCCTTCTCCGAGACTGCACACGCGTAGCGTGCAAATCATTCCTCGGCCAGTGTTTAATAGTGTCCGTCGGCGTAGGTAATCTTGAGGATATACCCGAGATTACTGGTGCCGTCTCGGGCGGTATGAATACGTATCGTGGCGGGACGCCCATCGCCGATCATCATGGCTTTCGTTAGCCCCGCCTTGCGAAGCATTGCGGTGGGCAGGCATTCGAGATGCCAGTTCACGACGTTACCGGCCTCGTCCGTCACATCCACGTACAAATAGCTATGTGGATTGATCCAGTCCATGTCCGTGATCACCCCGGTTATCTCGGTCGGGCTGTCGGTACGGATCTCGGCCAGCAGCGAATGGTGGGCCGATAGCTCTGTTGAGACCAGAAGCAACGTGAACGTCGTCGCTAATCCAAAGCTGTTGTACGTCATGGAATACCTCCGCGCTGCTGGGCTACAACAGGAGCGACAGAGGTTGCAGCGAGGCCGGGCGCCGCGCTTTCGTCATAGCGCTAGGGTACAAGCGGCTCGGACATGAATCGCGTCGCCTGGTCCAGCGTGCAGCCGAACGCCGAGATTTCAGCGTAAGCCGATTGATGCCACTCAAGCGTGCCCGTGAAGGGCTCCGCCAGAAATTCGGGGTCCTCAAGCATGAAGTCGATTCGGATCTCTGTTCCGTCCTCGCTCAACGCATAGCGTTCAACGACATGCTTTTGCGGCCCGGAAGGCAGTCCGGTACCCGGAAGCGTTGAGCGATGCTCGGCGAATAGCGTCGTGTCCACGACGAGTACGTTGCCGTCCCACGTGCCGATGGAATGACCCTGGTTGGTTCGCTCGGTATTCTCGGGATGATCCCGTCCGTCCGTGAATATGGTTCGCTCAACGTCGTAGAATTCGGTGCGGATCGTGACTCGGTCTGCGTGAAGCGTAATCTCATTCAGATACTGGGGTGCAGCGACGATCATTGGCGAGGGATAAGCGACGCATCGCGACACGGGGTTGTCCGTTCGGATCTCGTATGCCGCCCGTGCGGCCGTTCCCTTTGCCGTCGTCTCGACATCGAGTCCCTGAATACGGAATTCGAGAAAGTTTTCGAAGCGTTGTTCCCAGATGCCGGCCAGGCTCGCCTCGCGTGGCGCCGACGACGGCGCGTTTTGGTCGCCCGATGTCGGCGTCAGCACACTGCCGTCTTCCTTCTCAAGCGATATCAACATTGCATGGGCCCGATCAGTTCGCCGGTCTGGATTGGCTCGTACCGAAACGAGATCGCCCGGT
>CAUZMW010000030.1:0-26458 GCA_963581225.1 Gammaproteobacteria bacterium
GCGGCGGGCCCGGTCCAGCCTGATCGCCCGTGCTATATCGAGAGAGATAGCGACGAAGCGCTGTGCCAGGCGCTCAGAGATCAGCGCTTCTGTTATGTCCTGGGTCCCCGGGCCAGCGGCAAGTCGAGCCTGATGGCGCGTACTCTCCGGGTGCTTCGGGCGGAGGGACAGATCGCGGCAGTTGTCGATCTGGCTCAGATCGGAGCAAGGGGCGAGAGCAAGGACCCTGGCCGCTGGTACTACGGTATCGCCTATCGCATCGTTCGTGAACTCCGGTTGAAGGTCGACCTTCAGACCTGGTGGCAGGAGAAGAGTGCCCTGATGGGTGACGAGCGCCTCGCGGAGTTCTTCTGGGAAATCGTGCTGACCAATACGACGGTGCCCGTCACGATCTTCTTTGACGAGATCGAACGCGCCGTGGATCTGCCGGGCTCGAAGGATCTGTTTACGGCGATCCACAGTTGCTATACCTCTCGCACAACAGAGCCGGACTTCGGTCGGCTGAACTTCGTCGTACTCGGGGTAGCGTCGCCGCAGCAGTTAGCCCCCGATCGCAGTGTGTCTCCTTTCGACCTGGGTATGGCCATCGAACTCGAGGACTTTACTCCCGATGAGACCTATGGCCTGGCAGCGGGGTTCCCGTTCGATAAGGATCACGCATACGCCCTGCTCGACAAGATTTACAGTTGGGCCGGTGGCCAGCCCTATCTGACCCAGAAGATTGCGCGTGGCGTAGTCCGCCGGGGTGCTCGTCCGGAGGATGTCGATCTCGTTGTGCGCGAGCGATTCCTGGTCCAGGGTGCCCGGGGGGAGGAGCCGCTCCTGAATCATATCCGCGCGCTCCTGACTCGACGCGCGTTGCGCAATCGCCAAGGGTTGGTTCTATTGGGCAAGCTTGGCAAAGGCGCCCAAGTACCGGAGGATCCGGGATCTGGTGCGCAACAGGTCCTGCGCCTGGCGGGCCTGACGGCCACCGATGCCGATGGCGTTCTGACCCTCAGGAATCAGCTTTTCAAGACGGTCTTCGGTCCCCGTTGGGTCAGCAGCGCTCTGCCGTTCGATTGGCGGAGTGCTCTCGTCGCGGCCGCCGTGATCAGCGTAATGATCCTGGTTCCCTGGTGGTATTCGCAGGTTCTCCCGCAGCCGTACATTCAGTCGTTGTCGGCTGTCAGTCAGCCGCTCGACGATGCCGTTTATACCTATCAGCGCCTCCATCGGCTTCCCGGTTTTGGCGGGACCGCGGATCGGCTATTGACGGAAATCTTGATCGATCACAGTGGACGTGCCGACACGTTCGCAGACATTCGAGTCCTGGATGATCTATTACGCGGCTTGCCGGACCGTTCGGATTTGGCTGAACAGCTGATGGGGAGCTATTGGCTCAGGCGCGCAGTGGAGGCGACTCGAGGGGAGCGCCGTGACGAAGCGCTGCTGTTGGCGTCGGCAGCGATCCCGGGCCAGGGGGAAGTCGCAAGAACACTCGCGACTGAGCTGATTGGAGACGATTATGGTTCTCTGCAGCGAAGTTTTCGATTGGCCGAAGCGCCCTCACGATGGGAAGTCGATTGGGCGTCACGCGAACTCGTCCTGGTAGCACAAGATCACAGCGTACGGCGCCTCTCGCTGGACGACGCGGGCGCGGTAGACTTTGCCGATGGTCTGACTGCCTTGCAGCATCTGCCGATCGAACGCGAGCTCAGCGTCGACGAACCCGGTTCGGCGGGCGCATTCGTGCTCGAACTCGATGTCGCGCATCTCGCCGATGAACAGGTGCTGGTGTCCCTGGAGGCGCCGGGCGGAGCGCGGGCTAACTTCACGTTACCGATGAGCGCGGAGAACAGACGTGAGTTTCGTGCGGTCCGGCGCTCGCCATTGGCGAGTCTCGGCGATGCGGACCGGCAGGGCGTATGGCGTCTGACTCTCGTCGATCGAGAGGAAGGCTTCGTCGGAGAGTTGTTGCGCTGGGGCCTGTTGTTTGCCGAAGAGCTTCGTGGCTGGAACGACGATCCCGAGCCGGACCTGACCATCCCGGACCCCGTTCGCGCCGACCAGGTTGAGGTGACGGTCAGTTCGGACGCACGGCTCGCCGTCGCTACTCCGTCGCGTGCCGGCGCTGTTGGAACGTTGGCAGTTTGGGACCTGCGATCCATGGTGGATGCCGATGATCTGGTGCTCGAGACGACGCCTGAGTTTCTGGCCCTGGCCGGTCAGACTGCGCGGCTCGTGGCGGTAGCCGGCAACACGTTGACACTCTGGGATACAGCTCAGGGTTCGCTGGTTAGGCGCGTCGCGACGCAGACCGGTTTTTTGTTGCCGCCGGCCGTCGGTGCTGACGGTGACTATGTCGCGATCGCCGAACAGCTCGATCTTCAGGCATCCCTTTACAGTTTATTACGAACAGAGGACGGTGAACTCGTCAGCAGTGTGAGCGGACTTACTGGCGTTCGCGACTGGGTATTGGGTCCGCAAGCGCGCTATCTGGCTTTGATGGGACCGGATCGCGTAGTGCGCGTCATGGACCCGCGTCGCGGCGACATCCGGGCCGAACTTGTTCATGAGCGCGACCCCGTGCGCCTGATTCCCGTGGCCAGCGGCGACCGGCTCGTCAGCGTCGACGATGGCGGAGATATTTTTGTCTGGTACCTCGGAGATGCTGAAACACTACAGCCCGAGCGCCGACGTCTGGGTATGACCGTAGACGCTCAGAGTGTTAGCGTCGCTGCGGATGCTTCCGCCGTCGCGTTCGAAGCGCGCCAGGGACACGTAATCGCTCGCGACCTTGCCGGCGAGAACGAACCGTTAAATCTGCGTGTGCATCGCGCCAATGGCGTGGTCCGTACGCGACTTGCGCCGGACGGCAGTCATCTCCTCACGGCCGGTGGATCGCTTTTTCAGCTCTGGCAGCTCGACGACATGGGACCCGGGCGCGGCACCGATCAGAATTTGTCCGGACTCGTGTTGGATCAGGCGGGGCAAATCGCTGCGTTAGGATTTCGCGACGGCCATGTCAAAATTGTGACGACAAGTCAGCTCGAAAGCGGCTCCCAGCGTGATGCAGACGTCGACTATATCGGCCATCAGGGCGGCGTCAGCAGCATGGCGATTTACTCGTCCCTGGGTGCCATCGTCAGCGGTGGTGATGACGGTTCGGTTCGAATATGGGATATCGCAAGTGGCGCGCCGAGGGCGCCGTTCATGCGTCATTCGCAGGGGCCAATTCACGCCGTCGCGCTGAGTCCAGACGGCCAATGGGTTGTGAGCGCGGCCGAGATCAGCGCCAGGCTCTGGAGCGCAGCGGACGGTGAGTTGATGGACGAAATACTGGTCAACGGCCAGGCGTTGTCGGTGAGCTTCTCGCCGCAAGGGGACCGGCTGGTCGTCGGTGACAGTGCTGGCAACCTCTTCTTTACGCGACCGACCAGTTCGCTACCGCCTCAGTCCGCGAGAGCTCAGGATGCGGTGCTGGCGCTGGCGTTCTCGCCGGATGGTGAGTTGTTGGCATCCGGAGACGCTTCTGGGCGAGTTCAACTCTGGGATCCGGCGAGGGCTCAAACGTTGAGTGAGCCCTTAGGCTTCGCACATCCGGTTCGTTGGGTCGGATTCAGCGACGAAGGGGGTTACCTGGTCGCTCAGACAGACCACTGGCTACACCGGCTGTTGATTACTGGACACGACCTGTCTGTCTCCGACAGCCGTTTACTCGAAGTGGGTCTGGAGGCGGGTGCGGCACTCGCGACGCCACGCGGCGAGCAGCTGCGTCTCGTCGGGGGCCGCGGACTCGGACAGCCGATCTATCATGAACTCGACCTACGCGTGCCTGCGGCCGAGCCGCTACCGACCGGAGCGACCCTGTTGGAGCGAGACTGGTCCGGCCTGCTCGGCCTGGAATTCGATCAGACCGGCGCTGTCGTCGCCAGACAGCCGTAACACTCGATAATTCAACGGTTTCTTCTCTTTTTTCGGCCGAATATGTGAACTGGCGTCACCGATGTCGGGCCTTCGCGCGGTACCCTGCAACGGCTTTGGAATAAGTTGGACGGATCTCGCGAGGATGAAGACAGGGTCTATGGTGGATCGACATACTGGTGCGTTTGAGGCCATCACTCAACGTGCGGCACGCTATTTTTATTGGTTCTTCTCGCCTGCCTCACCACAGGCTGTATTCAGGAGCCCAGACCGCGTAGCTATTTGGAATTCATGGAGGACTCGTTTGCCAGGGAAGGCATCCTCGCGCGTTGTAATCAAGATCGTGAAGAAACGGCGAACGATGCGGAGTGCATAAACGCACGCGGTGCCGCGTCGAACGTAGCAGCTCGTGCAGACGAGGCACAACGTGAGCAGCGCGATGCCGAATCGGAGATCCTGCGTGCTGCGGCCAGTGACCGCGCCGCCAGGGCTCAGACTGCTATTGTGCAGGCCGCAGTGGCAGCGAGAGAAAACGCCGAGGCACAGTACGAGGCGCAGTGGACCCAGCGGATTCAGGTCGTTGCAACGGAAGCTGTCAGTGAGGTGACCTACCGTAGCCTCGTCAGTACATTGAGCGCAGCGAGCCCGGCCCAAGAGGTCCGTTATGCGGAGCTGCCACGCCCCACACTCGATTTTATTGAACTGCCCGCTTCTGCAACGCCAATCCTACCCTACGTTGAGCTTCCCGCAACCGTACGGCGTCTCGAAGTGGCGCCAAAGCCGGTGCTCGAGGAGATCTCGATCCCTGCCTCGGTAAGGTAACTTATCTCGAATAGTGCCCGCCTGCCTACGGACCGCTCTGAAAGGGGAGTTGAGGGTTCGGCGTCTTGATATGCAAATCCTGCTGCGGGAACGGGATCTGGATACCGTGTTCAGCGAAGGCCTTATAGACGCCGCAGTTTAGTTTGTGTTCCAGGCGTCCTCTGAATATCGGCTGCTCCACCCACGCGAGTAGTTCAATGAGTCTCTCAGCAACGATTGCGATAACCAGACCGACGGCGATGATAATGATCGCCTGTAGCCAGACATCCGGCCCGAATCACGACAGCCACGGCAGGCTGGCGTCGGCTAGTGTTTGAATCTGGTCTTCCACCTTAGCCGCTCCTCGTTAGCGATCAGTTGGCGCTGCCACCGAGAGGATAGATGATGGCTTCTTCGGGGCCGTTGTCTTCCGCGACAGAATTCGGTGATCCTAGCGGCGAAGATCCGACATCATCCAGGGTAGTCAACAACTGCCTAGCGCTCGCAGGCGTCGCGAAGGTCGTCATGGTCAGGGGTTGCGCTTCACCATCAGGCGAATAGAAACGCCGATTGGCGTCGTCGTCCATGCTGAGTTTCGCGCCCTCGATAGTGGCGCCGGCGAACAGCCCGCGGCTGCGGACATACGTATAGAGTTCGGTCGTGAATGTCATGTCTCTCGTTGTCGTCGAGTTCCGGCCGACCGGGCCCGCGGTGGCCGACGCGTCTCCACCGACCATGAACTTGCCTTCGCTTATATCGCGGATGGAGCGTTGATTGCCGAACACCAGTATCACGTCCGTGGATTCTCCGCCGATCTGCGCGCCGAAACTACTACCGGTGAACGTGATGAAACTGGGGTTGCTCCACTCGCCGTTCTCGGTGCGAACGACGACGACACCTTTACCGCGCCGACCGCCGAAAATAAATCCGACTCGAACGACCCTCGGAATAATCGCGATTCCCTGTGCCTGCTGCAGCAGCGACGGTGGAATCGCCGTCGCGGGATCGCTTGTGAATGCGTTGAAGACCGCGCCGGCGCTGGCGAGTCGGGCTTCTTCGGTTGTCTGGCCGAGGCTTTGGCCTGCTAGCAGCAGGCTGCCCGCGACAAATCCGGGTATTGCGGTAAGGATTCTGCGCATGGTGTTGTCCCAGTCCGTTCGGTGACGCTAATGTTACCGTAACAGTTACGGTAGATGCGCTAAGCGAGTCGTTCTAGGAGCCGTAGCGCCCGTTGAGCCACCAACATAGGGAGGCAAAGTCGGAGAACGCGAGTCTGAGCAGGAGCTCGGGAAGTGCCACCGGGCACTCGCGAAAAACCCATTTTCCTGGGGGAGTAGGAGTTAATGAGAGACGAGCACCCAGTGACGGGCGCGTATGCTACAGGCACTTTCCTCATCCCGCAATAGGGACATTACCAGGAACGTGAGATCGAGCAGATTGGCTGCGAATGAGTGCCTGAGTGTTTCCGATTAGTTGCGTGTGGCGTAGTCAGATAACAAAGACTACTATCGCCCGTGCGGCCAAGCCGCCGTCCGGATACGCCGCAGGCACACCGTTGGAGAGCGCGAGATGACGGAGAGGACGCTGGAGGAACAGGCCGAGGAAGTCCTGTCTCGGTTCGCCAACGCGCCGATCGGGCTTGCTATTTCGATAGCGATCTCCGTTATCGATATATCATCGCGTGGCTGGCGGACATGAACGGCCTTTAGCCCGAGCAACACGTCGGCAAAACGATCCACGAAGTCGTCAAGGACGTTGCAGTCGCGGTCGTACCACAGCTTCGCCGCGTGCTCGAAACCGGAGAATCGATTCTCGACGGGGAAGTGGAGGCGCCGACGCCCGGGACCGATGGCGCGCGAAGAGTCTTCAGGCATAGTTACGACCCCGCTCTCGACAGCGACGGCAAGATTGTGGCGTGAGTTGCGTGGTTCAGGGCGTAACGGATCTTCGGTTTGCCGAAACCACACTGTACGAGGGCCTGGAAAAGTTCGGTCGCTACTTGCCGGCCCGCCGGAGGGTTTCTAGGCGCTCTGGCGCTACTGGGTACCGTTGCTACTACACATAGAAATGGAGGGGGGCATGCTGAATATATTGCGTTTCCTGATCGTCCTCGCGCTTGCACCGATCGCGATCGCTCAGTCGCAGACCCAGGAGACCTTGGACATCTATGTCTTCGATACCGAAGGCGGGGAGTCAGTGCTTTATATCGCGCCGACCGGTGAGACTCTGTTGTTCGACACAGGTGGCGGCGGTGACCCCGGGGCGAATGAACGAGACTCTTACCGTGGTGGAGCAGACGAACGTCCGCGTGCTCGACTATGTAATCATCTCGCACAACCACCGCGATCACGTCGGGAACGCGGGGAATCTCCCCAACCTCCTCATTCGGAACATCCGGAAATTTCTCGATCACGGCCCGTATACCATGGAACTGCAACCGGTCCAGCGGGCTTCATTCGAACGCTATCTGGCGATACGCAATCTCGCTAAAGCCAGGCGGGCGGTGCCGGGCGAGCAGTTTTCGTTCGGCGCGGTCGATGTGCACGTCGTAGCGTCATCGGGAGAGGCGACAACCGTGCCGCTGCCCGGAGCGGGCGCGTCCAACTCGCTCTGCGCCAACCACGTGCCGAAGCTGGATCTACGCGGCGTGGAGAACGACGAAGTCTTGGCCGTAGAGGTCCGTTTCGGCGAGTTTCGTTTCCTTGAGCTGAGCGACATGACCTGGAATCATGAACAGCGGCTGGCCTGCCCCTATAATCTGCTCGGTACGGTCGACGTCTACCATACGTCGGGGCATGGCGATCGGTGGGGGTCGAATCCTGTGATGGTCCATGCGGTCCAGCTGCGGGTCGCGGTGATGAACAACGCTGCCGTCAGGGGCGGGCACGCTGATACGTTTGACACCCTCCGCAGCTCACCCGGGTTCGAGGACGTCTGGCAGACACACTTCTCGACGGAAAATGCGACCGAGCAGGACAACTCGCCCGAGCAGTTCATCGCGAATCTCGACGGGGCCGCGGGTCACGTAGGCCACTACATCAAGTTTTCTGCTCGAACCGACGGTAGCTTCACCGTGACAAACAGCCGCAACGGCTTCAGCAAGGAGTATCCGCCGGCCAGACGCAGCCTCTCAGCCCGCTGACTCGAAGTCGGCGGGCGATCCGGCGCGCCGAAAACCTACTCGATGGCGGCCAACTGCTGGAGCAGCTGTCCCCTCGGGCTATCGTCGGGCACAAACCGCTGAACTCGTTCGCCGGCGAAGACTTCACCGGTGTAGATGTTGCCACCTGAGTCAACGGCGATCATGTGCAGCCCGAAGAACTGGCCGCCGTTCTCGCCCATGTGGCCCCACTCCGCCGCGATGCTGCCGTCCTCGCGATTCAGTAACCAGATTTTGTTGTTCGTGAGACTTGAGACGACGAGGTAGCGCTGCTCGGGGTCGGCTGAGAATGCGATGCCGCCTGTGGAGCCGCCGACACCGGTCCCCGGCGCAAGGACGATCTCGTTTAGGAACTCGCCATCCTTCGTCGTGACGTGAATGCGGTTCGCGTTTCGATCCGCCGCGTACACCAGGCCGTCATTGGATACGTTCAGCGTCAGGTGGCCCGCAAAGTCTATTGGCATCGCGCCGTTGGGTGTATAGGCATGGTCGGCCTCGTCGGTGCTGATCTCTGCCAAAGGTTTGCCGTATGCGCCCCAGCCTCGTTTGAACTCGAAGGTGTCGAGATCGAAGACGAGGACGCGCCCGTGCAGATAGTTGTCGGCCACATACATCTCGTTGTCTGCTTCGACGATCCGAATTTCCTCCAGCCCGCCGACGATCATCGGCGTCTCAGGCGGATACTTCTCACGGAATTCATCGCGGGCAGCCGCTGCCCTCGCTTGCGCCGCGGGGTCGGGGGCGCGAGCCGGCCGCGCCGGCGGCGGCAGGAACCGATAGACCGCGCCGACAGTACCCTGACCAGGCACGCGCGTAGCCGGTGGCGGTAGTCCGACCTGGCCCCCGCCTTCTCGTTCTGGCGTACGCGCCAGTTCGGCAACGACCTGACCGGTCTCCGGATCGTATTTCCGGACTGTGTCCTGCCCCAGGTAGACGTAGCCTTCGCTATCGACGTCCATGCCGTGGCCCTGCGGTGCGTCGAAGGACCCGATGACATTGCCCTGGCTGTCGAAGTGAATCATCGAGGGCGGCCGGATGCAGCACTCCGCAATTGGGGGTGACAGCTCGCCGTGGAGTTCAATGGATGTCAGATCGTTCGGGCGGTTGTACGCCCAAACGTTGTCATTGCTGTCGACCGCGAGGCCCGTGATGCCGCCGATCTTCCAGTTATTCGGAAGCTGTTTCGGCCAGGTAGGGTCAAAAGTGTAGCTCGGCGCCGCCTGCGCCTGGGGTTCGTTGCTCGTGCAAGAGAACATGAAGATCGTGCCGGCCAGCAGGGCGAGCGCGACCAGGATTTTCTGATTTCCCTTCATGACGTGACCTCTTTTTAGATAACAGGTTCTAGGCCTGAGTCTAGGTCCTAGTGGCCGTGGGGGTCAATCGCAGCCGCCGGCGGGACCGGGGCGCCGAGCGTGGCGGCAATGGCTCGGAACAGCTCATGCTCGGCAAGCTCAACGCGATGGTCGTGGCGGATACACACGAGTACGGCCTCCAGGACACGGCCCCTGACCCGAGGCCTTAGGCTGGCCAGCCGGGCCAATGCGGCATCCAGCTCGGCCAGATTGCGTGCGTCCGTCAGGGGCTCGAAGTCCGGCTCGGGGACGCGAGTCCCGCGCTTGCTGATACTGGCGATCCCGGCCTTAAATGCCGCCAATGCTTCCGCGCTGGTCTCATGACCATAGGCCGCGACGCAGCGCAATAGCCTCACTAACGCAGCGCTCGTCGACAGGCTGCGTGAGGCCTTCGGCGGCTTTAGTCCTGAGTTCGGCAGGTCCCAGAGATAGCTGTCCAAGAGACGCAGCAAGACATAGTCGAACAGCCGCTCCTCAGAATTAATTTTGGTCAGGCGTGTCAACAAGTCGGAGAGAAACTCCAACTGCTCGGCCGGCCGATGCTTTAAAGCAGGCATGGCCAGTTCCAATACCGGCAGTTTTAACTTTTCATCCATATTGTTGAGTTCGTCGCGAAGCCTCATGCAGAGCCCGCTGCGCGCGCTGCCGAGCTGCTGCTCCAGCAGTTCCTGTTGACGGCTCCGGATCTCGTTCTCGTTCGCGATGGCGAGCGCGAGTATCAGCAGCAGGCTCGACTCCCTTGAATGCGCCGCATGATAGATCTCCGCCGGGATCGCGACGCGCAAACGCTCTGCTACTTCATGCGGCGCCGAGTGTCCCGCCGTGTTCAGTATCGACGTTTCGGCGACGGTTCCGCCGCCTGCCAGCGACTGAACAGCGATGTCAGCGCGCGCCTCATCCGCCACTGAGAACGTCTCTTGAATTTCGGGGTAATCCCCCGGAGTAAAACCCGGCTCCAGAGCCTGGATGCGTTCGTCCAGTGGCGGGTGCGTCGCAAACCAGCCGCTGAACGCGCTCGAGCCGCGGGAGAAGAGCATATGCGCTATCTCCTCGCTGTTTCGGGCCGTGAGATTGCCGGTGTAGCCGCCGATCTTCTTCAATGCATCGGCCAGTCCTGAACTGTCCCGCGTGAACTGTATCGCGGACGCGTCGGCCAACATCTCGCGTTGCCGTGAGACGCCGGCCTTGATCAGGCGGCCGAAGAACAGGCCAATGTAGCCGATGATCACGAGCGACAGACCGAGGCCTGCCGCCGCCGCGATGCCGCCATTCGAGCGGCTGCGCCGCGTGAAATGCATGCTGTGCAATACCCAGCGGCCCATCAGGGCGAGTATCAAGATACCGAAGGAGAGCCCCATGAGCCGCAGGTTTAGGCGCATGTCGCCGTTTAATATGTGGCTGAACTCGTGCGCGATGACGCCTTGGAGTTCCGCTCGATTGAGTTTCTCGAGCGCTCCACGCGTCACTGCGACGGCGGCATCGGCCGGCGTTAGTCCGGCCGCGAACGCGTTGATACCCTGTTCTTCTTCGAGAACGAAGATATCCGGTACCGGAACCCCCGACGCGATTGCCATCTCTTCCACGACATTGAGCAGACGCTGCCGCAGCGGGTCCTGGGTTTCGCCCGTTACTTCCGTCGCGCCGAGCATCCGGGCGACCTGCGCACCGCCCCGCGAGAGCGTTGCCGTGCGGTAGAGACTGGCCAGCGAAATGAACAACGCGGTGAGCGCGGCAACGCCGGCCAGTAACGGACCATTGTCCAGTACCCAAGCGACGAAAGATTCGTTGTTGATGACCGACTGTGCCGTGTACGGGTCTGCGTAAAGTCGCAAACCGACCGCGACGACCATGGTTACTGCCAGAACGATGAGCGCGACCGCCAGCAGAAACAAAACGACCAGCGTGCGAGTCGCCCGCCGCGCGCGCTCTTGTTGGGTGAAAAAATCCACAGCCTTAAATCGGGGCTACAGCCGGCTCATTGATCGAATGAGACTGTCGGTACCTCGCGTTTCTCTTCCTGTTCGATCTCGAGGAACTCCGCGTGTTTGAAGTTGAAGTTGTTCGCAATGAGATTGTTGGGAAAGTTCTGGCAGCCGTTGTTGTAGGACATGACGGCGTCATTAAACGCTTGGCGCGCGAACGCGACCTTATTCTCGGTCGAGGCCAGTTCTTCTTGGAACTGCATCATGTTCTGGTTGGCCTTGAGATCGGGGTAGCTCTCTGCGAGCGCGAACAGTCGTCCGAGCGTGCCACCCAGGGTGGCCTCCGCGCCGGCCAGCGCTTTTATCGCCTCCGGGTCGGACGGGTCGGCCGCAGCCCGTTTGAGCCCTGAGACGGCGGAGTTACGCGCGTTGATGACATCTTCCAATGTGCCCCTCTCATGGCTCATGTAGCCTTTGACGGCTTCTATGAGGTTGGGAATCAGGTCGTAGCGGCGAGTCAGTTGAACGTCGATTTGCGAGAAGCCGTTCTTAACGCGATTGCGAAGGTTGACGAGGTTATTGTAGATACCGATCGCCCAGATGACGACGACGAGTAGAATGCCAAGTACGATGAGTAGTTCCACGAGCACGCTCCGCAACGATCAGCCATTTAGAAGCATACGCCCTAGCCCGCAGCGCCGCCAACGAAGAATCCCGACGACGCTTAGATCAACCGATCTCGCTGCAGGACGAGCCGAACGCGAAGCAGCTATAGCAGCGGTGATGCCGCATCATGATGCGGCTCTCCAGACTCTCGGCGAGCGTTCCACCTAGATCATAGGATTCATCATCGTCCACCAGCGTGCAGGCGTAGACGCGCATGCGCCCGTTTTTTTTGATAATCATTTTCGAGAACGCACACATAAACGCCTGACGGGATTCCTCGGTGTGATAGGTCGTCATGCAGTTTTCGGTTACGTATGGAACGTTGGGATGGCTGCCCGGCGTGAGAAAATCCGGGAACGGAACGATTGTCGTGTCTTCCGGCAGTCGATGTTGGCGGAACAGCGCGCGGAATTCGTCCGTGACGGCATCGCCGTCCTCGCCGACATCCATCTGCCGAGCGAGGGAGATCTTGAATCCTCGGCAATGAAGCTCGCGCATGCCTTGCCAGGCTTTCTCGAAACTCCCGCTGCCACGACCGGCGTCGTGTCGCGCCGAATCCGTATAGTCGATACTGATGCGTAACGCCACGGGATAGGGTTGCGCGGCCAGCGTTTCGATCTGTCGCAATCGCTTGAGGACCGGTTCGGTGCCGTTGGTCAGAACCAGGCAGGGTTTCAGTGCCGACGCGTAGCGCAGAATGTTGACGAAATCCTTGACGATGAAAGGCTCGCCACCGGTAAACGAGAACTGCTCCACGCCGATCGCTGCGGCTTCGTCGAGCAGCGGCCGGGCGTCGTCAAGCGTAATTCGGTCGAGGCGTCTATCTCCCGGTTTCGAGCCCTCCAGACAAAACGGGCATTCGAGGTTACACGCCGTGCCGGTATGGAACCACAGCTCCCTGAGCGGTCCGGGATCGATATAGCCGCGTCGCTCTGCGTCAGGAGTGAAGAGTAACGGATCGGCTGCTGCGTTCATGAATTGGCATTCTTGTCTGTCACTGACGTCTGTTCATAGTACTCTGCCAGCCGCTCGGCCGACGCGCCGAGCAGGTAGCGGATAGCCAGGCTGCGATTGGTCAGGCTTCTATACCACCAGCCGTCACGTTCCCAACGTCGAGCGGCTACCCCTATAGGCAACGTCAACGCGTGAAAGTGCCCGCGGCTGCGTAGAGTTTTCACGAGGGCAACCTCCTCGAACAGCGGCTGGCTGGCGAACCCCCCGGATTCAATGTAGACGTCGCGACGCACGAAGATTCCCTGGTCGCCGTACGGGATGCCGCCCAGACGTATGCGCAGATTGATCAGCCGAGCCAGAAGCACTTTCCACCAGGCGGGCTTTCCCAGGAACATGAAACAGAAGTAACCGCCTTCAGCGCCCTCGTCTAAGGCTCGCGAGATCTCGCGGAGGCTGTCAGGGTGCGGCTCGGCATCGGCATGCAGAAACCAGAGAATGTCGGCCGCGGCATCTACGGCGCCTCGATCCAGCTGTGCCCCGCGGCACGAGACAGATTCGACATAGCGGCAATGGTGCTCTTGGCAGAGATCTCGCAGTCGATCGTTCGAGCCGGCCGACACGACGATGATCTCCGCCGGCTGCAGCGTCCAGCCCTGAAACAGCCCGACAAGTGTCTTTAGCGCGGTCGTATCTTCGAGGACCGGCACCACGACAGCAATATCCGTCGTCGCCATCAAATACTCCAGCGAAACCACCGAGACATGATGCGCTTCGTCATCGGAGTCAGGCGCGTGCGATTGTAGTTATCGGCCAATCGGCGCAGATATTCGGCGCGTGTGGGGTAGGGCAGCACGGCTTTCCCGAGCCCGCCGAGCCCAATGCCGTGATTCATCGCGAGACACAGACTTGCGATCTGCTCGCCCGCATCGTGTCCTACGATGGTCGCCCCCAGGATCTGATCGCTACCCTTAGCGGTCAGAATCTCGACGAATCCCGTCGTGTCGCCCGCCGTTCGGCCGCGATCCAGGTCGCCGAATTCGACGCGATACACGTCGAAGCCCTTCGATCCCTGCTCGAGGTTCGTTTTGCTTTGACCGACACGCGCAACCTCGGGGTTGGTATAAGTACAGTGAGGGATAATGAGCTTGGCGGTACTCGCCGTCGGTGCGAACAACGCGTTCTGAATAACGATACGGGCCTGTGCGTCGGCGTTATGCGTGAACTGTTGTCGGGAACAGACGTCACCGGCCGCGAAAATTCGAGAGTTACTCGTACGCAGTCGATGGTCCACGCTGACGAGCCCTGCCGTCGTGGTGACGCTGACGGCGTCCAGATTGAGGCCCTCGATGTTCGCGCATCGACCCGCCGCGACAAGAATCCTGTCTGCGGATATCTGCGTGTCCGGGCTATGCACCGTTACTTTGGAATCGTGGCAAGAAATACTCGAGACGGGCGTGCTTAGATGCAGCGCGACGCCGTCTCGCTGCAGGGATCGCGCGACGGCTGTGCTCGCTTCCGGTTCCTCCAGCGGTAGTACGCGGTCGGCCATTTCGAATAGATGAATGTCGACGCCCAGGCGGACGAAAGCTTGCGCCATCTCGCAACCGATGGCACCGGCACCGAGAATGGCGAGACTAGCCGGCGGTTCCCTGAGATCGAATAGCGTCTCGTTCGTCAGCGGTCGACATTCCGCAAGGCCCGGGATTGGTGGAACTGCTGCACGAGCTCCGGTGGCGATTACGATTCGTCTCGCGCTCAGGCGTCGATCGGCAACCTGGACTGTGATGTCGTCCAGAAGACGAGCGGAACCGAGGAAGACATCGACGCCGTTCTGCGTATAGCGCTCGACGGAGTCATGCTCGGAGATCTCGGCACGTACTTTGCGCAGCCATTCGAAGGCCGCCTCGAAACTGGCCACGCCATTCGACCGCCGCGTAAACTCGAGCAGCGCTTTCGAGGGAACGCAACCGACATTCAGGCAGTCGCCACCCATCGCCTCGCGCTCGATCAGCGCGACCCGAGCCCCCAACCCTGCAGCGCCGATAGCGGTTATCAGCCCGGCTGATCCAGCGCCGACGATCACGACGTGATAACGTCGTTTGGGCTTTGGATTCGTGTAGCCGGCCGGAAAAGTCAGCTCGCGCCAGGCCGCATCATAGGCTGCGCCGGGGTAGGCCGCATCTGCCGGTTCGAGATTCAAGGCGCATCTTCCTGTTCGGTGGGTTCACGCGCCAGGTGTTGCGAGAGTGTACGTGTCGCCTTGCGAGTGACCAGAACCGTAAGCACGGCGCTCGCCGCGAGGCCGACCAGAACCAGCGTTCGACTGAACCCGCTGCCTTGCAGTCCGCCGCTCGTCAAGTCGGTAAGGTTCTTCGCTACCGACCCGACATAGGTATAAAGAGTCGTGACCGGCAGCATGCCGAGCCACGAGGCGAAGAAATAATCTCGGAAGCGAACGCTCGTCAGCGCCAGGCCATAGTTAATGAGATTAAACGGGAACAGCGGTGACAGCCGGGTTAGAAAGACTATGAGAAACCCTTCATGACGGGTCGCCTGGTCCAAGGCCCGGAACCGCGGCAAGTCGGCGATCCGTTTTGCGACCCAATCGCGGATGAAGAAACGGCCGACGAGAAACGCTCCAGATGCGCCGAGAACGCTACCTACGGAGGCGAGCACGACACCGAGTGGGAAACCGAAGAGGTAACCGGCGGCCAGCGTCAGAATGGACACCGGAACGACGAGCACGGTCGCGATGATATAAGTGGCGAGGTAGACGAACCACGCCAGGGCGCGGCGCGCCTCGATCCAGACGATTCCGAGCGCCAGCCACTCGCTAACGGGTAACAGCGCGATTGCGACCAGCATGGTCACGACCATGATAGCCAGGAGGATAGGTTTGCCGTGCTGTTTCATCGTATTCCGTCCCAGGCCGCATTCGGCTGCTTTAGCCACTGGCTTAATGCGCGCCTCGCGGGCCGGCGGTCCTGCGCCAGATCGTTACCTGCGGCCAACAAGGCGGCTACCGAGTCAACGTCCGCGCGCGGCTCGAGAATCGCGATGCTCAGGCTGTGCCGTGTGCACTGGGAGGTTAGTTCGTCGTACAAGCGGTGGGTACTCCAGGGTAGATCGGTGAGTGTGGGCCATGCCAGACGTGCGCCCATCAGAACCACGCCGCCATCGGCCGCCGGGCCCAAGACGACGTCGTGGCTCGTCAGCTCTGCCGCCGCCTGCAACAGGTAACTCCGCTCCATGGTAGGACAGTCCGTGCCGATGAACAGAAGTTTTCTCTGATCCCGGCTCCGTAAGACCTCGTCGACATGATTGAGTCGCTCACCCAGATTGCCGCCTTCCTGAAGAACGGTTGCATAAGAGCCGTTCAATTGCCGATTCAGCCATGCCGCATCGTCGGCGTCGGCCGGCGCAAAGCAAGTCGGGCCGGGCCAACTGTGGAGGTCCTCCAGCACGCAGGCCCACAGATGTGTCGCTGCGGTCGTTGCAAGCTCGCCGATCTCCGCGGCGAGCCGGCGTTTGGATCTCTCCGGCGCTTTGAGACAGAGCACCAGGCAGGTACCGGCCGCGGCGTTGATTCCACTGAATTCTGACATCATATTGTCTCTGCTATAGTGCACCCCGTTTTTTCGTGTGAGGACTTGGAGCCGATGGCCAAGCTCGTTGTAACTGACCGGCAGGGACAGACGATCGACGTCGATGCCGAGAACGGAATTTCCGTCATGGAGAACATCCGCGATCTCGATAACAGCGTCGACGCCATCTGCGGCGGCCTGTGTTCTTGTGCGACCTGCCACGTGTTCGTAGATCCGGCCTGGGCCGAGAAGTTGCCGCCGCGTAGCCGCGCAGAGATCGAGCTCCTCAGCGATCTGTCGACGTTCGATGACGGCCGGTCCCGGCTGAGCTGTCAGATCATGCTGAGCGAAGAATTCGACGGTCTCGTGTTGACGGTCGCCCAGGCGGAGGTCTAGCCAGCCCAACTTCTTTCAGATCATAGCCTGCTTCGTTGTAGGAGCGGCGCCTCGTCGCGATTCTTACCGGCGTATCGTGGCCAGGCGGCCGCTCCCCCGAAGATCAGTCCCTACGCTGTGGGAGCGACGGCCTCGTCGCGATTGTTATTGGGCATCTGCCCTAATTCAGTGCATGACCGCACCATCGTAGTGCGTTTTCTCCCCAGCCTGACACGTGTCCATACACGTAAGTTATTGAAAATAAATATAAAAAATTTCTTGGTACGGATACTGCAAGAAGGGGACCACCAATAACATTCGGCGAAGGAGGAACCCCGCCATGAAACTACGACAGACGATCATTGTAATGAGCTTCGGCCTTGCCCCCGCGGTGTTGATGGCAGACCTTTCGGCGAATGTCGGGATGGTAAGTGATTATATCTATCGCGGTATATTTCAAGAGGCTTCTTCTGCATTTGCCGGTCTCGATTATGAAGGCGAGAACGGCTTTTATATTGGCACTTGGGCTGCTGATGTGGGTGACGGGCTTGAGACAGATCTTTATTTCGGTACGGGTGGCGATATTGGCGATGGTGGTGCGAGTTGGGGCGTGGGCTATACCGGCTACTACTACACCGATGGATGGGATAGCACTTATCACGAACTTAATCTTGGATTAGGTGCCGGTAGCTTTTCTTTCGATGTTGCCCTCGGTAATTGGGATGCCCCCACTCCTGAGGACTACACCTTTACTTCTCTAGGTTACGATTTTGGCAACGGATTCGCCGCTAGTTTTGGCACTTTCGGCGGGGATTTTTCAGGCGAAGTTGTGGAGGTCGGTTATGGCTACGATTTTAACGGCCTCGATCTTTCGGTGACGTTCATCATGGTGAGTGATGACTTGCAGGTGTATGACGGAGAGGCAAAAACAAGTGGGGCCCCTACCAACGCCATCACGTTTGGTATCAGTAGGTCTTTTTCTATTGGCGAATGATTAGAAAAATAGTCGAGGTAGAGTCATGAAACTAATCACAGCAGTGATCAAACCGTTCAAGTTGGAGGATGCTCGTCAGGCGTTGGCCGAGGCAGGTGTTCAAGGCTTGACGGTCACTGAAGTAAAGGGATTCGGGAGGCAGAAGGGTCACACGGAACTCTACCGAGGGGCAGAGTATTCGGTGGACTTTGTGCCGAAAACGAAAATAGAAGCAGCCGTTGCTGATGAACTGTTGGAGGCAGCTGTCGAAGCGATCGTCGCTGCCGTCGCTACCGGTTCTATTGGTGACGGCAAGGTATTTGTGTCCGATCTTCAGCAGGCGATCCGGATTCGAACCGGTGAAACCGGCGATCAGGCGCTTTAGCGCATTGGGAGGAAATTAGTGATGGATAAGAAAATCTCCAGAGTAATTCGCGCCAGCGGTTGTACGCTGCTGGCTGCGCTCACGCCAGGTATTGTCCTCGCTCAGGACGTGCTGGACTCCGGTGACACGGCTTGGATGTTGACGGCGACGGCGTTGGTATTGTTTATGACGATTCCAGGGCTTTCTCTGTTCTACGCCGGCATGGTGAGAGCGAAGAATGCCTTGTCAGTCATGATGCAGTGCTTCGCGATCTGCTGTCTGATGACGATCATCTGGGTATTGTATGGATACAGTCTGGCTTTCGGCGACGACGTCGGAGGTCTCGTGGGCGGTTTGGGTAAGGCCTTCATGGCCGGGGTCACCGTTGACTCGTTAAGCGGAACGATTCCGGAATCCGTGTTTGCTATATTCCAACTGACTTTCGCCATCATCACGCCCGCGCTGATCGTTGGGGCATTCGCCGAGCGCATGAAGTTCTCGGCAGTCCTATGGTTCATGGCGATCTGGGTCACCGTAGTTTACGCCCCAATCTGTCACTGGGTCTGGGGAGGCGGTTGGCTCGGCGAGTTGGGCGTGCTCGATTTCGCCGGCGGCACGGTCGTCCACATCAACGCGGGTGTTGCCGGACTCGTGGCGGCCCTGGTCATGGGCAAGCGGCAAGGGTTCCCGAAGTCGCCGATGAAACCCAGTAATGTCGTACTGACGATGGTTGGTGCTGCGATGTTGTGGGTTGGCTGGTTCGGCTTCAATGCCGGTAGTCAGCTCGCGGCGGACGGAACGGCTGGTATGGCCATGGCAGTCACGCAGATCGCGACAGCCGGCGCGGCACTTACCTGGATGTTCGCGGAGTGGATCAACCACGGTAAACCCAGCGCTCTGGGTCTGGTCTCCGGAGCTGTTGCTGGATTGGTCGCTATTACGCCGGCGTCCGGTTACGTGGGCCCGATGGGCGCGTTAGCAATCGGCGTCGCTTCCGGGTTCGGATGTTATATCGCGGTCGTAAAGGCAAAACGTGCATTCGGCTATGACGATTCTCTGGACGTCTTCGGTGTGCATGGTGTCGGTGGAGTCATCGGCGCTCTGCTGACGGGTGTATTCGCCGCCGCAGGATTAGGCGGTGTCGGCCTAGGAGAAGGCATGACGATTGCCTCCCAGGTCGGTGTGCAGATCGTTGGTATCGGTGCGACGATCGTTTATTGCGGTGTCGTTAGCTTCATCATCCTCAAGGTGCTCGATTCCGTAATCGGTTTGCGGGTCACCGAGGAAGAAGAACAGGAAGGTCTCGACCTCGTGCTCCATGACGAGCAAGGCTACAACCTAAGCACTAACTAGTAAGTTAAGGTCGGTGCCGCCCGGTCGCGAGTCAACGCGGCCGGGCGGCACCTTTTTTTACCCGGCACCTTTTTCTAGAGCCGCTGGGCGCCGTCGATCTCGATGACCCGGCCATCTACGTAGTCATTCTCGAAGAGATATATTGCCGTGTGCGCAATCTCTGCCGGCTCGCAGAGACGACCAACCGGAATATGAGCCCTGGCCTTCTCTAGGGCCTCCGGCTTCATACTGGCCACCATCTCCGTGTTGACGAATCCCGGCGCGATAGCGTTCACGCGTATGCCGTGGCGGGCCAGTTCTTTGGACCAGACGACCGTCAATGAAGCGACGCCGGCTTTGGCTGCGGAGTAATTGCTCTGGCCGAAGTTTCCAGATCGCGAGATGCTGGACATATTGATGATGCAACCGCCTTCACCGAGGCGGATCATGTGCTCTGCCGCCTCACGGCCACATAGGAACACACCGGTCAGGTTGACATCGATAACGGCCTGCCAGTCCTCGAGACTCATCTTGCTTGCAATTTCCCCATCCTTCGCCTTGACGAGAATGCCGTCTCTTAGAATGCCGGCGTTGTTGACGAGGCCGTCGAGGCGCCCGAAGTCCTGCGCGACCTGGTTGAACAATGCGACGACCTGCTCTTCATTCGCGACATCGGCGGCATAGCTGCGGGCCGTTACTCCGAGTGCTTCGCAGGCTCGTTGCGTATCCGCGAGCGTTGCCGCGTCGAGATCCACGAGCGCTAAGTCGCCGCCCTTGTCGGCGACACCTTTAGCGATCGCGGCACCGAGACCGCGTGCTGCGCCGGTCACAAGGATCGCTTTTCCTTTCAGTTCCATTTCTCAGATCTCCTTTGACTTGTCTACCCGGCTCGGGCGATTCGGCCGCGCTCAAGTACGAGTTCTCGATTGAATTGCTCCGTATGGCGATGCACATGGGTCGCGCAGACCAACTGTGTGCCGCGCGCGATAATTTGGTTAAGTTCTCGAGTGACCAGCTCAAGATTGCCCGGATCGAGACCCTCCCAGGGTTCGTCGAGTAACAGGACCTTAGGCCGATGAACGACGGCGCGTGCAATCAGGACGCGAAGAAATTGCCCGTAGGACAACGCCTTCACATTTCGCCTCGTCAGGTCGGTCAGCTCGAATTGTTCGAGTAGTTCCGTGACCAGCTCAGCTTCGGGTTTTTGCAGGCGTCGCGTCTGCCCGATGCTGGAATTGAACCCCGAGGCGATGCACTGATGGACCGTGGATGGAAACCAGTAACCTGCCTGGAGTTCGGGCGAGACCCAGGCGACCTGGCGTCGAAGCGACCAGACGTTGTCAGAATTATCGATGCCGGGAAACTCGATGGTGCCGCCTTTAGCTGGACGCAACTGCCCATGAAGGAGGCGCAGGAACGTGCTTTTCCCGGCGCCGTTTGGCCCGGTTAGTTGCCAGTGTTCTCCTTCCATGAGCTGCCAGACGATGTCTGCCAGCGCACGGTGTTTATCGAGCCAGATATCGGCATGTTGAACGTCGATGATCGTCGCTTCATGACCGGCATCGACTGTCGGGGAACTGGCACGAGGCGTAGAGCCCGCGACCGCGTGGTTACCGTAAGCATCGCTCGACGCCGGGATCGGACCCGACTCGGTCACGTGACCGTCGGCGAGACATAGAAGTCGATTCATATTGCGCGGCAGGTTCGCGGCTTCATGGTACGAGCAGAGCACGGTAATGTTCTCGCTGATCTGTTCGACAGTTTCGTTCAAGTTCCGGCGGGAGTTTGCGTCGAGGCCCGCCACCGGTTCATCGAGGATCAGAATGATGGGCTTGAACGCTAAGGCCCGCGCGATCAAGACACGCCGTTGCTCGCCGCGAGACAGTTCCAGAAACGGCCTGTCGGCGAGATCCAGTAGCTTGAGTTTTCGCAGCAGCCCGCGCGCCCTGATCCGATCTTTCGCCTCGGGTTGATGACGCGGAATATCGGTCCTGTTGAGCCCTGATAACACAACATCGACAGCGTCGAAATTCCAACCCAGGCGGGTGTAACGGTCCTGTAGTTCATGACCGACGAGCGTGATCTTCCCGAGCGCCTGCACGGCGTCGATCTGCAGTTCTCCTTCAAAATCGTAGCGGCGTGTGCCGCTATTCGGCGCGGGCCACAACGTGCCGGCAACAAGCCTGAGGAAACTGGTTTTCCCGCTGCCGTTTGCGCCGACGACCGCCCAATGTTCGCCGGCGCGTAGTTCCCAGTTGAGGCCGTGCAAGATGGTGTGACCGGCGAGCGCGACATCGACGTCCTGAAATCGTACCAACGGGCGGCCGGACTTAGATCCCTCGGCGGAGGAGTCCATGGTCGAATCGCTCATTGCACGATTTCGTCGTAGGCGTGAACTTCGACGGTCATGTGGACAATATTCAGGCTCTTCGGAATCAGCGCCTTATAGTGCTCAGGCGGTTGGGGGTGACGCGTCACGAGGGCCACGATCGCCGAGTAGATATTCGGCCCGACGGCCCAGACGTGCAGATCCACGATGTGGGCGTCGTCCTGGGACTCAATACGGTGTCTCACTTCCGATCTAAGATCCGTCGGCCCCTCCCGGTCGAGCAGTATCTGCGCCGTGCTGAAGATCAAACCGAGCGACCAGCGCGCGACGAGAATTGCGCCGACGATGCCCATGGCCGGGTCCGCCCAGATCAGGCCGAAGTACTTGGCACTCAATAGGGCGAAGATCGCCAGCAGTGAGACCAGCGCGTCGGCTAGCACGTGCAGATACGCGGCGAGCAGATTGTGATCATGCTGGTGATGATGGATGTGATCGTGCGGCCCCGGTTCGGCCGTCGAGGCGTCATCCGGAGCGGGACCGTGTGTATGCCCGAGGATCATGACGGAAGCGCCATTGACGATCAGTCCCATGATCGCGACGAAGATGGCCTGATTGAATGCAATCTCTACCGGGGACATCAGCCGCTCCGCGCTCTCCCAACCCATGAAGAGGGCGAATCCCGCCAGTAGCACGGCGCCGGTAAAGCCACCGAGCGTGTTGACCTTACCCGTGCCGAAACTGAAGCGTTCGTTGTGCGCCTGGCGGCGGGCATAGATATAGGCGAACGCGTTGATGCTCAGTGCCGCGGTATGTGAGGCCATATGCAGGCCATCGGCCAGCAGGGCCATGGAGCCGAAGGCGAGCCCGGCGGCGATCTCCACGATCATCATCGCGCTTGTTAGCACGATGACGATCAGCGTACGTGACTCGCCCGGTCGCTTCAGATACTGACCGAATGAATGTGAGTGTCGCCGGAGATCGAGTCTGTCTTTATTCATGGCGACGCGATTGTCTCAGTTATAGTACCCGCCTGAAAGGAGAGCAAGTTGTAACTGTATGACGGATGTGCTGCCGACGATGACCGATATCGAGGAGGCCAGCGGCCGGCTTCGAGATTGGCTGATCGCAACACCGGTGCTCGAATCCGACATCCTGAATCAGCGCGCTGGCACCCGGGTTCTCGTCAAAGCCGAATCTTTGCAGTACGGCGGCGCCTTCAAGATTCGCGGTGCGCTCAACCGCCTTTTGCAACTGAGTCACACGGAACGCAGCGCTGGCGTCGTCGCTTTTTCGTCGGGAAATCACGGGCAGGGTGTAGCGCTCGCCGCCAAGTGGCTCGGCGTCCAGGCGACCATCGTTATGCCGAGGGACGCGCCCAAGATCAAGCAGTTCAACACTCGAACTCTCGGCGCGGAGGTCGTTCTGTACGATCGCTATCGAGACGACCGTGAGCATATCGCGGCGCAGATCGCTGCGGAGCGCGGCTCGGCAGTCGTGCCGGCGTTCGATCACCCCGACATCATCGCCGGGCAAGGCACGGTGGGACTGGAACTTGGCCGCTACGCGCAGGCAAAAGGACTGAAGTTGGACGCGTTCTACGCGCCTTGTGGCGGCGGCGGTTTGATTGCGGGGTCCGGGCTCAGCATCTCGGCCTTGTTCCCCGAGTGCCGGATCAACGCAGTCGAGCCGGCGGGTTACGATGAGACGCGCCGCTCGCTCACAGCGGATTCCCGCCAGGTCGTCCATGGTCACCCCGCGACGATCTGCGATGCGCTGATGGCGCCGACACCGGGCGCCATCACTTTCGCCATCAACCGTCAGATATTGAGTGCAGGAATAACGGTGACCGACGCCCAGGCCGGTCATGCGATGGCGTTCGCCGCGCGGTATCTGCGGTTGGTTCTCGAGCCCTCCGGCGGCGTGGCGCTCGCGGCCGTGTTGAACGGGAGCGCTGCTGAGCACGACTGTGTCGGGCTGGTGCTGAGCGGCGGCAATGTCGACACGAATATCTTTATGGATGTGCTGGCCGATCACCCCGATCCGTAGGGTCGGTGAGACGCTTATTAGATTCTGCCGCATATCCAGATATCATTAGCAATGACTACCGCTGCGCTGGGACTCCGCTGACCATGAAACTTGAGCTTTAAGAGATGACTCTTCGCGACATCGATCGGTTGGACGAGTGCTACCAGCTGGAGAGGAAGGCACTTTTCATTACGGGGTTGCAGGCGCTGGTACGGTTGCTGTTGCTGCAGAGCTATCGAGACCGGGGCGCCGGGCTCAATACCGCCGGTTTCGTGTCGGGGTACCGTGGTTCGCCGTTGGGCGGTCTGGATCGAGAGCTGTGGCGTGCCAGCAAAGTACTGGACCAGGCCGGCGTTCGTTTCCAGGCCGGGCTCAACGAAGAGTTGGCCGCCACCTCTATCTGGGGTACTCAGCAGGCGAATCTCTTCCCCGGCGTTCAGGTCGATGGTGTCTTCAGCCTGTGGTACGGGAAAGGGCCGGGCGTCGATCGGTCGGGGGACGCGTTCAAGCACGGCAACGCTGCGGGTACGTCGCTTCACGGCGGTGTTCTGGTCGCTGCCGGTGACGATCACACCTGTAAGTCATCGACGTTGCCTCAGCAGAGTGAGTACAGCTTCATCGACGCCATGATGCCGGTACTGAATCCCTCCAATGTCCGGGAACTGATTGAACTCGGGCTCCGGGGTTTCGCGTTGTCGCGTTACAGTGGCTGCTGGGTTGGCATGAAGGTGATCCAGGATACGGCCGACGCATCCCAGTCCATCGAGTTTGATCACGACCGCTTCGAGATCGTTCAGCCCGACTTTGAGTTGCCTGCCGAAGGTCTTGGGATCCGCTGGCCGGACCCCCCGCTCGAACAAGAATTCCGGTTACACACGCAGAAACTCAAGGCCGCCGAGGCGTTTGCCAGTGCGAATCAGCTCGATCGCATCATCATCGACAGCCCCAGGCCGCGGCTCGGCCTGGTTACCACCGGCAAGTCCCACGCCGATACGCTGCAGGCGCTAACCGATCTCGGTATCAGTACGGAGCGAGCCGGCGAGATAGGTATTCGGCTCTATAAGGTTGGCATGAGCTGGCCACTTGAAGCCGAGGGACTTCGTCGATTCGCCGACGGCTTGGAAGAGATTCTCGTAATAGAAGAGAAGCGCGGAGTCATTGAGCCTCAGCTCAAGGAACAGCTCTTTGTCGGGGGCGGCGAATTCAGACCGGTCGTGGTCGGTAAGCATGATGAACACGGCGATTGGTTGCTGCCGTCCTCGGGAGAACTGACTGCGGCTACGGTAGCTCGAGCTCTGGGAACGCGGCTCGCGCGTTTCTACACGAGTCCCGACATCGATGAGCGTCTGGGCTTTCTCGCCCGGAAAGACGACGCGGTGCAGGCCATGGCTGGAAACGGCGGCCGCTTGCCGCACTTCTGTTCAGGCTGTCCGCACAATACCTCGACGCGCGTACCGGAGGGGAGCCAGGCCATCGCCGGCATCGGCTGTCATTTCATGGCGGCATGGATGGGTCGCAATACGGAGACCTACACGCAGATGGGAGGCGAAGGCGCCACGTGGATCGGGCGGGCGCCGTTCACCGATACCGAGCATGTATTTCAGAACCTTGGCGACGGAACCTATGCGCACTCCGGCTCGCTCGCGATTCGAGCTGCGGTAGCGGCCGGAGTCAATATTACCTACAAGATTCTCTATAATGATGCCGTCGCGATGACCGGCGGGCAACCGGTGGAAGGCGGTCTCAGTACCGGGCAGGTCGCGCACCAGCTCGTGGCTGAAGGCGTCCGGCCGGTCGTCATCGTCAGCGATCATCCGGAGAAATATGCGGGCAACAATGACGTTCCGGGTGGTGTCGCCATTCATCATCGTCAGGAGTTGGACCGGTTGCAGCGCGAGCTGCGCGAGCAGCCCGGGGTCTCGGCACTGATATTCGATCAGACCTGTGCTGCCGAGCTGCGCCGCAAGCGCAAGCGCGGCCAGATCGAAACGCCGACACGGCGAGTAGTTATCAATGACCTGGTTTGCGAAGGCTGTGGCGACTGTAATCAGATATCGAATTGCCTCTCCGTCGTTCCTATAGAAACCGAATTCGGCCGCAAGCGCGCGGTGAACCAATCGTCCTGCAACCGGGATTTCAGTTGCCTGGACGGATTCTGCCCGAGTTTCGTGACCTTGGACGGTGCCGAGCCCAAGGCGCCGGTTCCGCTGGACGCTGACGTTCTGCCCAGCCCGCCCGTGCCGGAAATGCCGGATTTATCGGCACCCTACAATGTCCTCGTAGCGGGCATCGGTGGCACGGGCGTCGTGACCACCAGTGGGCTGATCGGTTTGGCGGCTCATCTTGAGGGCAAGGTCGTCATGCAACTGGATCAGACCGGCCTCGCTCAGAAGTTCGGCGCCGTGCTCTCGCATGTCCGTGTCGCTCGGAATATCGATGATCTGCATGGTCCGCGAATTCCCGCGGGGCAAGTCGACCTCCTGTTGGGCGGGGATCTCTTAGTCGCTGCCGGCAAGGACTCGCTGATCAGCCTGTCTGACGACCGCTCGGCCGTCCTCGTCAATTCCCACGAAGAGATGCCGCCAAACTTCATTAATGAACGCGATCTAGAATTCCCGGGTCAGGCTTTGCTATCGGCGCTAGGCAGGGCGTGTCGAGCCGACGGATTTTTTGCAGTTGACGCCTCACGGCTGGTGACGGCGCTGACCGGCGACA
>CAUZMW010000031.1:0-25797 GCA_963581225.1 Gammaproteobacteria bacterium
CTTTTTTGCTCAACACACGCCGCTCATCAGCGTCCGATTCAGCAGTCATCCCGTGGCGCAGGATAAAGAGTTTCATTTCTCCGGCATTGGTGTAGCTCTTGAAACTCCCGGATTTAAGTAACGAGAGCGCTAGTAGCTCATTCCACAGCCAATAATTCTATCGGTCGGGAATTTGGTGATTATCTCGATATCGGTATCGGTCACGACAACTTCGTCTTCGAGGCGCACGCCGTCGGAGCCGTCTTCATTACCTGCATAGGTCTCCAATGCGAACACCATGCCCGGTTCAATTTCAACTGGATGTTCGATGCTATAGGCGCGAGAAATAATCGGGAACTCCCACAAGCCAACGCCGATGCCGTGGCCATATTGGAGGCCGAATATTTCATGCTCGTTCAGAGCACCCATCTGCCGGTAATCGGGCCAGCGGGTTACGACATCAGCCGTGGTGCAACCAGGCTTGACCGCATCGATGCCGCCTAACTGAATTTCAAGACATCGCGCGTGCGTATCGATCTGTTTCTGAGACGGCGGGCCAACGGTAAAGCACCGGTATACGCAGGTATGATAGCCGTTATACAAGCAGACGATATCCATGAAAATGATATCGCCAGGCTGAAGCAGACGGTCTGAGCTCAGATGGGGGTGCGGATTGGTCCGATTGCCTGACGTCACCTGTACGTTGTGTATCCACTGCGCGCCCAAACGATGCATTTCAGCCGAGGCGACTGCCTGCAGGTCGTTTTCTTTGGCGCCGGGATGGATCTCCCGCGCGATCGCATGAAACGCCGCATCAACAATCGCAGCGCCATGTTTCAGGATCATGATCTCATCTTCGTTCTTGATGGATCGTGCGTACTGCATAACGCCCTGACCATCGGCGATTGTGTAACCGTTGGCCTGCATGGCGAGCAATATTTGAGCTTCGATAACGTCGACACCGATTCGAATCTTGCTCTTATCTAGACCGAAGTTGCCCAGCACCATGTCCAGGTCTTTCAAGAAGCCTGCAGAGCAACCCCATGTCTCAGGCAGAGCGCCGAACATCGTACCGTGCGCGGGGAACGTATAGTCGGCGATCCATGGGCAGTTAAGCTTTTCGCTCGCCACCTCCGATCCAAAACCAAATATATGGGGTGGCCCATTGCGCGGGATGATCGCGTAGCGGCCCATATTATCGATTTCAGGTGAACAGACAGCGGTCGAAGTTGAGTAACGTTTATTGCCTGTATCGAAGAGCAACAAACAGTCAATGTCGAACTCATCCATGTAATGCTTGATACGATTGACTCGATATTCACGCATGCGATCCATATTCATGCGCTGCTCGTAGTCAACCTGCATCATGCCTTGAGTTCCCTTTCGATGCGCCACTATTTTTCTCCTGAGTTTGAGCGCTACACAATTTTTATATCGTTGATTTAGCGATATTGATAGATTTTCGACGATTCTAAACTATAAGCAAAGACGGGGGAAATCGTCCGGATACGACGTTAGATGGATTGCAGGCGTTATCGCCCAGCTGCGGGTGTCACCTAGCGATGCGACTTGCGGTAATGCGCCTCTAGCAGATCCTCGCCAAAATCACCGCTCACGCTACGCCAGACCGTGTGGATGTGATTGCCGTTGCCCTGGAAATTATCGTATTCGAAGACGAAATCCCCGCCTTGCAGGCGATAGTAGTGCGGTGAACGTCGTTCGAGGCTGCCCATCCATGCGAAGCTCAGATCGGTTATATCGATGCCTTCGAGATAGCCGTTCGCTATTTCCGGCCGATAGGTCGTAATGACTTCATCAACGATTCTCTGCACGATAATTCGCTGATCTGCGTCGAGGTCGGCGACGGAAATGCCCTCGGGCCGCACGTTTTCCCGCCATGTATCCCAGTCACTCCGATCTTTCAGGCGAAACGCGTTCGCATCGAGATTTCCCGTGAACAGGTCTCGAGGCGCTTGCTCGCCGATTTTCGCCTGCTTGATTTGTGCCGTGTTGAACGAGCGCGCGAGAAGCCGGCCGAGATCTTCCTCGGCACGCAGCGTTCGTAAACCGGCCATGAATCCCGTCGATATTTCAGCGGGTGTCGCGCCGAGAAACGACGGTGTTACGGCAATGTCGCCGGCGATGAGCGTTACGTTCAGCGATAGATGATGGCCTTGAAAACGCCACGACCACGGAGTAGTCGCAGACGGTGAACCGAAGATCGTCAGATAGTAGTTTTCGAAACCGCGTGGCTGACCAACAAACTCGAGATCTTCGAGCACGTTGTCCAGCTCCATGATTTGCGTCACTTTGAGTTGCCCCTTGATCCCGAGCAACGTGGACAACAGCTCATGCACGAGAATTCTCTGTTCGGTGTTCATGAGCGAGAGCAGCATCCCGTGTTGCGATCTTGGCCAGTAACTCCAGTCCTGTCGGTTTTCGTCGTCCATGGTCAGCCGCAAATGGTCGGTGCGAATGTCGAGCATCTCTTCGCGAGATTGGCGCGTAGGATCGTCCAGTGTGCTCAATAGGGCTTCAGCGGCTACAACCATTTCGTCGGTGACATCGGCCAGAGTTGAGCCGTAGGTATCTCGAATGTTCTGCGCGGACAGCGAGACAACGTGGAGAAATAGTCCGAGTAGCGCGACTCGATTGATCATGATGGTCTCCTGCTAGTTTCTCACAAGATTGAACCGTTGCACGCGGCGGCCCGTACCCGACTCGGCAACGTAGATGTTCCCGTTGGAATCCACAGAAAGACCGTGCGCTACTGTGAAATTGCCGAGTTGATGACCGGGGCGGCCGAACGACGAGAGGATCTCGCCGCTCGCGTGGTCGAGTATGTGCACCTGCTCATGGCGGCCATCGAGAACATAGAGATACCGCTGCGCGTCATCAGTTGAGAATGCGAGTCCCCAGACGGTGCCGCGCGTGTCCGGCAAGGATGCGTTGCCGGTCTTGACCCAGATGTTTCGGACGAAGTTTCCCATCTTGTCGAACACCTGGACGCGGAGCCCTTCGCGATCGCAGACGTACACCAGTCCCTCGTTGCTGATGGCGATGCAGTGCAGCGCGTAGGAAAATGCGCCGCCAGTACCGGCGAGGGTTTCTTCCAATGTTGCTTGACGCCCCCATTGGCGCAAATACTGCCCATGCTCGTCGAACACGGCGATTCGCTTATTGCCGTAACCGTCCGCGATATAGGCATCGCCGTTCTCCGGGTCGATTGCGACGCCTGCCGGGAAGAAGAGCCGGTCCCGGCCCGCATTCAGGGGTTCGCGGTTAATCGAGTTATCAGCCGCCCGGATCGCCGTACCGTCGTGGGTATCGAGTACACCGAGGGTACCGATCTGAAACAGCAATTCGCCGGCATGGCTGTATTTTTGCGCGATGCCATCGTTGTTGCCGACGACCCAGATGTTGTCGTCTGCATCGAAGGCGCAGCCATGGATGCTGTCGGGCACGCGTGTTGAGTCGCCCCATGAGTCGACGAGATTGCCGTCGGTATCGAACAGCATGATTGACGCCGCCGGTACAGACGTTTCCGCTTCTTCACCTGTGATGTTCTGCCGGTCGAGTACCGCGATATGATCGTGGGAGTCGACACAGGGGTGGCCGAGCGTGGCGTTAATCCAGCCAGCGGGAAGTGCCCCCGGCCAATAGGGATCGACCTCGAATTGCGGTATCGTCTGTGCCGCCAAAGGAAGGCTGAACAGACCCAATGACGCGAAAATAGTTTTGTACACGCCGCTTCCCCTTATTTTTTTCTCGCTGCCTCGTACTCGCGTGCGAGGTACTAAACATTCGAGAATAATGCCTGTATCGGGGTGCGATGAAAAGCGAATCATGGGTTTCATTGTCCATTCGGCCACGTCCTCGTAGTAGACTCAGCAAGACCAGACATGAGGTTCATGGTAATGAGATTAAATCGGAGAGTCTTGTTGACGATACTCGCGAGTTCGTTCGTCACGTTGCCTGTATTAGTCTCAGCTCATCATTCGATGGCTGAGTTCGATCGCAGTACCGTTACCGAGGTGGAAGGAGAAGTCGTGAGCATCTTTTGGCGAAACCCGCACATCCTACTCGACATAGCGACCATGGACGCCACGGGGTATTGACAAGTTAACTCGTAGGCTTGGGCCGACGCTACCCGATACAGTGCGTTTTGCCCCATATTTCTACGGCAGCGCCCACTCCAATATTATTTTAAGTTGTGCGTCGCACGAAATGCCCACTTTTCGGCACGAAGTTAGTTAACTTGTCAGTACCGTCGATCGAATTCGTGAGGCAGGCGCCGACCTGAGATCGATGTATCGACAATTTGCAGTAGACAATCTCGCGAGTAATCGTCACCACGTTGAGGACTCTGAACTGTCGTCCGCTGGCCAGTTGAGATTCGAGGTCGAGTTGCTTGTAAGGCCTGGTATCCGAATTAACTGGCTGAATGAGGAAACGAAAAAGCGCGATTCTAGCGTTCCTCGCTTTCCAGTGAATGGCTCAATATCGTCGCTCAATCAGATCTATGTCAAACTAGAGAATACCCAAGGCCGCGTTTCATAGAACTGACTCAATGACGGTTCACGCACTTACAAAAATAATTCCCATATAGTTCTAATCGAAGTATTTACTAACTGTTAGGCCATAAGTGCGGGGTTGGTTCGGATATCCAGAGTAGCTTCCGGCCTGTGCCGGTGACGGAAATGCGCTCAGAAGGTACTCATCGTTGGTGATATTTCGACCCCACAGCGTGAGTTCAAGGCCGCTGTCCCAGGCCAATCCTACGCTCGCATTGATCGTATTAACCTCCCGCCAAGCAGTGCCTTCCGGAACATTCTCGACGACCGGTACCCGGTTCTCGTAGCTATACTCAGCACGGGCGAAGCCGTCAGCATTCCCCACTGAGAAATTGTAGCGACCTACCGCGGTAAGACTTAACTCGTGGATACCTGGAGGTTTTGTACCACTGAGGTCCGTAACCCCGTTAACGCCTTGTGCGCCCGGGAATGAGTCATATAGCGGGTCGAGGGACGTTACGGCTAGTAAGCCCTGGAACGCGGCCGTCGGCTGCCAACGGAGATCAACCTCTACACCTGAAACTGACTGTTTGCCAGCGTTCGATAAGCTGAAGCCAGTACCGTTAAAGATATTCGACTGGAAACCTTCGATTGACTGGTCGAAGACTGCAACATTGAGTGCAACCGTCTCCCAGCGTGCTTTCAATCCAAGCTCATAGACGGTTGATTCTTCTGGCGACGCGAAGCGCGTCGCGTAGTAAAGATTCGGGACGTTTAGGCTAGCAGCCTCAATTGCCTGTTTGTCTTTTGCGAACGGGCGGGAATCACGCGACAGATTCCATGACGTTGCTTTAAAGCCAGTTCCCGCGCTTACATACATATTTATGGCATCAGAAATGTCGAAGGCAAACCTCAACGTGCCAGTCGTATTGCTGTCATCAGATCTGCCAGATTCCACCGAATTGGGAAAGTCGACATTCGGCGGCAAGAACTGCAGCGGTACAAGGGCTAGCAGCTGGTTACAAGCAGGCCCGGTCGCCGCTGAGCATGGCACAGTACTGAGGTACTGCGCCGTAGGCTGATGGCCCAAGGCAGCCAATAGCCCCGCGTAACCGATTTGCGTCATATCTAGCGATGAGAATATATCTGTAGCGGTCGAGTCAAAAACAACGCTTTTCTCGTCTTTAGTATGGTTTACTCCCAATGTAAGCGTCGCCCGATCACTTAGAGCAAAATCAGCCTGGCCGAAAATCGACAACGTCTCGTTATCCATGGCAGAGTTCTCGGTTAGTCCTTGCCCCTGGCCGAGAAATGTACCGCTGGGCATCCCTACTGCAGCCTCCAGCGCGTTTAGAGCGGAGGCACCTGGGTATCCACCCGCAAGGATGTCAGCGTAAGGACGGAACCCAGTACCGTAAAGAAGCCCTGTATCTTGGTCTATTTTTTCGTCAAACATGTACGCGCCAAGCATCCAGTCCATGCTATCGGTCGATCCCGTTAAACGGAACTCTTGTGTCAGCGTGTCTATTTCAGTGTCCGAGCTATTTCCCGCTTTCGAATCCATTAAAGGGGCACTAGTGAAATCGACGTCAACATTATCGAAACGTGAAAACCCACGAACGGCGGTTATTGACGTCAGTGACACTGCATCACTGATATCGTAGTCAAACTGAATGGACACACCGTTTGTCTGGAACTCGTTGACCGGCGTGAAATCGTAATATCCCTGATAGGCAAACGGCGCTGCCGGCACAAAGTTCCCACCAATACCCTTCACTGCGGCGCCTGTCGGCCCATTAAACAAGTTGGCCACGCCGCAACAAGCTTCGTCGAAATTGTTGTAATCAGCAATGACGCGAATTTCTAGTTCATCGGAAGGCACAAACAATAATTGACCGCGAACACCGTGTCGATTCAACTCACCTAACGCAACACCACTGTGGAGGTCCTCGTAGTACCCATCACGCTGGCTGTAACTCCCTGATAAACTGAAACCGACCGTATCAGACAGTGGGCCGTTGACGTCTGCTTTTACTAGAAGCTGGTTATACGCGCCAACGGTTAACGATGTCGAACCGGTAGTTTCCTGCAAGCTAGGTTTTGCGGTAACTATGCTAATTACACCAGCAGACGCATTTTTACCGAAAAGCGTACTTTGCGGTCCGCGCAATACCTCAATGCGATCCAGATTTGGCAGATCAAACAACGCTGACGCCGTTCGTGAACGGTACACGCCGTCGACAAATATGCCTACCGATGGTTCTATGCCTGCGTTATTAGCACCATTGCCAAAACCACGGATCAAAAAATTAGTATTCCCTGATGACTGTAATTGCGTAACCCGCAAAGACGGCACAAGAAACTGTAAATCTTTGATATCGCGTACCTGCGACTGCTCCAGTTCTTCGCTTGTAACCACCGACACCGCAAGAGGTGTTTCTAGTAATGTAGACTCAGTCTTACCAGCGGTGACAATAATTTGTTCCATTAGCGGAGTGGTTTCATCTTGAGCGAATGTTGAAATTGCGAAAAACGCGGTAATGATAGTGAATACGCCGCGGTTAAGAGTGGAATTATTCATGATACCTAGTCCTGCGATTATGGAGAGATTAGATTGTCGCAGAGGTTTCCTCTTCTAATCAAGAAAGGATTGGGCACATCGTGACGATTGATCCTGTGACCGTACCCCTTAACCCGAGCCACGTCTGATATGGGAGATTGAGCATATCAGGCTACTTCTCGTGCGAACATGACAGGCGGTAGTTTGCCGAGGGATCGATGCAGCCTGACATGGTTGTAGTGTGATCTCCACTGCTTGATGATTGATCGGGCATCATCAAGACTGGCGAACCAATGTAGGTCTAGATAGTACTCTCTGAACTTGCCGTTAAAGCTCTCGACGAACGCGTTCTGAGTTGGTTTGCCGGGCTGAATGCAATGCAGCTTCATGCCTGTGCGCTTCGCCCAGAAGAACATGTCCTTGGACGTGAACTCAGGGCCGTTGTCGCAAACGATCGTGTTGGGTAGTTGTCGTGTCAGTCGATCGAATTCGTGAGTCAGGCGCCGACCTGAGATCGAATTAGCGGACTCGCAATCTCGAGTTAGCGATCTTGCGCCGTTCAGGCTCTCCTTTATTAATGCCAGTCCGAGAAATCGGCTCGATCTCGGGTATGACGCGGGCGTAGGACGTTGAAATTACGCGGTAATCTTCAAGATCACCGGAGACAGTCTCCGGAGACGAGACTGGATGGCGGTGGGGGCAGTCTGCTGCGAACTCGTCTCCGATTTCCCGCTATCAGGGAAAAATACAGGGATTTTCTCGCTCTTCGGACCTATTTCAGGACGATTTTGGGTACTTCGTCTCCTTAACCAACGGGTTAGTCCCTCACTCCTAATAGCCGAAAGAGAGATAACAGGGAATTATCAGGGAAACTTGAGTTTCAGCCCGTCGAACCGCTAGAAGATGAGTAGAAATTTTCCTAAATAGTGATTCGCCACACACAGGTAGTAGTTACTCGTCGGACGATCGACGACGACTTAGTGTTTTCAAAGCTGACTGAATCTCATCGAGGATCGCAGGATCGTCAATGGTTGCCGGCATCGTCCACGGGTCTTCATCGGCCATCCTGCGCATGACGCCGCGCAAGATTTTCCCCGATCGTGTCTTCGGCAGGCGTGCTACTACGGCGGCGGTCTTGAACGCGGCGACGGGGCCGATGCGATCCCTGATTAGGGACACGACTTCGCTGACGATCTCCTGCTCTGGCCGGTCCGTGCCCGAGTTGAGCACAAGCAGTCCGATCGGCAACTGACCCTTGAGGTCGTCGTGGACACCGAACACCGCGCACTCGGCGACGTCCGGGTGCGCCGCTAGGACTTCTTCCATAGCGCCGGTCGAAAGCCGATGACCCGAAACGTTGATCACGTCGTCCGTTCGCGACATCACGAACACGTAACCGTCATCGTCAATGTAGCCGGCGTCCGCTGTATCGTAGAACCCGGGATAACGGGAGTAATACGTATCGCGGCACCGTTCCTTAGCATTCCAGAGCCCTGCGAACGTACCCGGCGGCAACGGCAGCCGGACCGCCAGCGCGCCTATGTCGTTGCGCGCCGCTTCCGCGCCGCTGCCATCGAGAGCAGTAACCATCACGCCGGGAACCGGCATGCCGGCCGATCCCTCCCGCACCGGTATGTCAGCGATGCCGATGCAGCAAGCGCAGATCGACCAGCCCGTCTCCGTCTGCCACCAGTGATCGATTACGGGCACATTGAGGTGCGACTGTGCCCACCTGAGCGTTGCAGGATCGGTTCGTTCGCCGGCCAGAAACAGAGTACGGAATCCTTCGAGTTGACGAGTTGCGAGGAAGTCGCCGTTTTTATCTTCCTTCTTGATCGCCCTGATTGCCGTGGGTGCCGTGAACAGTACGTTGACGGCGTGATTTTCGATAACCTGCCAGAACGCTCCGGGATCCGGTGTGCCCACGGGTTTTCCTTCGTACAAAACGGTCGTATTGCCGTTCAGGAGCGGGCCGTACACGATGTAGGAATGGCCAACGACCCAACCGATGTCCGAGGCTGCCCAGAAAGTCTCCCCGGGCTCTACGCCGTATATCGCGCGCATGCTCCACTTGAGCGCGACGGCGTGCCCGCCGTTGTCGCGAACGACGCCCTTGGGGCGTCCCGTTGTGCCGGACGTATAGAGAATGTAGAGAGGATCGGTCGCGCCGACGGCGACACACCCGACTGGCTCGGCGCCCGCGACCCAGTCTCGCCAGTCGACGTCGCGATCTGGATCAAGATTCGCCCGTTTCTGCTCTCGTTGCAGGATCACGACGGTCTTCGGTGAGTGCGTCGCAATCTCCAGTGCCCGGTCGAGTAAGGGTTTGTACTCGACGATACGGGCCGGCTCGACGCCGCAGGAGGCCGAGAGAACGACGCTGGGCTGGCAGTCGTCGATTCGGATCGCGAGCTCATCGGCCGCAAATCCTCCAAATACGACGGAGTGCACCGCACCGATCCGGGAGCAGGCGAGCATCGCGATGACAGCCTCTGGCACCATCGGCATGTAGATGACGACCGTATTGCCCTTACCGACACCGAGATCTGATAATGCGCCTGCGACAGTAGCGACTTGCTGCTGGAGTTCCGCGAAAGAGAATCGGAGACAGGACCCGGTGACCGGGCTGTCGTATATCAGAGCGGTCTGTTCTCCTCGACCCGATTCGACGTGCCTGTCAACGGCGTTGTAGCAGGTGTTGAGTTCACCGCCGGTAAACCAGCGATAGAAGGGCGGGTCCGAGCGATCTAGCACCTTATCGTACGGTTTTGACCAGTCGATATCCTCCGCGGCTCTCGCCCAAAAGGACTCCGGATCCTCCAGCGATTCCCTGTAGAGCGTCTCGAATTGCTCGGTCATGTGGCCTTTCTCCGCCATTCTCAAACACGCTCGGTCAGTGCGATGTACGGCCGTGTGTCCGGGCCCGAGTAATCCGCAGCGGGCCGAATGAGTTTGTTGTTGGCGCGTTGCTCCATGATGTGCGCGGCCCAACCCGTGATTCGGGAGCAGACGAAGATTGGCGTGAAGAGATGCGTTGGTATCCCCATGAAGCGATAGACCGACGCGCTATAGAAGTCGAGATTGGGAAAGAGGTGCTTCTTCTCCCACATCAGAGTGTCGATAGCTTCCGAGACCGCATACAGCGCGTCGTCGCCCGAGTCTTCGGAGAGCGTTTTCGACCATGTCTTGATAACCTGATTTCGTGGGTCGGACTCTTTATAAACCGCGTGCCCGAAGCCCATAATTTTGACCTTCCGTTCGAGCATGTCTGTGACGCCGGCGCGTGCCGCAGCCGCCGAATCAAACTTCTCAATTAGCTCCATAGCCGCTTCGTTCGCGCCGCCGTGCAGCGGTCCTCTCAGCGTACCGATGGCCCCGGTAACGGCGGAGAAAAGATCCGAGAGCGTCGCCGCGCACACTCTGGCGGTGAACGTCGAGGCATTGAACTCGTGTTCCGCGTAGAGAATCAAGGAAACGTCCATTGCGCGGCGGTATAGCTCGCTCGGCGACTCGCCATGCAGCAAGTGCAGGAAGTGACCAGCGGCCGTCTGTTCGCCAGTCTGTGTCGCGACTCGTTCACCGTTCGTTGCGAAGTGGTGCCAATAGAGCAGCATGCCCGGGAAGGTTGCGATCAGACGGTTGGCTGCATCGAGCTGGTGCGAGAAGTCACGCTCGGGCTCGAGTGTGCCAAGCATTGAGCAGCCGGTGCGCAACACGTCCATCGGGTGCGTGTCGGCCGGGATACGCTCGAGAACTTCGCAGAGCGTCGCGGGCAGCTCCCGCATGTCTCGAATCGTATTCTGGTACGACGTAAGCTCCGTAGCGGTTGGCAGCTCGCCGTATAGTAGGAGCCATGCTACTTCCTCGAAAGTCGCGAACTCCGCGAGTTCGAGAATGTCATAACCGCGGTAGGTGAGGCCGTAGTCCTCCTGGCCGCATGTAGCGATCGCGGTTTCGCCGGCCGACACTCCGCGCAGGCCCGCGTGATTGATTTTCTCGGTCATTATTCTTTCTCCCGGGCGGCGTAGAGTTCGTCCAGCTCTCGCTCGTAGTCGTGGTAGCCGAGGACCTCGTAAAGCTCTTCGCGCGTCTGCATGGAATCCAGGATCGGTTCCTGTGTGCCTTCCGCGAGTATTGTCTCGTAGACTTTGAGAGCGGCTTTACTCATGGCGCGGAACGCCGAGAGCGGATAGAGAGCCATCGCGATTCCGGCAGCGGCGAGTTCGTCGATCGTGAAATATGGCGTTAACCCGAACTCTGTCAGATTGGCGAGCACGGGTACGTCGACTGCGTCGGTGAATGCCTGGTAATCGTCAAGTGTGTAGAGCGCTTCAGCAAAAATCATGTCGGCTCCGGCTTCGATATACGCGTGGATGCGGTCGAGCGATGCTTGCTTGCCTTCGTGGGCGAAGGCATCCGTTCGCGCCATGATCACGAAAGCGTCGTCAGTCCGTGCATTGACGGCCGCCTTAATGCGATCGCACATCTCTTCGGTAGACACCATGGCCTTGTTCGGTCTGTGCCCGCAACGCTTGGCCTGTTCCTGGTCTTCGAGGTGCATGCCCGCTGCACCCGCTCTGATGAGTTCGCGCGTCGTACGAGCGATATTGAATGCCGTACCCCAGCCCGTATCGGCGTCTACGAGTAACGGAAGTTCCGTCGCCGCCGTAATACGTCGCGCGTCCTCGACGACGTCGTTGAGTGTCGTCATGGCGAGGTCCGGCATGCCGAAGGACGCGTTGGCTACGCCGGCGCCCGACAGATAGATGGCCCGGAAGCCGCTGCGTTCCGCGAGCAGCGCGAAGTAGGCATTGATCGTTCCCGCAATCTGCAACGGTGTCTGCGATCGGAGTGCGTCGCGTAGTGTTTGGTTACTCATCAGTCTGTGCCAGTTGTGCGGCGATGCTTTCGCGAGCGCGGCTGAGATGGCGGCGCATGAGAAGCTCCGCCAGTTCGCCATCGCGTTCGGCTATGGCGTCCAGAAGACGCCGATGTTCTGTCAATGCTCGCTGTGGGCGCAAGGCAGTCCGACTCGAACGGTAGCGGTACATTCGTACGAGGTGATAGAGTTCGCCGCAAAGAAGTGCGATCAACTTTTCGTTGTGGCTAGCCTGGACCACGCGGTAGTGGAAGTCGAGATCGCCTTCCTGCTGGAAGTACTCGCGCCCTTCACTACGCTGCACGGTAGTCTCATGCTCGTCGAGGAGCGCGCGCAACGCGTCGACTTCGCTTTCGCTCATCCGTTCCGCCGCAAGCCTTGCGGCCAAACCCTCGAGTGCTTCGCGAACTGCGTACATCTCGATCACTTCCTCGGGGTCGAGCGTAACGACGCGCACACCGGCGTGAGGAACGTGCCGGACGAGGCCCCGGCCCTCAAGTCGGCGGATCGCCTCTCGGAGCGGTCCGCGGCTGACGTTGTATCGTCGCGCGAGATCCGGCTCGCTGATTTTTTCGCCGGCCGCAATCTTTCCCGTGACGATGGCGTCGGTCAGTTCCTCCGTGAGCGTTGTCGCGATCGTCCTCGGGTGCTTGTGAACCTCAGCCGTCATCCGTCTTCTCCCAGAGATTCATGAAATCGTCCACGCGCATGGCTTCGAGTTCAGTTTGATCGTTGCACGCTCTCAGGATCGAGTTCACCTGATCTGGCGAGAAGTGGCTGCGCAGGTTGCGCTCGAACTTCTCACGTAACACAGGCATGCCTTCGGCACGCCGGCGCCGATGGCCGATGGGATAGTCGACTACGGCGCGATCGGTGCTTGTACCATCCTTGAACTTAATCGTGATCGCGTTACCGATTGCGCGCTTATCGGGATCAAGATAGTCGACGCTAAACTGTTTATTCTCTCTTACCACCATCTTCTCCCGCAGGGTGTCGATGCGTGGATCCTGTGCGATGTCATCTTCGTAGTCGTCCGCCGTGAGGCGGCCATGTACGAGAGGGATCGCAATCATGTATTGAATGCAATGATCCCGGTCCGCAGGGTTAGCAAGTGGTCCCGTCTTGTCGATGATGCGAACTCCAGCATCTTGTGTCTCAATCTCGATCTCGGCGATGTCGTCCAGTCGGTCTGCGACTTCGTGATGAAGTGTCATAGCGGCCTCGACGGCAGTTTGCGCATGGAACTCCGCCGGAAACGACAGCTTGAACAACACGTTCTCCATCACGTAGGAATCGAGCGGGCGCTCGAGCTCGATCGTGTTCCCGTCGAAGAATACGTCCTGAAATCCCCAGGGCCGGGCTGTCAGTGCGGACGGGTAGCCCATCTCCCCACTAAGAGCCATCAAGGCGAGTCGCACGCCTCTGCTCGTGGCGTCGCCCGCGGCCCAGCTCTTGCGCGAGCCAGTATTTGGCGCGTGACGATAGGCTCTAAGCGCGCCGCCGTCGATCCAGGCGTTCGAGACGGCATCGATGATCTGCTCGCGCGTGCCGCCGAGCATACTGGTCGCGACGGCCGTGGTTGCTATTCGAACGAGTAGCACGTGATCGAGGCCGACACGGTTGAACGCGTGGTTCAATGCCAGCACACCCTGAATTTCGTGTGCCTGGATCATGGCCGTTAGCACGTCGCCGACTGTCTTTGTCGGACGTCCCTCCTGGCGGCTCAGATAATCCGCTACCGTGAGGATGCCGCCGAGGTTATCCGACGGATGTCCCCATTCGGCGGCCAGCCAAGTGTCGTTGAAGTCCAGCCAGCGGATCATTGTGCCGATGTTGAATGCCGCGATAACGGGCTCGAGTTCGAAATTCGTTCCCGGAACCCTCGCACCCCCCGGCAGCGTAGCTCCCGGGACAACGGGTCCGAGCAGCTTCGTGCAGGCGGGGTAGTTGAGCGCGAGGACGCCGCACCCGAGGGTGTCGAGGAGGCAGTAGTACGCCGTCTGGCGAGCGGCCGCGCTATCCGGCTCGAATGCGAGAACGTAGTCCGCAATCTGATTGAATAGCGTATCGGGAGCTGGACGATGGGTTTCCCGGGGACCGGTGAAAGTTGTCATAGCGAGCTATAATCAGATATTGTCGACAATATTGCGGTATTCTACGCTGATATTCAAGAAATTTGAGCGTAAACGTAATTTGTTGTAGACAATTGGACCACGTGGGAGTGCTGTGTGATCCCGGAATTGCGGGTCGGCGTCATCCCGCCCGTCTGAGCCTGAGACAGGAAGTGGAACGTCAGAGAACGAAATCGGTGCAGAACGTCTCCAACATCTTTACCTCGGCGACATCCGTCGGAGCGTTCATGCGTCGTCTCTATGAAAATGCTGGACTCGACGTCAAGCCGATCTATCGTTACTACGGGCTTGCTGACGAGCAGTTCGAGATCGAGGGACGATTTCCGCACGAAGCGACCAGCCTGGTCTGGCGAGATGTCGAGCGACTAAGCGGCGATAGGCATATTGGGCTTCATCTAGCCGAGCCGCTCAGCTTCTCAGGAATCAATGTTGTCTTCTATCTAATGCTGTGTAGCGAGACGCTGGGACAGGCACTTCAACAGTTGACCAAGTTCCAACGATTGCTCAGCGATGCGATGCAGCTGAGAGTTACGAAAGATGATCGTACGGCCATTTTTCATTACGATCTTGTGCCGACGAGTATTCCGCCGACGACGAACCAACTCGACTTCTGGGTCCTGAAGTTCGCAAATCTGTTCGCCTTTCTCGGCGGAGATGCGTTTGCTCCCACCGAAGTTCATTTCAAGCATGGCAAGGGCAGTCGGGACGACGAGTATCAACGAATTTTTAACTGCAAGACGAGATTTGATCGTGAGATCAACGCGATAGTTTTTCCCGCGGACCTGTTGAATCTGCGCATTGAGTATGCCAATCTAGACGTGTTCTTCAGCTTACAGCGGCAGGCGGATAGATTAACTAATCAGATACGGAACGGGAGCTGGAAAGAGAACGTTACACAACGCCTGCTCGCAGAACTTTGTTCCAGTGGTCGTGTGAGAGGAATGGCCGAACTCGCGCAGCGTATGGCGATCAGTCAACGTACTTTATCACGGCGGCTGGCGGCAGAAGATGTAGGCTTTCATGACATCGCAGACGAGGTTAGGAGAGAGATCTCCGTTTATCGCCTCACGAACACGGATCTCTTCTATTGCAGAGATCGGATACAGCGTTGGATTCCGCGACACGAGCAGTTTCTACAAGGCGTTCAAGAGGTGGAAGGGAGCAACGCCTTTACAGTACCGTCGGAGCGCCAACGGTCCCCACTAGAAGTCTTGGCTGATGATGCCAACTAGCTGGCGAATCTGGCCAGTGATTCTCTCGTGGCACAGGCGTAAGCTTCGCTTGGGCCAGCTTGCCCGATACCGGAAGCCACGTGACGTCGATAGCCTCATTCGAGCTCAAGTATACGCAGTTCCTCGATTCTGAGGGGCGAGAGGTACTGCCGCTTCCCTCTCAGCTTACCGATTCCCAGCTTAGGGAATTCTATCGAGATATGGTTCTCTGTCGCGCATTCGACAGAAAAGCTGTGGCTCTACAGCGCACTGGCCGTATTAGCACCTATGCTCCGCTTCTGGGCGAGGAAGCGGTGGATGTTGGTATTGCCCATGCGATGAAAGGCGATGATGTCTTTCTACCGTACTATCGGAATACTGGGACACAAATTCTGCGAGGCGTAACCCTCGTAGAGGAGTTGCTGTACTACGGCGGAAACGAGCGTGGGAGCGAGTTCTCTCAGCCCGATCAGGATTTTCCGGCGCAGATTAATCTATCGACGCAGACGCCTCATGCCGTTGGTGTTGCGATGGCAATGAAACTTCGTCGCGAGTCGCGCGTAGCGGTCACCACAATCGGTGACGGAGCCTGCTCGAAAGGTGATTTCTACGAAGCACTGAATCTAGCTGGTGTGTGGCGGGCACCGGTCCTGTTTGTTGCGATGAACAATCAATGGGCGATCTCCGTGCCGTACAGGTTTCAGACTGCAGCCGCCACGCTCGCTCAGAAGGCGATCGCAGCCGGTGTCGAGAGCGAACAAGTGGATGGCAATGACGTGATCGCTGTGTACGAACGACTAAATCGCGCTCTCGAGCTAATCCGGACAGAGGGTGTTCCCTATCTAGTCGAGCTCAAGACTTATCGACTCGGCGACCATACAACCGCAGACAACGCTAGTCGTTACCGCTCCGATGAAGATGTGAGTAAGGCATGGCGAAAAGACCCGATCGCCAGACTGCGCACCTATCTCTCTGGCCGATCTCTCTGGGCGAAAGAACAGGAGGAAGCGCTCGTGAGGGATGTCAATCGTCGGATCGACAGCGCTGTGGAACGCTATTTAGCCATTGGGGCACCGCGTGCAGTAGAGATGATCGACTACCTGTTCGCGGAGTTGCCAGAAGATCTCAAGCGGCAACGCGCTTTGCTGGAAGAGATGTAAGTAATGCCACACTCACTTGTTGAGGCGGTAACCCTGGCGCTGGCGAGAGCTATGCAAGAGGATGACCGCGTGGTCCTGCTCGGCCAGGACATTGGCCTTAATGGTGGCGTTTTTCGTGCTACCGATGGGCTTTTTGGGCGGTTCGGAGACCGCCGCGTCCTGGATGCGCCGATCTCAGAGTCCGCCATTATTGGTTCTAGCATTGGAATGGCGGCACAAGGTCTTCGTCCAGTGCCGGAGATTCAGTTTATGGGGTTCCTCTACGCAGGTTTGGATCAACTTCTCGGTCACGCGGGGCGCTTGCGCAACCGCTCTCGAGGTCGCTTGACCTGCCCGATGGTCGTTCGCACGCCATTTGGTGGCGGGATTCGGGCGCCCGAGCATCATGCGGATAGTCTTGAGGCTACGCTGGCCCATGGACCAGGTATTCGCGTGGTTATCCCGTCGTCACCGTCCCGCGCATATGGACTTTTGCTGTCAGCAATTCGCGATCCCGATCCCGTGGTTTTCATGGAACCCATTCGCCTTTATCGCGCATCGAAAGAGCCGGTGATTGACGACGGTGCCGGTTTGCCACTCGACCAATGCTTTGTGCTACGCGAAGGAAGTGACATTACTCTGGTGACCTGGGGAAGTTGTGTCCTTGAGGTATCCGAGGTAGCGGACCTGTTAGACGAGGAAGGCGTGTCAGCGGAAATTATCGACGTCGCGAGCATATCCTGTCTGGATATGGAGACGATTCTTCGCTCAGTGGAGCGCACTGGCCGTTGTGTAATCGTTCACGAGGCGGCGTTGACTTGTGGCTTCGGCGCAGAGATCGCGGCCCGCTTGGCTGACGAAGGACTACTGTCACTCCAGGCCCCGGTGAAACGGGTTTGCGGATTCGACACTGCCTATCCGCTCTATCAGCTTGAGAATCTCTATATACCGACCACGACTCGAATCCTTAGCGCGTGTCATGCTGTTCTCGACTTCGAGTAGCTTATGAAGGAGTTTCTTCTGCCTGACCTCGGTGAGGGCCTTCGGGAAGCGGAGATCGTTGCGTGGCATGTAACTGAAGGTGACCGAGTTGTAACGGATCAGCCCCTTGTCTCCGTCGAGACAGACAAGGCCGTGGTAGAGGTGCCGTCGCCGCGCTCGGGCGTGATTGGGCTTCTTGGAGCGCAGGAAGGCGAGGTTATTGAAGTAGGCGCCGTCTTGGTCGGGTACTCCGACGATGACCCTGTCGATTCGGGCACCGTGGTCGGATCCATGCCGCCGTCGCCCGAGACATCGCGACGCTCCTCCGATAGAGCGGTCGACGCAGCTGTGGCACTCGTGGGCGACGTTCCGTCTCCGCCTCGTTCGAAAAGCTCCGTGACGGCGAGCCCCAGCGTTCGTAGCCTCGCGAGAGAACTTGGTGTGGATCTGGCGACCGTCGCCCCTACCGGCCAGCATGAGAACGTGACGGCAAGGGACGTAGACTCAGCCGCGGAGCGCGGCACCGTGAGAAGGCAAACAGTGCCCTTGCGCGGCACGAGACGCTCCATGGCTGAGCGGATGGCTGACTCCCACAGCCGCGTCGCCGCAGCGCTCGCGGTGGATGAAGCGAACATCGGGACCTGGCCGAACGATGTGGACGTCACAGCACGAGTCATCCGAGCGATAGTCGCAGGGTGCGGGGCAGAGACTGCGCTGAATGCTTGGTTCGATGACGAGGCGATGACTGTTTCGCCGCAGGATCGAGTCGATCTCGGGGTAGCAGTTGACTCCCGGCATGGGTTGTTCACCCCGGTTATCGCGAACGCCGGTGGAAAAGATGCGCAAGAGCTACGCGAAGAATTGGGAGCGTTAATCGATGGCGTGAAGGCTCGTAGCCTTTCACCGCAGGCGATGAGGGGTGCGACGCTCACCTACTCCAATTTCGGGGCCCTCGGTGGACGATACGCTCAGATGATGGTCGTCCCGCCGCAGGTCGCCATTGTTGGCTCTGGGAAAATACGAGAAGGGGTGGTAGTCGTTGAAGGCAAGATCAGGGCAACGCGTCTTCTACCGATATCCGTGACGTTCGACCACCGTGTCATCACAGGCGGCGAAGCAGTTAGGTTTCTGCGGGCGGTTATCGAGGATCTGGAGCGCGGGGAATAGGGTATTGTCACACTAACTGTACAAGACGTAAGAAATAGCGAGTCGGGCTCATTGCTGATCAGCCGCGGGCACCGTACCGATTTCGCGCGGATAAGAGCTGTTTTCCCTGGATCTTAACGAAGACCTCATCGATAAAAAAAGTGTCCCTGTATCCCTGGTGCCGTCGTCGAAGCCGCTTGGCGTATCTGGGTCCAAACTTGATGCACCACAATCGGATCGATTCGTAACTGATCACGATTCCTCGTTCGGCTATGAGATCTTCGATGTCACGGGCACTCAGATTGAAGCGATGATAGAGCCAGACTGTGTATTGAATGATCTCAGGAGGGAAACGGTGACGCTTGTACATCGATTTGAGCTTGTCCATGCCAAAATTGTCGTCTAGGCATGCTAACTTGTCAGTACCCAGTTTACCTGTCCGCGGTAAGCGCAACATAGATCGCCGGCAAGAAACGATCGAGACGAGAGCCCCATCTAGCATCGAGATCGGCGGCTTGAACGCTGAAGCCGATGATTCGACGACTGAAGTGATCCATGACCACCATCACCCAGTGAGTCCTCAGGATGATTGACTCGCAACGAAAGAGATCGACGCTCCAAAGGCTGTCCCTGGTGTGTCCGAGGAAGCTCAGCCAAGACGGCCCGTAAACAGCAGGATCAGGGGGGTAGTGTTTCGCTAATACGCGGCGGAAGACATCCTTATCGATATCGACATGGAAGGTAAACGAGACTTGCTGGGCAATACGTCGGCAGCCGAAGCGCGGATTCCTTCGCTTCATCTCGACGATCGCGGCGATCAATTCTGGAGAAGGTCCTTTGGGGCCTAGCTTGCCGCGGCGCTTGGGCGTGAACAACAAGCGATACTTTCGTTTCACTAGCGCTCGCTTGGAATAAGCGAGCCAACGCCAATTAGCTGCTTTTGCGTTAGCATGCAGCCATACTTTCCTCAAAAGTGGATTCATGAAGGGTCCTCAAGAACCTAATTTTTGGCATTCCCTGGCCTGTTTCGGTGGCGTTATAGTGACCGTGATCGCCGGGCTGCTGTGGCTGGGCATCAGCCTGCATAGCTTGCTACTGATCGCGCTCGTCTGGGTTGCGGGGCATGCAGCGCTCCTCGGTTTCCACTTCCGGGAGATCAAGTTCGCAATGATCTCCGGGATCGAGAAAGGCTTAGGCGCAATTTTTATTTTCTTTCTAATTGGTATGCTCGTCGCCGCACTGATCGAGAGCGGAACGATCGGCGGCCTCATCTATTACGGCGTGGACCTACTGCATCCTGTCATTTTTCTACCAGCCGGTTTGGTGCTGTGCAGCCTCATGTCGCTCGCGACGGGCACCGCATGGGGAACGATAGCCACGATCGGTGTTGTCCTCATGGGGCTTGGTGGCGCACTAGGCATTCCACTACCACTCGTGGCTGGCATGGTCGTCTCAGGCGCGAGTTTTGGTGACAAGATGTCGCCTGTTTCAGACACGACCAATCTCGCAGCCATGAGTGCGGACACGAACCTTTACTCACACATTAAGTCGATGATGTATACGACCGTGCCGACATACGTCATTTGCCTGATCGCTTTTACACTCATCGGGCTACATTATAGCGGCCAGACACTTTCCGCGCCGGAGTTGATCGAACTAAAGCAGTACCTAGCGATCGAATTCTCGATCAACCCGCTGACTCTGCTACCGTTGATTGTGCTTCTTGTTCTCAGTATCAAACGAACACCGGCCGAAGTCAGCATGCTGGCCAGCGTCGCTACCGCGTTAGTGCTAGCCGTCGCGATGCAAGATCGGACCGTCACGGAGGTGCTAAATAGCTTGCATGTCGGTTATATCGCGGATACAGGTCTTGAACGACTCGATGTGCTGCTGAGCCGTGGCGGTATCGAAAGCATGATGTGGACGATGTCACTCGCGTTGCTCGCGTTATCCCTCGGCGGCATCCTCGACCGCGCAGGTTTCGTTCGGGTTTTGCTGAGCGGCTTTCTGAGGCGCATCAAGCGTTCCGCAAGCCTAATGGCGACCACGATTGGCGCCGGTATCGTGGCCAACATGAGCATGGGCGAAGCGTATCTATCCATTATCTTCGGCGGGCAAATATTCAAAGACTCCTACGAGGAAGACAATCTCGAAAAGCACATGCTGTCCCGGTGTCTGGAGGAAGGCGCGACGCTCAGCACATCGTTGATCCCCTGGACGACTTCGGGCGCCTTTATTACAGGGGTAATCGGCATGTCACCGCTGGAATACGCCCCATGGGCATTCTTCAACTACATCAACCCATTGTTATCCATTGCCCTTGCCTATATGGGGTTTGGAATATTCCGACAGCATAGAGATTCGTAATTAATGACAACCGAGAAGAAGAGAGGACCCACATGGACGTCAAAATGACAGGAGCCAAACTCAAGAGGCTCCGCGAAAAACACGATGTCTCTCAGGCAGATGTCGCTAGATTTTTGGAATACGACTATGAGGGGAAACCAGACCGATCCATGATCGCTAAGTTTGAGGGCGGTCATGCCCTCATAAACCCAAGAATTGGGAAGCTACTAAACTTCTATTTTAAGTATGAGTGCCCAAGTCCGAGCGCGCATCGAAAGGCCGGCGAGCGCGACGCGCTGCTTAACCCCGATTGGCGTTATATAGAACCCTGCAGCATGGATGACTACAGCCGCGGGGACTGGGCCGATATGAATCAGCAGCGGGCGGTATACATGGGTGAGCAGCGTGCTAAACAGGCATTAGAGATGCTAACGGCCTCGCGAGATGCGCCGACATTCGGTTATCTGATCAATAACTACGAACACTGCCTCCAGACGGCGACGATGCTACATCAGGACGGTCACGACGAAGATACAATCGTGACAGGGCTTTTCCACGACGTAGGATTCATCGTTTGCCCTGAGAATCACGGCCGGTTCGCCGCCGATCTGATTCGACCGTTCGTCTCTGAGAAAAATATCTGGATGCTAGAATACCATGAGATCTTTCAACGGATTCACCTGCACGGATTCTACCAACCGGAGGATCCCGATTTCATCAATGAGCGTGAGCAGTGGAGAGGACATATGTATTTTGATTGGACTGCAGAATTTATCGAACGTTATGACATCGTGGCGATCAATCCGAGCATAGAGAACTTGCCGATCGAGTTTTTTGAGCCGATGGTACGGCGAGTATTCTCCGGCTCGCCATCGGTCACATAGAAGTCTCTCTACACAGGGAGTAGTTAATGACAGCTTGGATCAAAATGATTCCAGAGAACGAAGCAACAGGTGTTCTGCGGGAGTTGTATGACGAGGCGATGACACCGCATGGCACCGTCGACAATGTCATGAAAGTACATTCCTTACGGCCCCACACGATGCACGGTCATGTGGTGCTTTACCGGAGTGTCTTGCACCATCCGGACATACAGCTGCCATTGTCGTTTCTGGAAATCATTGCCTCTTATGTCAGTATTAAAAATGATTGCGTCTATAGCCTGACCCATCATTTCATGAACGTTCGACGCCTTCTTAATAATGAAGGGCGATGTGATGACATTTTACAAAGCCTGAATAATGGCACTCCCCAGGATCAGTTCGAGGGAAAGCAGTTAGCGTTACTGCAGTACGCCGCTAAACTTACAACCGAGGTGGCAAAAATGGAGGCCTCAGATATCGATATTCTTCATGAGAAAGATTGTACGGATGGGGAGATTCTTGAGGTAAATCAGGTCGCCGCCTACTTTAACTATTCGAATCGGTTATTAAATGGGTTAGGCGTCACCACAGACGGTGATTCAATTGGATTTTATGATTAGTTCATCTGGTTTTATTGGCCTCGTTCGGAGAGGACATGTACCTTAGAAACAGCTGGTATGTCGCTGCACTCTCTTCAGAGATTGAGGTGAAACTAACCGCGCGCCGTATACTTGGTGAGAATATAGTCGTGTATCGTACGGAGAGCGGCGAACCCGTTGCCCTGGAAGATTCCTGCCCACACCGACGATTGCCATTGTCTAAAGGTCGGCTACTAAATGACAACATCGAATGCGGCTATCATGGACTGCAATTCGATTTATCAGGTCAATGCGTTGCTGCGCCGACGCAAAATAGAATTCCCCCCTCAGCAATCGTCCGAAGTTATCCGGTAGTTGATAGGTGGGGCTTACTCTGGATTTGGATGGGTGATGCTGGACTTTCAGACGATAGTTTGATAATCAATATCGAGAACTATGGGAACCCGGATTGGGAAATCACGACTGGCGATGCTTTGACGTGCGCATGCAACTATCAATACCTTACGGATAATTTACTTGATCCTTCGCACGTCGCGTGGGTCCATCGCACATCCTTTGATGCGCCGGGTACGGACAACACGCCACTGGCAATATCGGAAACCGACAAAGGTCTGGTTGTTCACCGATGGATATACGACCACGAACCGCCACCTTTTTACGCGCCGCTGATACATTTCGAAGGCAATTGTGACCGCCTGCAATACTACGAGGCGCAATATCCGAGTACGGCAATAAACAAATCTATTTTTTTTCCTGCGGGGAATGGCGGCCCGGACTCGCTGATCGATGAATTAACCTATGTCATGGTCTCTTATAATTTCATGACGCCGATTGATGCGAATAACACGCGTTATTATTGGCTTCAGCATCGAAACACCGATCCGGGCAACAAGGACGTGACTGCGACGATAGCGTCTGGCGCCAAAGCGGCTTTCCTTGAAGATCGAGATGTACTGGAGGCGGTACACACTGGGATTGCAAGTGAAACTAGCCGGCATCTCAACCTGGGATTGGATGCGGCATCGCTACAATTTCGGTGCAATCTTGAAAAACTGATTGGCCAAGAGTCTGGCAATATTCCCAAACTCCAGTCGAAAGGTTAGTGCCTCAATTGCGATGACTTCCATGACTGGTTGGAAGAGATGATTGTGGACACGCGCGAGAGTCTGGCGCAGGCACAGTAGGACAGGCAACTAGAGGGGTGCGAAATTTGAAACATTGTAGACTAGTCATGCTGCTTTTAGTTTGCGGCCTCACAGGCGCTCATGCCCACCACAGCGATGCGATCTACGACTACGAAGCCATCGTAGCGTTCGACGCCGAGGTCGTACGCTATGTCTTTCGTAACCCCCACGTGACGATCTTCGTCGAAACAGAATACGAAACCGGTGAGAAGGTCGAGTGGGAGATCGAAACCGGCTCGACGCCGATCATGATTCGAAGTGGCTGGTCGCGAGACCTATTGGATCCCGGTCAAGCAGTGACGATTCGTGCACACCCCCAGCGGTCGGGTCAGCGCACGGCCATTTTAAATACATTAGAGACAACTGACGGCAGACTCTGGTCGCAAGTCGAGGGGGAGGCTGAGGTAACAGTCGCCGCCTCGAGCCTAGAAGGCGTCTGGAGGGGGGTACGCAGCACCGGTTTGGGGGGACAGACAGATCGGTTAGTCTTAACGCCCGCCGGAGAGACCGCCGTCGCCTCATACGATAGAGTCACGGACAGCCCCAACGTACAGTGTGTCCCGATACCACCGCCGTTTTTAAACTCCAGTACCAACTACTTGAGCGGTATTGAGATACGCGAGGACCGCGTGATCCTAAGGAACGAGTTCTTTGACATGTCACGCACGGTATACATGGACGGCCGCAGTCACCCGGAGAACGGGGAACGAACGAATCAGGGTCACTCCGTCGGTTGGTGGGAGGGCGATACGCTAGTAGTAGACACAACGCTTCTGTCCTCTCACCGCGCGGGAAACAGTTCAGGCGGCGTGCCCTCAGGGGCACAGAAGCATGTGGTCGAACGCTTCTCGTTGAGCGATGACGGTACACGGGCGATCGTAGATGTGTTCGTGGAAGATCCCGAGTTTCTGACGGAACCCTTCGAAGGACGAACGGAGATGGTGTATTCGCCACATCTACAACTCTACGCTTACGATTGCCAACCTTGAGCCTCACCAGGCGCGGCCCCGCCCAGAGCAGGACGTCAGACGCTTTGTACTTCCGAGTGGCCGTCAGGCGTGTGTGCCGAGGAGCGCCTCCTTAAAACAGTGCCTACTCTGCCTGGCCGATAAACCCTAGGAATTCACTCCATGGCACGGTCCTCCCGTGAAGAGGGGCGATCGTGGACGGGTTCAGACCGTAGGCTATAACTTTCTCATACAACGCCATCAGCATGCCCTCCGAGTGCGGGTTGCTCTGGACGTAGTAGACCTCTAGGGCGCGCGTGCCGTCCGTGATCGCCGACTTGATGTCGACGGTCTCGAGCTGATATCCCTCTGCGAACTTCGTCGGTGGATGTAAGGGCAAGAGATCGGGTTCCAGCGTCCAGGGCGCATAGCTCAGGACCTCCTGCTTGTAGAAGTTACGATTGGTTGCATGCGCAACGATGGTGGCACCTTCGTAAAAAAAGGTACGGACACCACCGAGGTGATCGAAGTGGTGGTAAGTGTTAACGACATAGTGAATCGGCTTGTTGGGGAAGAGCTGGTACACCTCCTGAATAACAGCTAGGGCCCGCGCCTGATTCTGGGGCTCCTCGACCACGGCGACAAAATCATTGAACTCCACCGCAACGCTGTGGTGAGACCCGCCGGTCAAGTAGTACACGCCCGCCCCCAGCTGCTCCGATTCGACCCAGCCAACGCTCCGCTCACCCAACTTAATGGGTCGTGGGAAGTTGTCGTCAGCGAGTTTTGCGTAAATCGTCGACCTTGGGAGGCCGGTTATCTCTACGACTTGAGGGAAGCGAAGTATCGCGTTAGCCACGTCTGTGTCTCCTTAGATATGAGTGACATGGCTCTTCAAGTTTACTGAAAGAAAATTAGCGGCCTAGCCTTTAGCTCGTTTAAGTCATCCGGTACATCGTAGGCATCACCCCCCCCCTCCCCCCCCCAACCTTGGCGACAACTCCGGGGATGGGTTCCCCCTCACTTAGATCTACCGTGGTATCTGCGCGTAGACCGTCTACTTTAATAAGTGCTTCCCATTTTTTTTGTAAGACGGCCCAACTAAAGAACTGAGAGACGTTGATGTGGCCGTTTTTCAACCGCCGCAGCCGGTAGTCTTTGGTTACGTTACGAGCATAGCTAATGCGGCAGCGGACACGTTATCTTTGCGTTCGATCTATCGTTTCCACCTTTTCGATACTCTTTGGGGTAAAGCACCTCGGCAATCCACTCGACCACGTGGATTTCGGGAGCGGTACCGGATGGAAAGAGGAATGG
>CAUZMW010000032.1:0-25770 GCA_963581225.1 Gammaproteobacteria bacterium
CAATTAACCCGAAAACGAGCGCTACAAAAAGCGTTAGATAAGGAGACGACTGCATGACTACCACTCCGATAACTGACGACAGAATATTGAGGTCGGCAAGTATCGCGAATAATCGCCGATTCTGAGTGAACCAATCTCACAAATCGTCCTACAAATCCGGGGACGGTCTACCTAACTCACGAACGCTGTTGAACTCTCTAGATAGTTAGGTAGACCGTCCCCGTATTTGCCGCGTCCCCGTATTTGTCGCGGCGCGAAACGCCGTTAGATCAGCCACGTCGAACGCTCAAAGACCCAGAACGCGGCCAGCGAGCCTATGCCGTAAGCGACCGCACGCGTCCACCACCAGGGCGCCGTGATCGAGGCCCGCCGAACGGCCCAGCCCGCCGCCAACACAGCCGCGATAAATAGCAGCTGACCGATCTCGACGCCGACGTTGAAGAACAACAAAGCCAGCGGAATCGCGTGATCTGGCAGCCCGACTTCGGCCAGGGCGCCGGCGAACCCGAAGCCGTGCAGCAGACCGAACGAGAAGGCCACGATCCAGGGGAAGCGCGCTGTCAGATCCGCGGTCTCGGGATCTGCACCGGCTGCCGTGGACGCTCGACCGAGCTGGCTTGCCAGAAACAAGATACTAAGCGCGATTGTTGCCTCGACCGGGGCGCCCGGCACACTCACCCAGCCGAGCGTCGTCGCTGCCAGCGTGACACTATGCGCGACCGTGAACGCCGTTACCGTTAGCACGAGACGCCGCACGCCTCTTATTAACAGCAACAGCGCAAGCACGAACAGCAGATGATCTATTCCGAGCAGAATGTGCTCTACACCGAGAAACGTATAGGTCACCACCACATCCCAGCCACTCGGCTGCTCGGGCACGACAGCACTGGACCTCCCCGGCGTCAACCGCCTCACGAACGAGGCGCCGGTCAAGTAATCGATGCGCAGCAAGACATCGGTCATCGTCGCAGGCAGGCCGCCGATGGCGATCGTTAGATTTGCCAGACCGTCAGCGCAGTTCAGCTCGGTATTCTGAATCTGAGCGTCAACCACCACATAGGTCCGGAGCTGCGGGTCCAGGATGCACTCGGAAGGCAACCGCGGCACAAGTACTTCATAGAGACCGCCGACGATGGAAACCTTCCACTGCACATCGAAAACGCCGGGCGTGGATTCGGTCAGGCTGAGGTAACCCGGATCGAACTCGTGAGCGTGAGCGGCCTGAGCAATGAGCAAGGCCAGACCCGAGAGCGCGAGCAGACGCCGTCTCATTCCGCCGGCACTTCGGATTCCGCAGCTCCCGCGGATTCGGCGGACTCCGCCAGCTCTGAAAACTCGGGGAGATTGACGACGATCTCGTAACGGTCACGCAGCTCTCGGTACTCGGCCTCGTTTGCTTCCGTGCGCCGCTGCGCCATCAGCGCCGTCTTGACCTCGGCCCGAACCTCATCCAGGCCAGGCTGATAGGACGCATTGAGTTCGGTTACGCGCACAAGATGCAGGCCGTAGTCCGAGCGAATCGGTCCCAGCCAGATATTCTCTGGTTGCAGCGCAGTGACGGTCGATGCGAAGTCATCGCCGAACGCGCGGCTGATCGCGGCGAATTCGGCCCGCTCGTAGCGATCCTCCAGCAGCAGATCGTCGCTAACAACGGAATCGGCACCAGTCTCACGCAGCGTCAGCAATGCTGCTTCGGCGTCCGCCTCGAGCTGCGCACCACGTCGGGACGGGCTGAAGAACAGCTGCTCGAAACTGATCGTCGCGAGCCGGCGGAAGCGCTTCGGATCGGCCTCGAAGTTCGCCGCCAATTCGGCGTCCGTCGGCTCGATCGGCTCGGCGATGTCCTGAGTCAGGAATAGCATCTTCTCGGCCAAACGCGCGCGCACCTGCGAATCGTCCTGATCGAGCCCGAGCGCAAGTGCCTCACGATAAAGGATCTCTTCCTTGATATTGGGCTCGAGCGTCGCCCACATTTCCTCGCGGGTCGGCACATGGCCATGCAGTATCGTCAGCGCCTGCCAGATGCTCTGCACATCCTCATCGGTAATGACGATTTCGTAGAGATCGGTGGCGTCCGGCTCGCCGCGCCAGGCGAACAGCAGAAACAGCAGCCCGCCGAGCAGGAGAAAGTGAACCAGCGGGTCCTTGGCCAATCTGAGCATCGGAATAACTTACCCCGTGCGGCCGCTAGCGTCCATCACATTGGCCTTAACTTTTTGTTTTTATTACAATCCTTTCAGAGACTGCCGATTCCCGAAGGCCCGGATGAAAATAACACGGGCCCGGCGGCCATATCAGCGCCATCGTTTACGAAGATTATCTGCGCGATGACGGCTGGCCCGAAACCCTAGGCGTGAGCTGGGACCCGTATTTCACGGCCAGCTATTACCGCAAGGAACGGCCGGTCTGGGACAGCTACACGCCCGATCTGTTCGCGGCGACGCGGAACGATTCCTGGTTGATCGCACGGCTGCTGGGGCTGGGACTCGCTCTGGGCGTGATCGTAGCGCTACTGTTTCGCTCGCGGCGGCGGTTCTAAGCAATGCGGCTCCTGTCGCGAAGCGAGATCCATCGCCGTGCGGCCGCGCTACTCGGCCTGTGCTTCGTTCTGACCAGCGTATGCACGCAGGGACAGGATTCGGCAGACGCGGTCGACCACGCGGAACATCGCCTCCAACAACCAACACCCGGCGCCGTCGCGTTGGCGCATCAGCACATGAGCATCGACCGCACCGGATCGGTGATGAACAACAACGATGCGTCCTTACCGCGTGACTGCTTTGAATTTGGCCCCGACATGGAACTGACGGTCCGTGCCGGCCGAGAGCATGCGCTGGGCATCCCCGGAAAAATACACGGGTATAGCGAGCACGAATACCGGGGCGAGCCCTACAGCCGTATCACCGTGACATTCGTGAACGACGATTCGATACGCCACCAGTGGATGATCCACGGGCTACCGAAGTACCTCCACCCGGGCGGCATGTTTCATCTGGAAGCCGCCGGCGGTGAGAGTAGATACCGGTAGCTTTATCGTCCCGAGTGACGACCGGACTTATCTCGTTCATTGCGACATGACGCAGCACATGGAGAAGGGCATGAAGGCGCAGCTCATCGTCGGCAGTGGCAGCGGCGACCTGTGGAGCATCCCGGGCGTCAGCGACGATTTGATCCACGACGTCTACCTTCCCGACAATAGTGGGCTCTTGGTTCTATTGTCGATGGTCGTCGGCCTGTCCGTGACCGCGCTCGTGCTGACTTGGCGGCATTTTTCTTGAGTCCATAGTAATTTACGTAGAAATGCGGATAAACTGAGTGACGGACGGCGAATAGGTTCGCAGGACCCACTAATAATTCAACGACGAGGTGAGCTATGTCGGATTCGAAATCATTAAATCAGAACGCTCCAGATGGGCAGCACTCCCGCAGCGGAATCAGCCGCAGGGACGTTCTAAAAGGAACGGCGGGCGCCACGATAGCGGGACTGAGCGCCAGCGCTACCGCGCAGTATTCGGGCCTGATGGAAGGCGGTCTCGGCGTACCGTTCAGACTGCCGATGGGCGCGCTGAATTATCTGGATCGCAACCAGTACATCCACAACATGGAGATCATTTCCTATACCGAGGGCCACCCGATCGCGAGCGGTGAGCCTCTCCAGGCCATGTGGGCCCGCGGCGACCAGCGGCTCTTGCCGACCGGCAACGGTTGGCTCGATCTCAGCAATCCGCGTGATCCGGAATACATCGACGCGGGCGTACGGATTCAGGGCACGATTGCCTACCAGGAAGGGACGGACAAGTGGATTATGATGCGGACCCACGGCCAACCGTTGTCCGGGGCGCAACCGGAATACCCGTTCGGCCGCTGGCACGAAGAAAACCGCCGTCGCGCGATGAGCTACGACGGCCTGCGCGGCATCAGAACCTGGGACATTACCGATCCGACCAGCCCGGATCTGATGGACGAGTTCAGCACCGGTGAGACCGGCAGCGGTACCCATCAAAATTATTACGACGGCGGCCGTTACGCGTTCCTCGACGCGGGCTGGTCCGATCAGTTCCGCATGGAGAACGCGCAGCGCCCAAACGGCAACGGGCTTATGATCGTCGATCTATCCGACCCGGCGAATATCACTGAAGTATCGCGCTGGCACGTGCCCGGGCAACTGATCGGCGAAGAAGACGAGTACAAGAAATATTGGTTTGCCGGCGATCACGCGGCTTGGACCGGGTCGCACGGCGCGCCGTGTATGCCCGTGCGTCAAGAGGACGGAGGCCGCTACGGCTACGGCGGGTTTGGCCACTTCGGCATGATCACGTTCGACTTCAGCGATATTCGCAACCCGAAGGCCGTGAGCCAGTTTCTCTGGGACGGCGAATCGATCGGCGGTATCCCCTACCATACCGTGCTGCCGATGGTGGATGGCCAGGGGCGTTTCAACAACATCATTATCGGCCTGCCGGAGGCGATCGAACCGGACTGCCGAGAGCCGTTCAAACCGCCACAGGTGATCGACGCCAGCGACCCGGAAAATCCACGCGTTGTCGGATTTCTCCCGAGACCGAAGGCACCGGAGGAGGCGCCCTACGCCGATTTCTGCTTGTCACGCGGCCGTTTCGGCACGCACAACACGAACTCGTTTATCCAGCCGGGGCACGCGAACCCCAATTTGGTTGCGGCGACCTGGTTCAATGCCGGGGTACGCCTTTACAACATCTCGAACCCGGCGAGACCCGAAGAGATCGCGTGGTTCCTGCCGCCACGAGCCGGCGAAATGGAGGACTACAACAGCTGGCGTCGCGGCGATAGCGAGAACGTGTTCATCGAGTGGGATCGCAACCTGCTATGGCTCGCTACCCACGAAGGCACATACTGCCTGTCGTGCCCGGCACTCGGCAGACCGGTGCTGGAACCGCGGGTCATCGAACGCTGGACCGTGCCGCACGGCAACCGCGGCTGGGACGGCTAACCGACGAAGAGTCGCGACGGGGCCACTCCATCGGACGTTGGGAAGACGGAGTCTTGGTTATTCATACAGAGAAATTCGCGGCCGGCATATTGACGGAGTCGACGCTACATACCGATCAGATGGCGCTGGAGGAACGGCTCTCGATTACTCCGGATAGGGGCCGCCTGCTGATCTCCTGGATCGCCAATGACCCGGAGTATTACGCCGAACCGCTCACGGGCAGCCAGGAGTTGCAGCCTACGAGCCAGGACATTATTCGCTACGAGTGTATTCCCGGCGCACCGTCGGGTTACCCGCAGTAGCCTGGAGCGTAGTACTCGTACCGCAGCACTTCCGCCGGCTTGAGCCGCGCGGCGCCTAAGACCTGCCCGGCGACGGCAAGCCAGGCGATGAGCAGCGTTAAGCCTAAGCTCAGCAGGAACGGCGTGAGCGTCAACGGTATGCGCTGCTCAAGACCGTGGTTTCGGCGCCTCGGTAATCTCCGCCTTGCGAACCCGATTATCCTGGGTACAGGCCGTATACATGGCGACGGGAAAGGCCAGCACCAGCAAGACAATCAACGCGTCGGTGGTCCATTCGGGCAATCGCATGACGGGGAAAGTCGCGATACCGATCTGCGTAAACAGCCAGGCGACGAAGACGTAGGCGACTATTGCCTTAGGGATCTGGCGCCGTCTCAGTTCGCTGAAGAATGAACCCATCGTGGTACTCTGGCTCGGTGAGCTGTCACTATACCCGCTCACGGCTACAGAAAGTCCCAGAACAGTGCGATACGGCCGATTTCCGACCCCGGGTCCAGCTTATGTCCGAGTCGACCTGAAATTCCGGGAGAATTTGGTTAGTCTGCGTGGTCTATATAAAGGGGTCCCGGCGAGTTTACCCGATCGGGACCCTGGCAAGATACGAAAACAAGTATTCAATATGGCACGGCGACAATAAATGTTACGCGACCGACTCCTCTCCACGACCGCGAGCCTCGCCGCTCTGCTTCTGGTCGCGTGCGCGTCCGCGCCGCCGGCCAATCAGGAGGCCGTCGCTTCCCTGGAACCCGAGACTGTCCCGGTCGCAACCCCGGACTCTGTTGCGGTGTCCATGAGCACTCACCGAGCCGCTGAATTCGCCCAAGCCGCGATGCTGCTCGCCAAGGTCACGCTGATCGAGCCGTTAATCCGGCCGTTCTCTACGGAAAAAGCCTTAATCTCGCTCATATTGAAATCCTCTTTCGGCCTCGCACAACGCGCCGCGATCGACACGTTTCGATTCAACACGCTTGAGAAACAACCGCTCCCGGACATCGTCCCACGTGCAGGAATGGATCTCGAAGCCTGGGAGACGGAATTAGCCGGCATCGCCGGAACCTCGACCCTGGGAACGGTGCGGTTTCTCGTCGACGGCGATGAGTTTTTCCCGCGGCTCCTGGAGACAGTCGAGGCTGCCGAGGAATCCATCGATATTCGAATCTATATCTTCGACAACGACAACTTCGGCGTCGAAGTCGCCGACGTGCTAAAAGAACGTTCGGAAGACGTAAGCGTCAATGTCCTTCTCGACGGTATTGGCGCCATGATCGGCACACGGGTCAACGCCGATGAGCTAACGGAAGATTTTCGACCGCCGCTGGAAATGGCATCTTATCTGCGTGAGGATTCCAAAGTTCGCGTGCGTAAAAGCGGCAACCCGTTTCTGACCGGCGACCACACCAAGACGTTAATTCTCGACGGCCGAACGGCCTTCATCGGCGGCATGAATATCGGCCACGATTATCGTTACGAGTGGCACGATCTCATGATGGAAGTGACGGGTCCCGTCGTCGATCTTCTGCAACGCGATTCGGACGTTGCGTGGGCCAAGGCAAGTTGGTTCGGCGATCTGGCTATGTTCGCGCGTTCACTGACGCCGATGAGAAAACGGGCCGGCGATGCGGGCGTTCCGCTGACGATACTGACGACTCGCGACCACGACTCGCAACTCTACCGCGCGCAACTCGCCGCTATTCGACGCTCACAGAGTTACATCTATATAGAGAATTCCTATTTCTCAGACGACGTCGTGCTATTCGAGCTCTCCAAGGCACGCCGACGCGGCGTTGACGTTCGCGTCATTCTCCCAGCTGCCGGTAATCACCAGGCTCAGAATTACAGCAATGAAGTAGCGATCAACACGATGCTGAGAAATGGTATCCGTGTCTATATGTATCCCGGAATGACGCATGTCAAAGCTGCCGTTTATGACGGCTGGGCGTGCTTCGGCTCGGCAAACTTCGACAAGCTGAGCTTGCAGATCAACGAAGAACTAAACCTGGGGACGTCCGATCCCGGCGTCGTCGACGAGCTGCTCAGGCGTGTGTTCGTTCCCGATTTTGAGCTAGCCGAGCAGCTGACCACACCCCTGCCGACCGGCTGGACACACCAGCTCGCCGAGCTTGTGTCCGACGAAATACTCTAGCGATGGGAAAGGCACCGTAAAAATGTTCCGGGCTTATTTTCTTGTAGATAAACCCGGAACATTTTTAGGAGCGGTACTCCTCAAATATACTCTTCTGCAACTCGGCAGGTCCTGCTGCACCGAAGTAGTAACGCGGCGTGCTAAAGCCTTTCTTCCGTCGATCGAGGACGGAGTCCGGCAGGATGCCACGATACGCGTATTTCAGCAGGCCCTTCAGCTGCCCGCCCGCATAGCGAATATTTTCCGGCAGAGAAAAACCGAACTCGATAACGCGACGATCCAATAGCGGCACGCGCGCCTCCAGCGACACGGACATACTGGTCCGATCTACCTTGGTGAGAATGTCATCGGGAAGATAAGTGTGGAAGTCGACGAGCTGTAAGCGCGTCATCAGCGGGACATCGTCGCGCCAGTGGCGCCGATACTTCCAGCAGTGATCATAATCGGCTCCGATCCCGAGCTCGGGCGCGTAAGCTAATTTCTCCACGGGCGTTAGCCCACCCATGAGCTTATCCCATAGCGAGATATCCTGACTGAATGCCCATTCGATCTGCGCGAGCACCTTCTTCATCTGCCTGCCCCTCACACGCTTCCGCAATTCGCTAACCCAGGTATCCATGATGCGCGGCCAGGACGGATAACGAGAGTAGCGAGCGAAGCGTGTGTAGGTACGATAACCGCCGAAGACTTCGTCGCCACCGTCTCCGGTCAACACCACCGTCACATGCTCGCGAGCGGTCGCCGAGACGAACTGAGTCGGCAGACAGGACTCATCGGCGAACGGCTCATCGAACCACTGCCGCACATTGGGTAATAACGCTTGCGCATGGCGCTTGGTCAAAGTGCGCTCGTGGTGATCCGTTTCGAATTTCTCCGCGACCTCGCGCGCGTAGGACACCTCCGAATGCTCCGCCGTATCGAATCCGATCGAGAACGTCGACAGATCCGCGGACGATGCCGAGGCCGAAGCTACGACCGTACTCGAATCGACGCCGCCCGAAAGAAAAAACCCAATCGGCACATCCGCGATCATCTGATCGCGAATTGAATCGGCGACTATCGAGCGAAGTTCCTCGGCGCACTCATCGAGAGAACGGGGCTCGGGTTCCTCCGGTATCACGATTCGCCAGTACGAGACAGGCTTCTCCAGTAAACCGCTATCGGGATCGAAGGAAAGATGATGCGCCGGCAGTAACTTGAAGCAGTTCTTGTACAGAGTCTTCGGCGCGGGGATATAGCGGTAGGTCAGAAAATCATAGAGCGCCGTCTCATCGGTGCTCAGGCCGTCGCCACGACAGGCAACTCGCAGCGCCTTGAGCTCGGACGCGAACGCAAATCGTCGGCCATCGTAGTAGTAATAGAGCGGTTTGATACCCGGCCGATCTCGGAACAGCTTTAGTTTTCGCTCACGCGCATCCCAGATCGCAATCGCGAACATGCCGTCGATACGGTCGAGAAAACCCTCTCCCCAGGTCAGATAGGCTCGTAGCACGACTTCGGTATCGGCGTCGGTCTTGAACCGCTGCCCTGCGCGTTCGAGATCCGCGCGGATAGCCTTGTAACCGTAGATCTCGCCGTTAAACGTAATCCAGGTCTCGCCATCGTCGGCGAACATCGGCTGATTAGCGACGTCGCGTAGGTCAATGATGGCGAGCCGGCAAAAGCCGACATGAACAGGAGAGGATCTGTGCAGTTGTTGCGCGTCCGGGCCACGATGAGCGATGGCCGTCAACGCGGCCTCATAGTCCCAGTCCGGATCCGTTCCGCCGACGAAGCCGCACATGGCGCTAGCCGATTCTTAGCGGACGCCGCCCGTCATGAACGAGCCAGCAAAGTCGCGCGGCGGCGCCATGCCGACAAGATCACGTGGTGACCACCGAATAAAATCGTGGCGTAGAGTGCATCGCCGACTAAGGTCGCGCCGTAGAACGGTATCGCCTTGACATAGCACTCCACCAAGGCACTTAACGTCAATGGATAATATGGGCCGAGCCAAACGCCGAAATTCGATATCACAAAGAAGACGCTCGTCGACACGACGACGGCACTACCGATTCGACGGACGGATTGCCGGCCGGCGATCATGAGTCGCCCGATGACCGGAGCGGCCAAGAACCCAAGGTATACGAAGATCATCATGACTGGGCTATAGAGCCCTAAGATCAGATCTCCGACCAGTAATGCGAACAATGGAACGAGCCATGCGACGCGTGGATTGCAGTTCGCACCGGCGAACAAACCGAGCGCGCCCACGGGAGTGAAGTTCCACGGATGGGGAATGAGGCGCGCAACGACGCCTAACGCAATGAGTAAATAGGGTATTCGCATGAGCTATCCTGACCCAGCTTAGTATCGTGAAACGGCAGAGTTTATTCAAGACTTTATTTCGGTCGGCCCGTGTACTATCCGGCCCACCAGAAACGGACGATGTGAAAGAAGATCGGCGCGGAAAAAATCACGGAGTCGAGACGATCCAGTATGCCGCCATGTCCCTGGATAGACCAACCCCAGTCCTTCACGCCGCGGTCACGTTTGATGGCCGACATGACGAGCCCGCCGAAAAACACCATCAGCGCAATGATCAGTGAGAGGACGGCCGACTGCCCGGCCGTAAACAGCGTTATCCACCACAGCAGCGCACCGATACCAGCCGCGCTGAGGACCCCGCCGATAAAGCCTTCGATAGTTTTGGATGGCGACATACTGGGCGCGATCGGATGCTTCCCGAGCACCTTGCCCCAGACATACTGCAGAACATCGCTGGATTGCGCGACGATGACGAGATAAGCGATCAGCAACATCTGCTGATCCTCATACCCCGGAATCTCCAATGTCAGCAACGCGGAAACTGGGAGAGACAAAACACGGAAAGCATCAGGCCCCATTGCACCTGAGAGACGCGTTCCAGAAAATCTGTCGTCTCGGCACGGAAGACCGACAGGATCGGCATCAATAGAAAGGCATAAACCGGGATCAGAATAGAGTACAGGCCATACCAATGATTACAAACGAGATAGTACTGGACGGGTACCGCGACAAAGAAGGCGATCTGCAGAGCCCAGTGGTCTCCAGAACGCGTCCGGGTCAGCGTGATGAACTCGCGCAACGCGGCGAAGTACAGTAGACCGAAGAGCACGATCTCTGAGTCCGAATTCCAATATCCTGCTGATCATCTCCGACGATATAGTCCTCGATGCCTCGTCCGGTTACACGATCGGTACCGAGCTGCCGGCGACACCGACGCTCGATGCGCTCGCCGCGAACGGGCTGATCTTCGACAACGCCTAGGCGAATTCCGTGTGCTCGCCGACGCGGGCGACCATTCTGACTGGTCGCTATAGCTACCGAACCGGTGTACTCACGGCGGGAGACGACATCTCTCTGGATGAGACTTCGCTGCAATTCTTTATCGACACGAATATCCAGAATACTTATTTACACGGCGCGTTCGGCAAGTGGCATCTGGCGGGCCCGGAGAATGGCGAAGACGATAACCCCAACCTGATGGGGATCGATCACTATGCCGGACTGCCTGCTGGGGCAGGCGGGACAAACTACTACGGCTGGACTCTCGTTCAAGACGGTCGAAGTGAAGAAGAAATACCTTACACGACCACCGCGTTTGCCGATCTAGCCGGCGAGTGGATCGCAAGCCAACAGTAGCCGTGGTTCGCGTGGCTCGCATTCAATGCGGCGCACACGCCGTTTCACGTGCCGCCGCTCGATCTGCACGACCGAGACACGCATCCGAGAATCCTCCAGACGGCACGGATCCGCTGCCTTATTATCTCGCCGCGATCGAAGCGATGGATTTCTAAATAGGACGGCTACTGGATGGGCTGTCGCCGACGGTCCGGGCCGATCCGATCATTATCTTGGGGGACAACGGTACACCGCGCCAGGTCGTGCAGGGGCATGCCAGAAACCACGGTAAGGGGTCGGTCTACGAGGGCGGCATGGCCGTGCCGATGATCATCACCGGCCGCGGCGTAACGCGCGTCGGCGAACGCGAGGATGGACTGCTGGGTAGCGTCGACCTGTTCGCGACCATCGCAAGCCTCGCCGGAACCAACACCGACGAATTCAACGACAGCAAGAGTTTTGCACACCTTCTGACCGATGCGACGACTTCCCGCCGAGAGTATGCCTACGCTGAGATCAAGAACGAAGACCGAAGCGACTGGACGATCAGAAACGACCGCTACAAGCTCGTGGAGCGAATGGCTACGGGAGAAGCGCCGGCGCAGGAACTCTACGATCTAGAAGCAGATCCGTTCGAGCAGAACAACAGAGTGAATGATATCGATCTCGCCGCCACATTGATCGAACTGCAGGCGCAGGCCGCCCTGATTCGCCAATAACGATAAGGCGATTGCTCGTTACTTCTGCGCCCGCTTCTTCGGCGTCGGCACGAGATTGACACGGCCGCGTTTCCCCAACTGCCGCTCGTTCAGCTGGGCGACGATCTCCTCGACCGCGAGCGTTACGGCCTTGAGAGTTCCTTGCCGATGGCCGCTGATCCTGTTGTTACCTTGCGAGATCGCATAGTGATGCCAACCGGTGCCTTCCGTACCGGAAGGAGCCTCTGCTCGCTTGATAGAAACGATCTCGTACGGCTGTATTACTGCTGGGGATTCATTAGTCATGCGTATCCACCGATCATCATGATCGCGGCAACTAAAATCGACAGTTCTAGTCGGGCTAAACGTCTTTCAGGCTTAAGTCGTAATGACATAGTTTTCTCCCCGAGAGGTGGGCTGTTCGAGAGCGCCGGCAGAGTATGTGCGAGAGTCAGAGTGCGAGCGAGCAATTATAGGGCTTGATGACCTCGCCCGGCACCCAGTTCCAGTGCCCGTCCAGCGTGAACGGCGCGGTAAATGTTCCGGGATCGGTCACCGTCAGCGTGTAATCCAGGCGGCGCTCATCGGCGCTGAGCGTAAACCGCTCAACAGTCTCGACGTCCTCACTTTGCGGCGTTCCGATATCGTCGAAGAACGGCCAGTCGATGTTCATGGTCGTAATCACGAGCGTGTCGTCGTCCCAATGGCCAACGGAGTAGCCGTGCGGCGTCGGCAGCTGACTATTGAAGGCGTCATCGGCAGTCATATGAATGGTGCGTACGACATCCCACTCTTCCGTGCGCAGAACGACGTTGCCATCCTGCTCGAGGAATTCGATCGGAAAAGGGTTATCCATGATGCCGGGCATACCCTGGGGTATGCAGCGCAAGGCGGTATCGTCCGTCACCGGATTGTATTTTTCCCTCGCGGCGAGCGCGGCCGGCAGATAAGGCACCTCCATTTCGCCACCCTCGTCGGTCGTATCGCGGCTATAAACTTCGCCGACCGTCCAGACGCGGAAGATGCCGCGCGCCGATTCAGACGCAGCCTCCGCATCGCCCGATAGACGTAACTGCGTATCTCTCGCAGGTGCCGTGCTCGCGAGCCCACCGAATAAACCGGACCACAACACGACGCTCTCGCCGCTCGGCAGCGTGACGTATCCGGCGATCATGTCTTTGCGGCCGTGCCTGGACACGTATCCGGCGACGGTAATCCGGTCTCCGACGGCGACAACACCGCGGGCAACACCCTGACGCTCGAGCATATTGACGGAGCCCGACTCCAGCGCCCAGAGCTCGGGTTCGCCGGTACCGTCGAGTGTCTCCAGCGTAAAACGTACGTGCGGATTGACCCAGTCGATCGCCGTGACCGTTCCTTCGAGCTGGGTGGGAGTCTCGTAATCGTAGAACGCGCTGATGGAATGATGCCCATGCGCGGCACAGGATACCAGTAAGGCAGCGAAGACAATACCGGGTCGATTCATATTAATCACCGAACCTGATCACTCCAACTCATAAAGCCTGGCGTTCTCTGGATTGCAGCCGAAGGGCATCGGCTGCCGATCAGGCGCGTAGTCCCAGACGATGCCACCCGTCATTGGCTCAGACATATACTCCGGATCGTCGATTACGTACTCAACAATTAACTGAGTACGATCCTCGCTCAACTCATATCTTTCCACAGAATGCTTCTTCGCTCCAGACGGAATCCCGCTTCTATTACCGGCGCGATTGTCCGCGTAGAGCGTCGTGTCGACGACCAGGACCTCTCCCTCCCAACGGGCGATCGAGTGCCCCTGGTTGGTACGCTCTCCGTTCTCAGGATGCTGCCGCCCGTCAGCGTAGAACGTGCGCTCGACATTGAACAGCTCGCTCCTGACGAGAATTCTATCCTCGAGAATCTTTATCTCGTTCAGGCAAGGTGCCGCGACAATGGTCGGCAACGGAAACGGGGTGCACTCCGACACCGGGTTATCGACCTCGGTGTAGGCAGCCTGATCGGCGGCGCCCTTGTCGGTCAGCGTTCCATAGATAAAGCGCCTGTCGTTGAATCCTCGCAGGCCATCCCAGACACCTGCGAGACCGGTCGCGCGAACGGTCGAGGCACGCCCGCCGGATCGAGGCATCAGCAACACGCCGTCCGCTTTTCTCAGCGACAACAGCAACGCATGTCTGCGCTTGGCATCTCTATCAGAATTCATTCGCACGGTCACCGGCTCGCCCAGCGTCACTCTGGCCGATGTCCAACCACTTCGCGTCATGATCGGCGTCGGATCTCCCTCGAGCTGCCACTCAGCCAGTTGGCCCGTCTCGTCGCGCGCCTCGATATAGATGTAGACGTGCGGATTTCGCCAAAGGTAACGGCTTACCGTTCCCTGCAGGGTCACGACCGACTCCAGATCGAATATGACGTCGCCATGATGCGCGAACGCGTTTGGCGCGACGATCAGAGCGAACAGGATTATCCGGCTCACACGACTACTCAAGCGTGTACCGCCTCGATACCTCAGCGTTGCAGCCGAAACCCAGCATCTCGAAATGCGGTGCGTAATACCATTCCACCGTGCCGCTGAACGGTTCCGCTAGATACTCCGAATCTTCGACAATGAAATCGATGACTATTCGTGTGCCGTCTTCGCTCAACGCGTGCCGTTCGATGACATGTTTGCCGACGCCGGAAGGGACGCCCTCGTTACCTTGTTGTCCGGAGATCGGTGCCCGATGCTCCTTAAAAAGCGTGGTATCGATGACCAGCACGTCGCCGTCCCAGCGGCCGATCGAATGGCCCTGATTGGAAAGCTCGCCGTTCTCGGGATGCCCGCGGCCGTCGAGGTAGACGGTCCGCACCGCGTTGAAGCGCTCGTTGCGAATGATCATCGTGCCGTCGCGCAACTCCATCTCGGTCAAATAAGGCGCGACGAGGATCGAGGGTAAAGGCGCGGCGACACACTGCGCGGCCATGCTGTCGGTCCTGACATCGTACTTGGCAGCCTCGGCAGCCCCTTTCTCGGTCAATGTGACTTCAGCCCAACGTGCGTAGTAAGTGTTGTAGTCCTCGAAACGCATCTCCCATAGCCCGGAAAAATCCGCTGTGCTGGCGAGCGAGCCGATGTCATCGGTCTTGCGCAGGAAATAGGATCGCGCCGACAAGACCGCGCCGTCTTCACGCTCGATCGATAGCAGCAGCGCATGTCTTCTGCGCAGGTTCCGATCGGGATGCGCTCGAACGCTCACTTCGTCTCCGACGACGAACGAGTCGGAAGTCCAGCCGCTGCGTGTCAGAATCGGCGTCGCATCGGTCTCGATTTCCCACTCGATCAGGTTACCAGCGTCGTCTTCAGTTTCTACCTGGATATAGACGTGCGGATTCGTCCAACTAAAACCGCGTACCGTCCCGCGAAAAGCGACGACCGACTCCCGATCGAAAATCGACGCGCTATGATGCGCGGAAGCTGTCGACATGACGATGATCGCCATCCCGAACACGGCGGCGCACACCTTTAGGGTGTTCACGGTCGTCAAACGGCGATCAAGCCCTCACTACTTCGCAAGCGGATCCGGTCGCACCTGGAAGTGCACCACCAGCGGCTTGGTGTCTGTACCGCCCTCCTTGAGCCAGGGCGTGCGATCGCCGCTGGGCACCCATAGACCCCGGCCTTTCCAACCGGCATCCGGATCGTCGATACGGCCATCGAATCCTTTGCTATAGAAGCCAAGCGGATACGGAATTCGCATGGTGACCCACTCCTCGTCGACCAGCGCATGCACGCCGTCGTAGAGGTTGGCTGTCGACATCGGTACGTCTTCGCCGAGCCCGGCCGTGTTGTGCTGATCGACCCAACTGTAATAGCTAGACTCGATACTGTACTCGGGCAGTTCCGGAAAACCGGGGCCGGGATAGCGATACAGCGTCCAGCCCTCCGGGCAATGATCGCCGGTGGCCTCGGGCCCATTCAGCGGCGCTGTGCATTTGCTGCGATCGAACGCGCTAAGGTGGCCGCTGGCGAGAGATCCCCACACGACGCCCTTGCTATCGATGTCCGCGCCGCGAATTCCGAAGCCCGGTAGCGGGACGTTATAGACTTCAGCGATCGAAGTCTCCGCTGGGTTCGAGCCGGGCTCGAGACGGACAACGGAGCCGGGATAGGTTCGGTTCGATCCCCAGATCGAGTCGTCCGCCGGATTCGGCATGACCGCGTAGTAGGCGGGTCGAATGCGCTTGTCCAGCGCCGGGTCGACGGGCTCGCCGGGCTCAACGTAGGCGTCCCGCTTACCGTTGCCGTTGGTGTCGAGGATCGCCGGGGTCCAGCCCTGGGAGGCGGCCGAATCGCCGGTCGCGAGGAACATCTCGGAGTCGAGCCAGCCGATGACATCACCGCCGCCACTGGTCCATAGCGTGTTCTGCTCGTCGTAAGCGAACTGCAGATGGTGAGTGGAATAACAGGTGTCGACGAACTGGTACTCGCCGGTCTCGGGGTCACGGACCGTGAGATTCCGGCCGGTACGCGTCGTCGGGAACACCTTCGCGGACGGGTGGTCGGAGCCTTCCCGGCAGAAGTCGGGGTTCTCCGGGCCGCGAATGCGAGCCGTGTACCAGACGAGGCCGTCTTGATCGAGCATCGGATTGTGCGAGTTCGCCTGGCTGTCCCAGATTCTCTCGTCGCCCCAGTAAGGTGACGGCTGTACGACCGGCGCCGAGTTCGTCGTCGGGGTATCGTCGTCGCGAACCGGCGCTTTGAATGTCGTCGCCATGTTCGTCAGCGGATCGAGAATCGGAAAGTTATCCGTAGACAGCTCAGGCGAGCCGAATAGTGGGCCGTAGCCGTTGACCGTCGGGTCGCGCCGGTCGGTCGAGGCCAGATCGTGCAGGTAGGATTTAGGATCTGCCCAGTCTCTGACCGTCGCGACGATATTGCGCTCGAGTCCCTGGGGACGCTCGGGTATGAATGAAGGCAGTTCGCCGGCCTCGATGCGATCGGTCCAGTTGGCGAAGTACTTGAACGGCACGCCGGCGAGATCCGTGGTCAGCGGCCTGATCATGTTGCCGCCAGCCTGGCCCGATTGAATGCGGCGTATCCACGCCTGCTCGGAGTTCTCGAACTCACCGAACTCTTCGGGAATCGTGCGGGTCGCCAAATTGCCGAGCTGGTGGCAGCCTACGCAACCGTTGCTCGTCATCGAGTTGCGATAGAAGTTCATCCCACCGTCGATATTCTCGAGCTCGCTCTCCGGCGGAAGATGCATCATCGCGTACCACGCGATCGCGGGGTAGATCTCGGCGGCGACGGCAGCACTCGGTGCGACGACGGCGGTCAGGTCGATAGCGTCGCCAGGGTTAGCGGCAACCTTGGCGGAATCGGCCAGGCCATAGCCTCGAACCCATACGTCATAGTTTGCGTCCGGCAGATCGGGAACGACATAGCGTCCCTGGTCGTCGGTTACGACGATCTTGGCGTAGCGAGTGTCAAAGTCTTCGGTCTCGGCGATTACCCAAACGCCGGCCTCAGGGCCATCAGCGCTGGCTACGATGCCGCCGATATCGTCGCTGTCGATCGCCACTTCCTGGGAGGTGGTAACCGTCGCCCAAGCCATCAGCGCTACGGTCGCTAAGAGTGCAGCGAGTCTATGAATAACGGTGTAGGTGCTCATATTCCCCTCCTATACATGCCAGCGTCGGATTTGGTGCCCGAGAACCCTCGATTCTTCTTCATAGCATGATAGAACTGGCGCCGGCAAAAAGCTAACGGCCGCGCCACCGGGTCAATTGGGCGTTATTTTCAGCACCTTAGCACTACTCGGTCCCGGCCCGCGAATACTGGTGCGGTTTAACGCCACTGAACTCCCCCCGCGATGAAGGAATATAGATACGTGGCCAAAAAGGCCGCCGCGACGGGCAGTACAACAACCGGCACGAGCCATGCCGCCACCAGCGCCGCATTCACCAGACCAACCGCAGTGGCCGATCTCGCCTGCGCCCGTATAAGGGCGGACATCTTAAATGGGACCAGCATCGACACCGAATGCAACAAGAACACCAGTATTAGCACAGGCTCGGGATCGAACCCCAGTGTTTGTCCCAATAGCACAGCGAACATTAAATGGCGCATCAGCTCATTGGTCGGCGAGCCGCACCCTGTAGCCCGTTCGGGGTCCAGGCGGGATACTATTCGGAGGATAATCGATCCAGCGGCAACGGTACTGAGCAGGAGGACCATTCCACCGAAATGTGCCCCGACCGCCAGAGCCAGGGCAACGTGGGCAATCGCATCGCAGACATTGTCGAGATCGGAACCGAACCGGCTGCGGATGTTAAGCTTAGCGGCCAGAACACCGTCCAGGTCATCCATAATATTGTTGAAGATGATCAACGGGATCAGATAGCGGTAGCCGTCATCCTGGAGCAGTAACGCCATGGGAAGCACGCCGAGTATCGATGTGGCGTTGGCTAGATTCCGATAGAGAAAGTTTCCCTGAAGTCTTCCTGTCGGACGGTTCAAGGCGCGGCCGCCCCGAGTACGAAGAACTGATTTTCCAGCACCGGAAACGAGATCCCGAGGGATCTGGAAACGCGCATGATCCAGGGATTCCCCAGTCGCATTGCGCCATAGACCAACGGGCCGACGATCTGCAGCGCGTGGAAACGCTCGGGAACGAACTCTTTCCACTTCTTGATCAGCTCACATGCCATTTGCAGCAGCACATAAGGTTCGTTTCGCTCGACGTTCTGGACGATCAATCCGCATCGTTTGAATAGATCTTTGTAGACGGACACGGAACGATAGATGACTGGATACTCACCCTCTCGTGTGACGGTCTCACGCCGAACTGTGGACTCGCGACACAGGATAATTGCACGCGGCCCAAGACACGGGACCAGTCGCTGTAACAGGGCAATCACATCATCTTCGTCGAGGTACATGAGCAGGCCGCCCAGAAAGACCAGATCATATTTTCCATCGAGTTCGAACGTCAGCACGTTGCCGAGTACAGGACGGACGTTAGGATAACCGGCGCATCGGCCCTTCAACGCTTGATAGAGTGCGCTGCTACTCTCGACGGCGACCACGCGGGAAAAATCGTGCGCGAACTGCTCGGCCCAATGACCGATCCCGCTACCTAGGTCAAGCGCTACGTCCTTCGAACCCAGATCTTGTGTCAGCCGCCGAACGATCCGGGATTCTGCTCGAAATCGGAAATTACCGGCGCTCACTGGAAACCCAAAGCCGTCCATCATGTACGGCCCGAGGATTGAGGACGGTACTTCCGCCCAGTAGCGATCGACGGATGCCCGGTCGATTTCAGGCAAGACCGGGCAGCGGTTCAACAGCGACCAGAGAGCGGCCGGGGACGTGCCGAGGAACGCTAAAGAGCTTCTCCGCTTCTTTCAAGTCCACCAAGGTATCGATCTCATACCATCGATCCGAATCGAAGCGGACAGCATCGAAAGTTAGCGAGCCATCGGCAACCATGTCGGCAAATACAGCCTCATAATACTCGTTGAGTCTCCCGTCCGAGATATAGCGGCTCAACCGTTTCTCGATCGAACTCCAGGTCTTCAACGAAAGGCTGTAAAGGTTTACCGTCTTATACTGGAGTGCATCACACGTTCTATGCCCGACGTGGAGAGCCGCCACTCGCTTCCCGGCGACGTCAAGACACACCGTCGTTCCGCTCATCCAGGGAAGGATGTTCGAAATTGCGATCTTGTCAGGGTGAAGCATGCCCGCCAGCAACGAAGTATCGAACACCAAATCACTCTCGACTAACAGAAATGACTCCCGGATCTGCTGCCGGGCTAACCAGAGAGAGTAGATGTTGTTGGTCGTCCGGTAGTCGGGGTTGTAGACGTAATCGATGTGGAGAGTGCCGGCATTTTTGTGCAGAAAGTCTCGGATACGATCGCCCCGGTAGCCGATCACCACCACGAGCCGCTTGATCCCCAGTGCACGCAGATTGTCCACGATTCGCGCGAGAATGGAACGCCCGGCGACTTCGGTAAGACACTTCGGAGCATCCGCGGTCATGGGTAGAAGACGAGTTCCCGTGCCAGCGGCTAACAGGAGCGCTGTGGCTATGGGACGAGAACCGGTCATGCCTTGATCTACCTCACTGAGTGGCCACCTAGAATCGACGCAGCGCTCATACGCGCTTCGCCGAATCTCATTAATTCGTTGGTCGTTCTCCGCCGGCTAAAAGCACGCCCATCGGTCTGGACACCCATTGCTGGAATTGGGGTAACGGTTTTCTCTTGTCATCGTGTCTCATCCGATAAGTTGGCCGGGCCATTGGCGTAATCTGGATCCCCCGCGCCTTGCTCCACAGCCTGACCTTCTGCCCGCCAAAACGCCATTTTGATCCAATCTAGGATGTGGGAACCGCTCTGCCTTGATCAATCCCGGCACGGCTTGCGTCAGCTAACCTTTGTAGGTGCTCAGTCTAGTCGTGACGCCAACATTAGTTTACCAGGGAAATAGATCGATAGTACGAGAATATTGGCTCTTTCCCCTCCACAACATGTGCAAACGGAGCAAAGGACGAGAGACGGGTCGAGAATTAGATTCCGTCTGAACGGTTCCGATCAAACCCCCATATCTGGCGAACACCCGAGTGCGATCCGAGCAAGAGACTCGCATTAACAATTCATTTTGTAAGGGAATCCCACGTTATCCACAGAATCGGTGGATAAGCCTGTGGAAAAACTGCTCGCCGTTATCCTCCACCGCATGTGGATCGATGAAACCTCATTCCATTGGAGTTCGGAGGGCAGCACAGCATGACCCCAACCTCAGCGGGGTGTCCCTGTGTGGACGTGGCCTGGATGAAGCCGAAAATGTCTGCTGTGCTTAAAGCACGTCCAAAAGCCTGGCTCTCCAAACCGTCCGACTAATGCGTGCAGCGACCCGACTTACCATCAGTGTCGACTGCGGAGAGGAGCGTGACCCACTCAGAGACACCAACTTAAGAATGCCATAACAACTGGAGCTTGACACCAATGCCCGATTAGAGGAGCAAACAGTCAGCACGATCCCAACACGTACATTCTGAATGACTGCTTTCTGCAAGCGGCCGTTCGCCCCCCCGTCGCAGAGTGTCAGGTGTGGGTTTTCTTCTTCGGCGTTATCACCAGGCCGACACGGCCGCGTCTGTGTAGTCGACGCTCGTTCAGTTGCGTGACAATCTCCTCCACTGCCTCCGTCACAGCCCTGAGATTCCCTTGTCGACAGCCGTTTATGGTGTTGGTGCCTTGGGCGATTTCATAGCGATGCCAAACGGAACCTTCCGTTCCCGGTGGAGGCTCTGCTTGCCGGATCGATACGATCTCATAGGGATGCCCCAATGCTGGGGATTCATAAAGCATGCATGTTCACGTGTAGGTGACCAGACCCGCCAGCACACGATGCCGGTGCATCGTTGCTATTGGTGAAAATGGTTTGCCAGCGATTTCCGCCACCGTACCCACCACGACCTCCGCCACCGCCGGATCTCTTCTCCTGAGGTCTGGCCTCATTGACCTTCATCGGTCGGCCGTCATAGTCGGTGCCGTTAAGCTTGTCGATTGCCGCGTGGGCTTCAAAATCAGTCGCCATTTCAATGAAGCCAAAACCCTTGCTTTGGCCCCTGTCACGATCGGTAATCAGTTTACATGATTCGACGGTCCCGCATGCCGCAAATTTATCCGAAAGAGCACTCTCGGTTGCCGAATACGGAAAATTTCCTACGTAAAGTTTCCTACCCATAATTTCTCCTAAGGGTTGGTCTCTGCTCAAGCAGACATGGGCACCACGCCCGGGGACTCGTTAGAAGCGGTGGGGATAACAGCTGCTATTGTATCTTGGAACGCCTCGGCGTGGGTCTATTTCGAGGTGCCGCCTGCACTGGGGCCGAACGTCTGATATCGGCTAGAGCAATCATACGCAGTAGTCAGCGCGTAACGTATTTCTCCCGATACTCTCGCGCAAGCTCTATTGCCCTATCTTCCTGAGAGGTCGTCATTTCTCTCAGCAGTGCTTGGCGAATTTCTAGTGTGCCACTTCTCCCTTGAGCTGCAGCAGTGCGTATCCAAGCGTATGCTTCTACATTATCCTGCTTGACGCCTTGGCCTTCGAGGTACATAAGTCCTAGGTTGTACTGCGCAGACGCATCTCCCTGTTCTGCGGCAGCACGAAGCAATGCTGCGGCGTCGTCAATTTCCTGCGCGACGCCTTCAAGAGAGACTATTGAGCCGATGACCAAGCCGAGGATGATTCCAGAGCGCCCCATAGCTCGAGGGAAGCTTCGCGAGATCAACCGCAACCTCATTCGAGCGCCCACCACTTGCTCCTCTCGGTTGGTCTTTATTCTATGCGAGTAGCTGATCGGCGAACGACCGGGTTGGGTCGATTCGGCCCTTTTCGGTCCAACCTGAAATCTAACATTTCTACGGTCGCAATGGAGCAAGAAGTCCCCGTTAACCAACGTTAAACCTAGCTATTTTCTCAGCGGCCCGTTTCGGGAAGGTCTTGGGCCTTCAATTCGCGTCCAATTCTACTCAGTAATTCGGCCGAATCGGCCATAAACGATCATCCGCCTTCCTCTATAAGACGATCTATCTCGGCGTTCACGCTAATTAGCCACGGGTCCTTAGTTGCTCCGGGATCGGTACGGAGCTGCCGCTCCGACTCCCGTCTCCAGAACGCCATTAAACCCGGATATGTGTAGAACTCTGATGCGGCCGCTCTCACCCATCGCTCCGACAACTGCTCGCCAAGTAGATTGCTACTATTCCAGGCCGAATAGTAGTTAAGCTCCAGGGCTGCCGCCAACGCCTCGAACGGTGACCCGCCTTTAAGTCACTACTGACCATAACAGGCGCGCATCACTCGACGATCAGCAGGGTCAATCTTGAATGCAAATGCTGGCCCATATCGCGGTGCAATTCAGCAGATATAGACGCTATAGCCCGAAGTTTAAGCGCAAAGCACGGAAGCGGGCGAGCATCCGCAGCGCGGCTGATATTGCCGTCAAGCTACCAACCATCAAGGCTGCGTCGTCGACTCCAAATAACGGAAAAAGTCCGAATTCGCTTTTATCATCAACGTTGTGTTGTCGCCGAGTGCGCGATAACTTTCCAAGGTCTTAGAAAAGGTATAAAACTCCGGATCCGCACCGTACGCGTTGCCGTAGATTCGAGTGGCCTCGGCGTCGGCCTCGCCGATAATCTCCTGGGCTCTGCGTTCGGCTTCGGAGGTAATCCGGCGCAGCTCGCGCTCCATCTCGCCGAGAATCTCCTCGCTGCGGCCTTGCCCCTCGGAGCGGAAGCGAGCAGCGATACTCTGTCTTTCGGAAATCATCCGGCTCTCGACCTGCTCACGGACCGAATCGATATAGTTGATCCGCTTGATCCGCACGTCCACCAATTCGATGCCGAGCCCGGGCATCAGCTGCGATGCTGAGGCAAGCATTTCTTGCTCGAGTTGTCCGCGCCCCTTGCTTGGTCGCTCCAAATCAGATTCATCAAGCGCAGCGAGCTCTTCCTCGTCGAGTTCCTCCACGTTGACCTGCCAGTCGACCGAGCGAACGATCTCCTCGAGTTCGGTACTGGAGACGACATCTCTGCTCACCGAATCGAGGATGTCGTCGAGGCGTGTCCGGGCGCCGGTCTCGTCGCGCACCGAACGGAGAAACTGCAGCGGATCGGAGATGCGCCAGCGCGCCGTGGTATCCACGACGATGAACTCGCGCCCGAGGGTCGGAATTTGACTGACATCGCCGTCCCAGGCCAGCAAACGTTTGTCGAAACGTCTTACGTCCTGAACGAACGGCACGCGCCAATGCAAACCGGGCTCCGTGATCACATCGCCTATCGGTTCACCGAACTGCACAAGAATACCTTGCTCCGCCTGATCGATAATGAACGCAGCATTGAACGTGACAAACAATACCGCAAGCAGCGCGACTGCTGGAATCGTTAGCTTTGTCATTGGCTGGCCTCCAAGTTTTGCGTGCGAAGCTGAGCACTGGGTAGATTGAGCAATGGCAGCGGCGGAATCTGGTCGTCTTGTACGACCAATATGGAGCCGATCCTCGGCAGCGCCTCAGTCAAGGTTTCCAGATACAGGCGCGAGCGCGTGACCTCCGGCACATTGCGGTACTCCAACAACACAGCGGTGAAACGCGCGGTTTCGCCCAGTGAACGGTTGACGCGTTCGGTCGCGTAGCCTTCGGCTTCGGAGATGATTCGGTTCGCGGTGCCTTGCGCTCTGGGGATTGCCTGATTGGCCTGCCTCGTAGCCTCGTTGATCATGCGCTCGAGTTCCTGGCGCGCCTCATTGACCTCGTTGAAGGCTGGCTGAACGCGGGGCGGCGGAACCACGTCCTGCAACTCCACGGTAATAATCCTGATGCCGTTGTCGTACTTATCCATTGCGGCTTGGATTTCGTCGCGCGCAGTATTGGCAATCTCGACCCGGCCTATGGTCAGCACCTCGCTCCCGATGCGGTTACCGACTACGCGGCGCATCACCGACTCAGACAAATCGCGCAGCGTCCCGGTCGGATCCCGCATGCCGTACAAATACCGAATCGGATCGCTGATTCGATACTGCACGACCCACTCGACTTGGATGATGTTTAAATCGCCGGTCAGCATCAGCGACTCGTTCGGGAAATCCTGATCGACGAAACGCGTGCGCTCGAGCGCAGAGCTGTCCTCGGTGCGGAACCCGAATTCCTGCTTCAGCACGCGTTCCGTGGCCACGAGCTGAACCCTGTCGAGCCCAAGAGGCAGCTTGAAATGCAGACCCGGATCAGTAATACCGATGACGCGGCCGAAGCGCTTGACAACGGCTCTCTCCTCCGGCTGCACCGTGTAAAAGGAGCTGAACGCGGTCCAACCCAGAAAAGCGACACCGATGATGATGGCGAGTCGCCCCGCTCCGAAACCGATGGGACGGCTTGTATTGCCGCCGCGACCGCCGGACCCGTTGGAGGCGCCCATTGCGTTTGACAACTGTTTGATCAAATCTTCTATCTGGCTCATTTCTATCTTCCCGTTGGGGCCTTAGTGCCTTGAAGAAAACCGGAGGCGGTGTGCGGTTGTCGGTCCATTCGTCAGTTAGACGGCTCTAACTCGAGCGTCGCGGTACGACTTGAGGCCATCGGCTGGCGCCGTGCATCTGAAACGAAACTCGATATACCTCGCGAACCCGGTCTTCGTTCGACGCTCGTCTCGTTCAATATCGTGCTCGCGATCTCTTCGATCGAGAAATGGGTGGTATCAATGAACGGAATTCCAAGTTTATTGTACAGTGCCTCCACCGCCAACGGGAGGGAAAGTGCGATTAGATTCAGCAGACCCCACCCTTCGATCGAAGCCCACTGCGCGGCGGAGATAAATGAAAGCGGCAGTGCCCCTAAGAGCACCAGATTGAGCGCAGTCAGCCCAATGTTGGCTGGCATCTGGCACGACGCTTCGGGTGGCCGGGACCCCGGGGCACAATCCGCTCGGCACCGGCGAGGAGCGCAAATAGGCCGAAAAATAGAGCGATCTGCAGATCCCCGCCGTTGGCTAGTAACTACTCAGACAAGTTCATGGCTAGCCCCCCCTCTTCCAGTGTCGTAGCACCTCGACACGCCGCTCCGATGTCAGCGCAGACCAGACCTCCACGGTGGACTCGAGGACCGTATCGATCGCCGATTCGCTGAGCTGGATCGCGCCAGTACGCAATCTCGACACCTCGACACCTCGGCAGAATCGCACAAGCTAAAGCACTGTCTCCTATAGACAGGCATCGCCGCCGAGTTGCCCCCGCAAAACTCCCGCACATTTCAGGCAACTTACTGATTGATTAGGTACAACCCCTGCCCTGCAATGGCAGTCGTCTATTGGAATCGGCGGAACTTTAACGGCTCTTCCGTGTGGTTCAAAGGGGATTGTCAACTTAAGCGATCCATGTTCTATAACGTGGGAAACGTCGCGGTTGTCTCTCCGATAAGAGATTGCGCAGTAGTGAAAATAGTAACTTATGCGCCGTAG
>CAUZMW010000033.1:0-25364 GCA_963581225.1 Gammaproteobacteria bacterium
CGGATTCTTTCTACTGCATCGGGAAACCGACGGCATGAAGGTCATGATCGATGGCCGCGAGGTCGCGCCGTCCGCAGCTGAAGCCGATATGTACCTGGACGCGAACGGCGACCCGATCACACGCGCCTCGCGAGATGGGCCACTGGCTGCTGGAATTCCCGGCCTGCCGGCTGCGCTGGTTTACCTTGCCGAGCACTATGGCCGCCTGTCGCTGGAGGAATCGCTGCAGCCGGCGATTCGGTATGCGCGTGGCGGGTACCGGGTCGACGCTTCGATGTCCCGAGGCCTGGCTCGTCGTGGCCGGTCCATGAACGCAGCCGCACAGGCGGTGTTTCTACCGGGCGGAGAACCGCTCGCGGAGGGCGAGACGCTGCGCCAGGAAGATCTGGCTGCAACACTCACGGCCCTGGCAGCAGATGGTTTCGACGGATTCTACCGGGGTGCCGTTGCGAAGATGCTCGTCGATGGGGCCCGAGCCGGCGGCGGTATCTGGACCGTCGACGATCTCGCGAGCTACCGGGTGATAGAGCGGGAGCCCTTGGTCGGGAGCTATCGCGGCGCTACGGTCATCTCGTCGCCACCGCCGTCATCGGGCGGTGTTGTGCTCATTAACATGTTGAACATACTGTCCGGTTACGACCTCGGCCAGGCCGACACCGTGACTCGCGCGCATCTACTTGTGGAAGCGATGCGTCGAGCGTATCGAGACCGGGCTCAGTACTTAGGCGACACTGACTTCGTCGATGTACCGTTGGAACGCCTGCTGCATCCTTTCTACGCGGCAGGCCAACGCATGACCATGCGGATCGATCAGGCGACACCGAGCGACTCCCTTCCAGGCATTCGTGCCACGGGACCTGCCGGCGGGGATCAAACGAGCCACTTTTCGGTTATCGATGTCGAGGGCAATGCCGTCGCCGCGACGCAGTCCATCAACTTCGGTTATGGCGGTGGCTTTATGCCGGCCGGTACCGGTGTCCTGCTGAATAATGAGATGGACGATTTCTCGATGAAACCCGGTGTCGCCAATGGCTACCAGCTTCTGGGCGCCGAGGCTAACGCGATCGCGCCGGGGAAGCGGATGCTGTCGAGCATGACGCCCACAATGCTTATCGACGAGAACAGTCTCAGCGTACTTGGCACGCCGGGGGGCAGCCGAATTATCACGATGGTTTTGTTGGCGAGCCTCGAATGGGTGGATGGTGCCGACGCAGAGGCGATGGTTTCGTTGCCGCGTATTCATCACCAGTATTTCCCGGACCAGATCGGTTATGAGAGCGATGCGCTTACGGCGGAGGAAATCGCCGGATTGGAGGCGCTCGGTCATTCGCTAGTCGGGGTACGCGGAGACTTCGGCAACATGCATGTCGTGATCTGGAACTTCGACACGGGCCACGTTGATGCGGCTTCGGATCCGCGGGGTATCGGTGAGCCGAGGTTCTACGTACCTTAAGATTAGTGCTGGCACTGCGGGCAGTAGTAGCTAGCACGCTGACCCACAACGCAGCGTTTAATATTCGACGCGCACATCAGACAGGGCTGTCCCTCGCGGTCGTAAACCCGTAGGTCCTGTTTGAAGTAACCGGGCCGACCGTCGCCGCCGACAAAATCTCTAAGGGTCGTACCGCCCGCCTCAATCGCCTCACTCAAAACGGCCCGGACTGCTTCGACCAATGGGCCGAAACTCTTTCTGGCGATGCGGCCGGCGGCTCGTTGTGGATGAATACCTGCACGAAACAGCGCCTCGCTGGCGTAGATATTTCCCACGCCGACGACGATGCGGCCGTTCATCAGGTGCTGCTTTATTGCGACACGTCGTCGCCGCGAAATCGACCACAGGTAGTCCGCGTCGAATTGATTGCCAAGTGGCTCAGGGCCGAGATCTCTGAGTAGCCAATGCTCTGAGGTATTTGTCGTGAAGTGCAAGCTTCCAAAGCGTCGCGGATCGTTGAAGCGCAATTGCGATCCAGAGGCGAGAATAATATCCACATGATCGTGCGGGGAAGGTGTAACGGCCTCACTCAGAAAACGCAGGTTGCCGGACATGCCAAGGTGAATGAGCAAGGTTCCGTTGTCGACTGTCACGAGGAGGTATTTTCCTCGCCTGCCAACTGAGCGAATACGTTGGTCTCGAATCTGTGACGCCAGCGCGACATCGACGGGCCAACGTAAACTCGGCTGACGGACGTCTACGCCCGCGATCGTCTGGCCGACCAGTAGTGGCTCCAATCCGCGCCGAGTTGTCTCCACCTCCGGAAGTTCAGGCATCGGTCGAGCTTACGCGGCCGTGACCTGCCCTGCCAGCGATACCCTTGCGTGAATCACGCGCAGCTCAAGACGCTGCCTTGGAGTAGTCTGAGCCTTCAGCTATAGTGAACTGGGCTCGTGGGCGCAAGTGGAGTCTCACATTGCAATTCCTCTTTGAAAATTTTTATGGCTTGGCTGAGCTAAGCTTCTGGGGTTATGCGCTTACCTCACTCCTGTTCATGCACGTAACGCTGATCGGGATCACCCTCTACTACCACCGCGATCAGGCTCATCGATCCGTCGATTTGCATCCGGCGCTACGCCATTTTTTCCGCTTCTGGTTATGGGTTAATACCGGCGCGAGTACCAGGGAATGGGTCGCTGTACACCGGAAGCATCACGCTTGCTGCGAGCGAGAGGGCGACCCGCACAGTCCCCGGCTTTTCGGCCTTAAGAACATTATCCTGAAGGGCGCCGAGTTTTATCGAGAGGAGGCAGCTAAGCTCGAGACTCTGGAGAAATACGGCAGAGGGACTCCGACGGATTGGCTTGAGCGACACGTGTACGGTCGCTGGCCGAATTACGGAATCGTCTTGTTAGCCGTTACCGACCTCGTGATGTTCGGTGTTCCGGGAATTATCCTGCTCGCGATTCAGCTTACGACCATGCCGTTGCTGGCAGCCGGCGTTATCAACGGACTGGGTCATGCCAAGGGCTATAGAAATTTCGACACGGACGATGCCTCGACTAATCTCTGGCCTCTTGCGCTCTTCGTTGCGGGCGAGGAGCTGCATAACAATCATCACGCGTTCCCGAGTTCCGCGAAGTTTTCGCAACGACGCTGGGAGGTCGATCTGGGGTGGCTGCATCTGAAGGCTTTCGCTGCCATCGGCCTTGCGAAGATTAGACGAGTTGCCCCGGAGCCCGAGTTAATCGATACGCCGCGCGTCCCCGATGTTGACGAACTGCGTGCCATCATCGTGAATCGAATGCATGTGCTTAGGCACTACACCAACAGCGTGACATTGCCCGTACTGAAGTCTGAGCTGGAGCAATTCGGCGACAATGCTGGTCGCTTACTTCGTCGTACCAGGTGGCTGTTTAACTGGCAGCCCGGTTTTTTGGATCTAGCATCGCAAGAGCGGCTCGCGGAACTGATAAAGCGGCATCCTGGATTGAAGACCGTACTGGATTTTCAGTCGGATCTTAAAGCGTTGTGGGATGGGGCACACACCAGCAACGAGCGCCTGCTCGGCGATCTGAAGGAATGGTGTGCGAGAGCGGAAGCCAGCGGTATTCAGGTATTGCAGGAGTTCGCGGCCTACCTGAAGTCGTTCGACGCGCTGCCGGAGCCGACTTCAGCCTGAGCCTGAGTCGCCGTACGGCGGATTACTTACTTAATTTTCGTCTCTTTATAGACGACGTGCTTGCGGACGCGCGGATCGTACTTCTTCGTTTCCAATTTCTCGGGATGAAGTCGCCGGTTTTTGGTCGTCGTGTAGTAGTGCCCCGTTCCTGCCGTGGACATGAGTCTGATTTTCTCTCTCATCTTGGAGTCTCCTCGCTAAATCTTTTCACCGCGCTCGCGGAGATTTTTAACGACCTGCTCGATGCCGAGCTTATCGATAATGCGCAGGCCCTTCCGAGAGACTTTGAGCTTAACGAAGCGCTTCTCGTTTTCCAGCCAGAAACGCTGGGTGTGGAGGTTGGGCAGGAACCGTCGACGTGTCCTGTTCAGGGCGTGGGAAACATTGTTCCCCGACATCGGGCGCTTCCCGGTAACTTGGCAAACTCTGGACATTTTGGCAGGCGACGCCTTGGAGGTAGAAGGCCGCGCACTATACCTTCTGCCAGGAGCTAGATCCAGCCCCGTTCGGCCAGTGAGACATGGCCGTTGCGGCTTACGACGAGGTGGTCGAGCAGGCGGATATCGACCAAAGCCAGCGCCCGGGCGAGTCTCAGCGTGATGTGTATGACGTCAGCGCCTATGGGACAGATATAGATCTGGTTTAAGAGAGTGTTTTTGTTCATCCTAACCAGAGGAGTTGAGATGAGACAGAAACCAGCAGGACGGCAATCGTCGTCAGAGCACATCATTCAGGACATCAAACGTAAGACGCGTAAGCAATACAGTGCGGAGGAGAGGATCCGTATTGTGCTGGACGGCTTGCGCGGCGAAGACAGCATCGCCGAGCTGTGTCGGCGAGAAGGCATTGCCCAAGGTCTGTACTACAAGTGGTCCAAGGACTTTATGGAGGCGGCTGTAAGCAGCGGTCTGCGGCAGGTTAATATTCATGAGTTCGCATATCTCGGGGGAGAAGTGATGAGACGCAGAATACATCTGAAAGTCCTGCCTGCCGTAACTGCCCTGGTGCTGTTCTGGTATGCGGGTGGAAGCAGCGCGCAGCCCCTTCTTGCAACGGGACCGGATACCGAAACCAGTGAAGATGGTCTTCTTCGGGTCGATCGATCGCTTATGGAGGCTGCTTGGGTGCAGCGTTTCCCTCTGGACCTCGCGCGCTACAAGAAGATTTTGTTCATGCCGACCGGCGTCTATTTTCGCGACGTTCCCGACCGGCCGTACAGGGCTCGTCGCGGCGATAGCGACATGGAATTTCCCGTCAAAGATGAAAATAGAGCACGGCTCCGCGCACTCTTTAACGAAACGTTCTACGAAGCGCTTACGGAGGTAGATCTGTACGAAATCCAGGATGGAGTAGGACGCGACGTACTCATGGTTCAGGGATTTCTTGTCGATGTCATCTCCGCCGTTCCCCCAATTAGTCCAGGTAGTTCTGTCGGTACAATCAGGTGGGCTTGGGAGGCGACAGTGGTGATCGAACTCCGGGATTCCATGAGCAATGACATTTTGGCGCGCGCCATTGACCGGAATCGTGGTATTGGACCTCTCGATGCCTTTGAGATCTGGTCGCACACTAACCAGCTAGTGCATACCTGGTCGCAGATGTTGTGTACGCGGTTGCGGGAGCTATCGGCGCTCGGCGGAAAATAGATCGAATGCCCGACTCAGGTCACGATAATTTCCGCTAATTTCATCAGGCACTGATGTCGCGTTAGTGTTGCTATGGCATTGCGCTGTTGGTGCCACGAGGTCGCGCAGGGTTATGGCTACTTGTGGCCGGCTGTCTCCGTTAAGGAAGCCGTTAACGGCACGAAATCGAATGTCGGCTATGCGCTCCAAACCGGACGTTAAGCTAGAAGCTGAAAATTAACGCTCCTTAACGGAAAGTTTGCGCTCGAAAGCGGACCTTAGGATGATATATTTCGCGACTGAAGCTAAGGTCTCGAAACGACCCAAAGCGGACGTAAGCAGCCGCGGTTAACGGCTAACCAATGTCTGTTAAGCTGACGCAGGAGAATGTTCGCGAGCGAATACGAAGTGGCGCAATATTGACGCACACCAGTTAGCTCCAACCGAGTGCAGCTAGCATCTAGAGCCAGGGGTGGCTCCTATTACGAACTTATAGAAAGGCATTCTTGCTATACAACTCGTGAGCCCTGTTCTGCAGCAAATGCGGTAGACATCTTTGCTTTGCTTTGCTTTGCTTTGCTTTGCTTTGCTTTGCGTCTGAGTAACATCAGTCCTGGCTCTTGTTTGTGAGATCCGTGGGCATTAGGCTGTCATTCGGGAACCGTCGACCCGACGTTCGATAAGAACTAGGCAACCGATCGGGGATGAGCAGGGCTGAATCGAGCGTAAGGCGCGAGAGATCGCCCTCAGGCGAGTGACGCACTGCCGCATTGAGAAAACGCTCGGCTTCTTCGATATCGCCGAATTCGTGCGCGAGCAGCGCCGAGAGCCTCAGGGCCTTCAGGTGCTGCGGCTGTAACTTGAGAACCTTGCGGTAGAGGCTGTTTCGCTGTCGTTCGATTACCACTGCGATGGGCTTCTGCCGCCCTCGCGAACGCTCTGGTCACGGCTTCGGTGCGGAAAGCTGCGTCCTTTTCCCCATCGGCTCTAGGCGGACGCTGGATAGTTACCGTTGCTCATCGAGCCAATCTAGCACCCGCAATCCCGACCGGGCAATACGGCTACAATGAGTCCCCCCCTTCGGAAAGCGAAGAAGTCGTCGTGACAATGACCGAGAGCGAGTGGTCCGACGCAGGACTGCGGGTGGCGGTAATGGCTCTAATGCTGGCGAGTTGCTCTCCATTCGCTGCCAGCGCCCAAGAGGATTCCGCTGCGCTGGAAACACTGGTCGTTACCGGCACACGCATTCCGGATAGATCGAACTCGCTGCTTGCGTCTACGGTGCTGGATACTGACACCATCGAGGCGCGCAATGACAGTAACGTGCTAGACCTGCTGTCCGATATCCCGGGCGTGCACGTCAATCTTCCCGGCGGCCGCGGTAACGTCGGCGAGATCTTCCTCCGCGGCGGCGAAGCGAACTTCACCGCGGTACTGATCGACGGAGTCCAAGTTAACGACCCAACGAATACGCGTGGCGGTTCTTTCGATTTCTCGACCTTAAACCTCGATGACATCGAGCGAATCGAGATACTGCGCGGCCCCTCCTCCTCCGTGTACGGTTCAGATGCCCTGAGCGGCGCAATCAACGTGATTACGCGCGGTGGCAGCGGCGCCTTTACGGGGTCGGTCGATGCTGAGGTCGGTGGCGGCGACTACCGACGCGGCAGCTTACGTTTCAGCGGTCCCGCCGCGGAATCGAGCCGGTTCAGTGTCGGCGTCGGCATCATCGAGGAAGGGGACGCCAACTCGCCCGATCGCTTCGAGAGCGATTCGATCACAGTCAAAGCGGATCTCGCGCAGGACAGCCGCACGAGCGTCTCGATCTATGCCCGCCATGCGAATGCTGACTCGAGCGGCTTCCCCGACAGCAGCGGCGGGCCAGAACTCGCCGTTATCAGGGATAAGGCCAGCCGCGAGTCTGCGGACAATGCGTTAAGCGTGGCGGTGACATCCCGCCTGTCGCCGACAACAGACCTTCACTTCGCGGCGACGGCCTACGATCATCGAGAGCAAGTGACCTCGCCCGGCGTTGCCTCTGGCATCGGGCCTGGCATCCCGGCGAACCGAAGTGACAACGACTTTTCGCGCGTTGCGCTCAACGTGTTCGTCCGGTCGGAGCTGACGAGCCGAATCGACGCGGCCTTCGGTCTCGGTTATCAAGACGAAACTGGCGACAGCACGGGCCAGATTGCATTCTCGCCGGATTTCGTTCTGCCGACCGGTTACTCGCTATCGCGCGACGACGTGAGCGCCTATGCCGAGCTGGCGTTTGGCGCCGACAGCGGCTTCGATCTCGTCGCCGGGGTCCGGACCGATGAGACGAACGCCGCCGGGAGGCAAACGACGGGCAAACTCACCGTGGGGCACAGTTTCGCCAGTGACCGAATCCGCGTCCGCCTAGGATTGGGCAACGCGTTCAAACTTCCTAGCCTGTTCGCGCTGGCCGATCCGCTCGTCGGCAATCCTGATTTACGCCCGGAACTCGTCACGAGCTGGGAGTTGGGCGTCGATCTGCAAGCGCCGGATAACACCCTGCGCTGGCAGATCACGGCGTTCTGGCAACGCTTCGAAGACTTGATCGACTTCGACTTCGACACGTTCACTACCGTCAATCGAAGCCGTGTGAATACGGACGGTATCGAGCTCGGCGGCGAATACCAACCGACCGAGCGATTGTCTCTCGTTACCCATCTGACCTATACCGACATCGACGTACTCGACAGCGCCGCGACGCTGAGGCAACGACCGGAACTACGGGGCGGCATCGGGCTCTACTGGACGATCGCCGCGGCTCTTACGGCGCACGCCGGCTGGCAATACATCGGCGAGCGATTCGATTCATCAATCCCGACGGGGGAGCTGGCGTTACCCAGCTATTCTCGGCTCGACTTCGCCTTGAACTGGGAGATCGCAGACTCGATTCGATTGAATTTCGCCATCGACAACGCGACAGATGTGAACTACGAAGAGGCGATTGGGTTCCCCGCCATTGGGCGACGCACGAGAATCTCCGTGCAAAAAACGTTTGGCGAAGGCCGTCGCTAGTCGCCCGATCAGCGCAGCCTGTTCTCTAAGATCAGAAGCGGCGGCCCGCCTGGACACAGTCATCGTTTTGTTCTTCCCCTGCGAATCCGGTAGCCCAAAAGTCTAGACGCGCCCACGACCCTGAGCAAGATTGGCTGGATATACCAGGCCGGATCGAACTCTTCGCGCCTGCTGTCCGTCAAGTACCAGGCCGCGCCCCAACGGGCACCGGCCTGCGGCCGTTGGCGCAGACGGCAAAGACCCGGAATCACTGGTGTTACGGAATCTTTCACCTAAGAATTGGTCATAATGTTACCGCTGGATAAATAGGGTTAGCGGGCGGAATCAGCCTACTAATTTGTAATTCAAGTCGTACAATGGAGAGCATGCGGATCAGCCGCCACGCCACCGTTCTCAGATGCCTGTTCGGGGTGCTCGCGAGTACCTCGGTGGTCGGCTGCGCGTCCGTCGTAACGGTCGAAGCCGAGTTTCCGCCGCCCCTCGTCGAGGAGCTTCCCGTACGAGTCGGCCTGATCTTCGATGAAGAGCTGACTGAGTATGAGATTTTCGAAAAGATTCCGCGGCAAGCAACGTGGACGATTCACCTGGGGAGTGCCAACGAACTCATGCTCCGTGGGCTGTTTGAGGGGATGTTCCTGGAGACACGTTCGGTGGACGTCCTGCCACTCACTTCGACGGATCTGTATCGCCTGGACGGCGTCATTCATTCCGAGCTTGAGAAATTCGAATTCGAGGTCCCCATCACCGGAAGGGACGAGTTCGTGGAGGTCTGGATGCAATACCGACTGAGACTCTACGAGCCCGGCGGTACGCTGATCACCGAATGGCCTGTGAGCGGCTATGGCAAGGCAGAGCTCGGTAACAAAGAAGAAGCGCTCAACAGAGCGACTGTCGTCGCCATGCGCGAAGTCGGCGCGGCGATCTCGACGAGATTCGCTAAGCAACCGCAGGTCGAGTATTGGCTCCAGGAGAGACGGAGATGACACTGCGTTGTCGGCAGTTAGTCCAATCACGAATTAACGTCGTGCACTTGAAGAGAGTCTGCGTCGGGCTGGTAGTCGCGACTATCGTAAGCGCCTGCGGCGTGACCGCGCGAATAGAACCGTACAAGCAGACCAGCAGTGTCATCAACGACGGCGAGCAGATCGTCATCCTGGCCCGTAAGCACCACGCGACGCATGAGACCGAACCCGATTTCATCGACTGCATCAGCGATAGCCTAGCCGATGGCCGCGACGGCCTGCTCGTTCACTCCAGCACCGAGTTCGAAGATAAACTGTATCCCTGGTTTGAGCCGTCGCTGGCGCCCTTGACCACCACCGAATTGGCCGAGCTACTGGACAGACCGGGAGTCCTGGCTGAAGTCGAGGCCACCGGCGTCCGCTTCGTCGTGTGGCTCGATGGTTCTACCGACCGAACGGCCAGCGGCGGTGGCATCACCTGTGCTGCCGGCGTCGGTGGTGCGGGGTGTATGGGTCTCGCCTGGTGGGAAGATGATGCCCGCTACGACGCAACGGTGTGGGATCTACAGGAAATGAACTCGACCGGAACGATCTACGCGGACTTCCTGGGCCGATCGGTCATGCCCGCCATCATAATTCCGATCCCGCTGATAGCTCGGCCCCGAGCCGCAGCTTGCCGGGGACTCACCGACCAACTCAGGTATTTCCTGACCACACCGTTCGGTTATGGGCCCGAGCCGGAGCTTGGCTAACAGCGCCCAAGTAGCGGTAGAATTCAATCGATTGCGAAGATGACGCGCGCGAAATTTCGACTGCGAAAGGAACTGCTTGTTGCTGCCGCTCTGCTGAGCTTTGGCCTGGCGGCACTGCCAGTTTTGGTGTATTGGGTCGGCATTCGAGTCGTGGGCGAGTATTACCCTGAGAGCGGGTTATCCGATTTCGTCTGGCACATCTGGTCCGATCTGGCTGCCGGTAGCGTAATGGCGTGGATCCTGATCACGAGCCCCTATCTGATTATCCAGCTGCTACGACTTGGCTTCGTCTTTTGGAGGTGGCGGCCGGATGTGAGCAACGTCACACTTTCAGATATAAATCAATAAGTTGTAGTGAACATCGATGGTATAATCTCGGAGAATAGGATTGGCGCCTCGGCAGCAGCAACGGGTGAGACAACATGCTTAAATTCCTCCAACGCCTCCTGGGATGGGACTCACACCCTGCCTCTTCGAAGCCGGAGGGAATGGAGCGGCGGCGAACGTGCCCCGGACTTCAGCCGCCTCCATCATAGCCGACGCACCGCCTCAGGCAGCCGAGGACCCGCACGCCGCGAAGGTCAACAAATTTACCGAAGTCACGAAACCGGAGTTAAGCCTGCAAGACTCCGAGTTGAACCGGGAGAACCCCCGCAAGGTCAGTAGCAACCCGTACGATACCGGGACATTCAATCGACCCAACGTCTGGTCGAATGCAGGCGGCCGGAAGAATAATTGACTCCCGCTACAGCACCGCGGTAGATCGCGGTCCAATCGGCCACGCCTATAACCCAAGAAACCAGGAAACTGAACGATATCAGCGTGGTCAAACTGAGAATGTCGTAACTGTGTTTGGAAATCCGCCGTGTTATCCTTCCAATTGGTGAAGACCGGCCGAATTTCGGCGCTAGCGTGGGTAGCAGTCCAGGGAAGCATGAGGAGATAGCGTGAGGCAGACAATGCGATGGTGGGTTGGAGTTGCCCTGTTTCTGACGCTTCGCGTTGCGGGTACCGCAACGACGGCGCCGACGGCAGATCTCGCGATGGACGAGAAGCATTCGGATATCAGCCAGCAAGTAACCCGTCTTATCGAGAATCTGCATTACTCGCGGCCCCGTATAGACAATTCCCTCTCCTCAGCGATTCTCGATCGTTATCTCGATACGCTCGATGGCAATCGCCTGTATTTCCTCAGCAGTGATATTTCCTCCTTCGGCCGCTACCGGTACGAGCTTGACGATCGAGCACGAGATGGAGAACTTGAACCTGTATTCGAGATATTCAACGTCTTTCGCGCCCGAACCGAGGAGCGAATCGCCTATGCGCTGACACTGCTGGAACAGGAGCCGGATTTTACGATCGACGAATCATTTCGTTTCGACCGCAGCGAGATGGCCTGGCCGAGCACGGACGAGGAGATCCAGGATGTCTGGCGAAGACATATTAAGAACGCCGGCCTAAGTCTTGTCCTTACCGGTAAGACCTGGGAGGAAACGGCCGAGATATTGCAGGAGCGCTATGAACGCGTCCTGACTCGGATCGTTCAGCTGACTGCCGATGACGTCTTCGCAACCTTCATGAACGCCATGGCGCATACCATGGACCCGCATTCAAGTTACATGTCACCGCGAGACAGCGAGGAATACCGCATCCAGATGAGCCTGTCTTACGACGGCATCGGCGCTTCGCTGCAGCTCACGAACGACTACGTTACGGTCATCAACGTGATCGCCGGCGGCCCGGCGCAGTTGGACGGTCAATTGAAACCCGAAGACCGCATCACTGGCGTGGCCCAAGGGGACGATAGTGAAGTCGTCGATGTTATCGGATGGCGGTTGGACGACGTTGTACAGATTATCCGCGGTCCGGGGGGCACAGTGGTACGCCTGCAGATCCTGCCCGCCGGTGCCGCTCCGGGTTCGCCGGAGAGAGTCCTCAGCCTGATCCGCGACAAAGTAAAGCTCGAAGAACAGGCAGCCAAGAGCGACCGGCTCGAGATATCGCATGAAGGTAACCCTTATCACATCGGCGTGATCCGCGTCCCGAGCTTCTATCTGGACTACGCCGCTCTCACCCGCGGGGAAGAGGACTACACGAGTACGACCCGAGACGTTGAACGGCTCGTGGGTGAACTCGAGACCGAGGGTATCGACGGGCTCGTACTGGATCTCAGGCAGAACGGTGGGGGGCATCTTTCCGAAGCAACGGAGCTCAGCGGCCTGTTTATCGAACGCGGACCCGTCGTCCAGCTTCGCCAAACCCGCCGCAATATCGAAGTACTGGACGACCCGATGCCGGGCGTCGTTTACGATGGCCCCTTGGCCGTGCTGGTCGATCGCTATAGCGCCAGCGCATCGGAAATTTTTGCGGCAGCCATTCAGGATTACCAGCGTGGCATCGTGATCGGCCAGCAGACCTTCGGCAAAGGCTCCGTGCAGAACCTCTTTAATCTCGATCGCTTTATACGTGCGCCGGGTTACGGGCAACTGACGTTGACGATCGGCAAGTATTACCGTGTGACGGGCGGCAGTACGCAACACCGCGGCGTGATCCCGGATATCGAGCTGCCGTCGCTCGTCGATACGAATACGGTCGGTGAGAGCACCCGCGATACCGCGCTTCCGTGGGACCAGATCGACCCGACCCGATTCCGCGCTGAGACTTCGCTGGAACCGGCGATCCAGTTACTGACCGAGCGGCATACGGCGCGCGCCGCCAACGATCCCGACTACAACTTCCTGCTGGCAGACGTTGCTGCCTTCGGGAAACTTCGGGAACGCGAGACGGTGTCGTTAAACCTGCTCGAGCGACAAGCCGAGCGGAATCTTCTGCAGGAACAACAGTTGGCTCGGGAGAATGAGCGTCGCGCCGCGCTGGAGCTAGAGCCGCTCGCGTCGATCGATGAGCTCGAGGCAACGGAATCCTCCGACGTCCAGCTGGATCAAGCGGCGCGAGTGGTCGCCGACATGGCAGCGCTCGACGCGGGACTTTCCGCGCCCGAGTTGGTCACGACATCTGCGACTGCGGGTGACTGATAGAGCGTCACGGAACCTCTGGTCAGCTGCTTGCCGCGTACTAGCTCAGCAGAGAACTGCGAATATATCCCAGTACTCGTCCAGCAGGACGTTGATCCGCAGCGGCTTATCATTAGGACGCCGCGCAGGTCCGTCCCCCGCCTGAGGCGAACTCCGTTCCGTAGTCGCAACCGACTCGGTAGTCGGCAGTGAATCGGTCTCGTTACGGTACTGAACGTGACTGCCGAGAAATTACGTTCTGCGCCTGACGTCGTCGGCAAGGCCCGTCTGCTGGCGCAGGTCCTCTATCCGTTCGCGAATACGCTATACCATCAGGTCGCAGTCGCGTCGGTCACCAAACTTCATGTCTCCGACCGGCCGTTCGGTTGCGGTCTTCGTCAAGGTCATCAGATCATTTTCAGAGAAATGCACGACCAAATGTTACGCCAGCGCGATGATAGCGCAGTTGATGAGTCTGCGACTCTCCAGGGACAGACCGTCGGGCTCCGGCAGAGCTTCGCCCTGGATCTTTTCCTGCAGCTCTTTCAGCTTAGCGATTTTCTCTTAAGGGGCGCTGTTACCGGCCTTCATACCATTGATACGAGACCGGATGCCCGGCCCCTTGAAGAATCGTTTAAATCCGTTCATTGACGCTAGTAACCCCTCAGCGGCACGAAAATCCGCAAGCAACGCCTGTTGTTTACGCAGGACGCTATCCAACCGCTCGGTGATTGCGCCTAAGCGGCGGCTGCGTTTAGCCAGAGCGGCTTCGTGAAGCTGAGCACGTTCGCGCTGCTCACGTTGAGCTTTGAGCTCGGCGCCAAACTACTCGATCTTCTGCGCACCCACGCGCCACAGATAGCGCAATTGAAAGTAAACCATGGCGTTAGCGGCAGCCAGCGGGTTGATTAATAGGCGTTCCAGACTCTCAAGCTGCTCCTGGGCACGCAGGATGGCGCCTTCCTGATCCTTGAGCTTATCAAACAGTTCATGGCGCTCTTTGCGCAATTCGTTAGAGTTCGCGTTTGACACCCGCGCGGTTTGAGTACAGCTTGAGTAGCTGTGCGCCAGATTCATTTTCTCGCTGTGCACGTCTATTCGCCAGCATGACTCTCCACGCCACCCTCTTTCGATAGGTCAGAACTGAATCCGCCACACTATAGCGTTGGAATACGCGGTAAAGCGTGACTCAGAGCACATCGGGCGCGGAGGTCTCAGGCGAACGCGTGACCCATATCCAGGAGGTAATCCAGCCACTTGTTGAGCATGATGTTATTTCGCCAACGGCGGTCCAATTCGAGCGAGTGGGCTCGAGCCAGAGCTTGAAGCGCCGGATGGTGGTGCTCTTTCCGCCCGCTAACCGCTTCCACGAGGCTGGCGTCGTGGTAAATACGGAGCGTCAGATCAGGATCAGCGACGGGCTCCGCGGCGTCCTGATCAAACCAGTAGGTCAGATTGACGGTCGTGGTATAGGTCTCGCGGCGCAGCAACTTCAGGTGCAGATCGCAATCCCGATCGGTACGGGAAATCAGCAGCGGCTGCGCTGAACTGGGCGTCGAACGCAGTTCACTGCTCAGATGAAGCAATTTGATGAAATTGCTCTCGTAGATCGTCATCAACGCCGTGAAACTTCCCGGTCGGAAGATACACTCTGGGATGATAAGACTGTCTACAAGCATTGGTTACACGCGCTGCTTCAACTGTGTCGAGCATGCCATAAGCACTTTGACAGGACAAAGACCTGGCGCTCAGCTCTCACGGCCTCACGCGTCGCTCGACCCCGGTTTCGTTCAAAATCGTACTGGCAATCTCCTCGATCGAGGAATTGGTCGTATCGATAACAGGAATGTTGTGCCGCTTATACAACGCCTCAGCCGCACGCAGCTCGAAACTCACCTGCTGGGCAGATGCGTAGCGACCAACTGAACGTCGCTCGAGACGGATTTGACGTAGCCTGACGGGCGTGATCGTCAATGCATAGAGTTTCTCTATGAACGGGCGCAGCGTCTCCGGTAACCGACCGGTTTCAAGATCCTCCTCGGCCAGGGGGTAGTTCGCGGCGAAAACACCGTACTGCAAAGCCAGGTAGAGACAGGTCGGTGTTTTACCCGATCGCGAGACGCCGGTCAGTATGACGTCCGCTTTATCGTAGTGCCGCGTGGTGTGGCCGTCATCGGCCTCCATCGCGAAGTTCGTTGCGTCGATGCGCGCGTCATAACTCATCGTGTCCTGCATACCGTGCGCCTTACCGAGCGTGCGGGAAGACTGCGCCTTCAGCTCCGCTTCCAGCGGCGCAAGAAAAGCCTCGAAGAAGTCCAACACGAGAGCCTGAATTCCTACCAGCGGCGCTCGGACTTCATCCTGCACGAAACTGGTGAACACGATCGGGCGCACGCCGGACTGCGTTGCCGTCAGGTCAATGCGACGCGCGACCTGGATTGCCTTGTCAACGGTATCGACAAATGGCACAGTCACCGGCTTGAATTCAACACCGTCAAACTGCGTCAGCAGGCTGTGCCCCAGGGTCTCTGCGGTCACACCGGTTTGGTCAGACACAAAAAATACTGTTCGCTCGGTCATATAGGGCTAGTCCATGTCCTTAAAGATCTGGCAAGGGAGTATAGCTTGGAAGATTACGTTATCAGGTTAGCCGAGTGCGGGATGGACGACGTCGAGCGCGTGGGCGGCAAGAACGCCTCGCTCGGCGAGATGATCGGCAATCTCTCGCGGCTGGGTGTCCGCGTTCCCGACGGTTTCGCGACCACGGCTGCCGCCTACCGGGAGTTTCTCCAGCAGGACGGGCTGGATAACCGAATACACGCGCTACTTGACGAGCTGAACGTCGATGACGTCCCTGCCCTGACGAAGACCGGCTCCGAGATTCGCCGGATGATCATGGAGACACCGTTGCCGGCAGCCCTCCGGGATGCCGTCGACGGCGCGTGGACCGGGCTGACGAACGGAGAGGATTTCGCTGTCGCGGTGCGCTCCTCAGCCACGGCCGAAGATCTACCGGAGGCATCCTTTGCCGGCCAGCAAGAGACGCTACTCAACGTCAACGGCCTCGATCAGGTCGTCGCTGCGATCCACGAGGTTTACGCCTCGCTATTTAACGACCGTGCTATCTCTTATCGCGTCCACCAGAAATTCGATCATCGCCTCGTCGCGCTTTCTGTGGGTGTACAGCGTATGGTGCGCAGCGACCTCGGGTCCGCCGGCGTCGTATTCACGCTCGATACCGAGTCCGGCTTTCGCGATGTGATTTTCATTACGTCGAGCTATGGCCTCGGCGAGACCGTTGTTCGGGGCGCAGTAAACCCAGACGAATTCTACGTGTATAAATCAGGTCTCGCTGCCGGCCACAAGGCGATTCTCCGCCGCAACCTCGGCGACAAAGCCATCAAAATGATCTATAGCGACGATCCGGCCGAACGTGTCGCAACGGTCGACGTTGACGAAGCGGACCAACGACAGTTCTCGCTGACCGACGACGATATCGAGAATCTCGCCCGCCAGGCGGCGCTGATCGAGGAGCACTACGGCCGCCCCATGGACATCGAGTGGGGCCTGGACGGAAACGACGGCGAGCTCTACATCCTGCAGGCACGACCTGAGACGGTGCAGAGCCGGTCGGGCCAGGTCATCGTGCGCTTCTCGCTGAAGGAGCACTCGGACATCATCGCTACCGGCCGCAGTATCGGCCAACGAGTCGGCACAGGGGTCGCACGAGTCGTCGCAAACGTCACAGAAATGAATCTCATTCAGCCGGGCGATGTGCTTGTTGCCGACATGACGGACCCCGATTGGGAGCCCGTGATGAAGCGAGCTGCGGCAATCGTCACGAATCGCGGCGGGCGTACTTGTCACGCAGCGATCATCGCGCGTGAACTCGGTATCCCGGCGGTCGTCGGCTGCGGGGACGCGACCGATCGAGTACCCGACGGGGCGGAGGTCACGGTCTCATGCGCGGAAGGCGACGAGGGCCACGTCTACAAGGGCATGCTCCGCTACGAAGAAACGGAAATCCAACTCGAAAAACTACCGGACATTCCGGTGAAGCTGACGATGAACGTCGCCAATCCCGATCGAGCGTTTACGTTCGCGGGCATCCCGAATAACGGCGTCGGGCTCGCGCGGCTTGAGTTTATTATCAATCGAATGATTGGCGTGCACCCGAGAGCGATACTCGAACTGGAACAACAGGATGCCGAGACGCAGGACCTGATCGCAGAGCAGATGGCGGGTTATCCCGACCCGGAATCATTCTACGTCAGTAAACTCAGTGAGGGCATCGGCACAATTGCTGCTGCTTTTGCGCCGGACCCGGTGATCGTGCGCCTGTCCGATTTCAAGTCGAACGAGTACGCGAATTTAATCGGCGGCGAGCGTTACGAACCCCGAGAAGAAAATCCCATGCTGGGATTCAGAGGTGCATCACGTTACGTCGATGACGGCTTCAAACCGTGCTTCGAACTCGAGTGCCGGGCGTTGCTATACGTCCGCAACGAGATGGGGCTCACTAACGTTCAGGTAATGGTCCCGTTTATCCGAACCGTCGGCGAAGCGAAACAAGTCGTCGCTCTTCTGGCCGAAAACGGACTCGAGCGTGGTAAGGATGGGCTGAAGCTCATCATGATGTGTGAGCTTCCGAGTAATGCATTGCTGGCGAACGAGTTCCTCGAGCACTTCGACGGCATGTCGATTGGGTCCAACGACATGACCCAGCTGACGCTGGGACTAGACCGTGATTCGGGAAAAATCGCCGCTTTATTCGACGAACGCGACCCCGCCGTCAAGAAAATGCTCGAGCTGGCGATCTCGGCGTGCCGAGCGCAGGGCAAATATGTGGGCATCTGTGGTCAAGGGCCGTCGGATCATCCCGACCTGGCGCGCTGGCTGTTGGATCAGGGTATCGAAAGTATGTCCCTGAACCCGGACTCGATAGTAGATACCTGGCTGTATCTCGCCGAACAATCGAAATAACGGCCACTGCTACAAGGACCTACCACTCGCCGCGCCGGCGACGGTGCAGACGCGGAACAATCAACCCGAAGAGGATGCCGGCAAGTAATACACCGGCACCGGCGACGAACCAGTCACGAGTCGAACGGCTTCGGAGCCGCCCGTTCTCGATCGCCAGCAACTCGGCCTCTTCGTCACGCTCGTTCAAACGCCGGCGTAAACTTTCATTCTGATCGCGAACACTCAACACGTTCTCAGACGCCTCACGAATATCCGCGAGATCGGCCGTCAACGACGAAGTCGCCGTCTCGGCCTCGCCGAGCCGCCGGATTGCGACTGCCAGATCGTCGGTCAATGCCGCGACAGAGGCCTCCAGGGCCGCGATCGTGATCTCCGCTTCTGCAAGGTCACGATCGGTAATAACGAGTCGGTCCTGCGCGATGGGTCTTTCGGCGAGATAACGCCTTAGTACCCAACCTTCCGTATTGTTCTCCGTTCTCACGCGCGAATAGCCGCTGTCCAAATCTGCCTCGAGCATCTCAACGGGATCGCCGCTAACGAGATTCCCGATAATTGTGTTCTCGGTGCTCGGGCCCGTGCGTACGGTAATGACGAGTTGATCGGATACGTAGAACGTCTGGCCGGCTGCGGTTGCAGAAACCAGAATGAGCGCAACGCCCATCAGCCGAGCTACCATTGGTCCTCTCAGTCCTATCCGATTCGCGTAGCCTAACTCATCTGGCTGGGCGTGAAAACTAACCGAAGCTCCCTTCGCAGTCGTTAGATCGTCAGCAGGTGCTCGCGATAGAACCGCAGCTCTCGAATTGAGTCATAGATATCGGCTAACGCAAGATGGGTCGGCTCCTTCTCGAACCCCATCGCGGTGTCCGGTGCCCACAAATGAGCTAAAATCTTCAGCGTGGACACGTCGAGATTTCGATAATGAAAGAAGGTTGCAAGCTCCGGCATGTAACGGACGAGAAAACGTCGGTCCTGGCAGATACTGTTGCCACACATGGGCGAAACCATCGGGTCCAGATAGTTGCGCAGAAAAGTTAGCGTCTGCTGCTCCGCCTCGGACTCCGTCACCTCACTCGCTTTGACCCGCTCGACGAGACCGGACTGGCCGTGCTGACGCGTGTTCCACGCATCCATGCCCGCCAGCGTCTCATCGCTCTGGTGAACGGCGAACACCGGCCCTTCCGCCAACACCACGAGATGCTTATCGGTAACGATAGTCGCGATCTCGATGATCAAATCGTTGTCGGGATCCAGACCGCTCATCTCCAGATCGATCCAGATCAAATTCTCTTTAGACTTCAATATCGCGACCTCCGGCGACGGATTGTAACAGCCTCATCCGGATTATCGGCGCGCCAGTCCACGAATTACGCAAGCGCCACTGCATGAACGAGCCCGGTCTTGTCGTTGCCCGCTATCGGCGCCATGGCCTGGTCGAAGGCAGCGAAGGCAGCCGAGTCCTGTGCCAGATTAAAAGCCGATCCCTAAATCCGGTAGTGGGAGACCAGGTTCGATGGCGATTGGAAGCCGACGGTAAAGGCATCATCACGGAACTACTGTCACGTAAGTCTGCGCTGGTGCGAATCGATAATCGGGGCAATCCCGAGACCGTTGCCGCGAATCTTTCTCAACTCGTCGTCGTCCTGGCACCGAGCCCGGTTCCGGACTGGTTTCTCTTGGATCGTTATCTCGGCGCGGCCGCGCTCGCGCAATTAAAGAGCGTCGTAGTCTTCAATAAGCTCGACCTGGCGGAGTCGCCGCCGGACGAGCTGGCGGACTATCGCGATCTCACGGACCGAATTTGCATGACGAGCGCGAAACAGGGAGAAGGCTTGCGGGAACTGACTGCCTGTATAGCTGACGAGCGTAGCGCGATGATCGGGCAATCCGGCGTCGGCAAATCATCGCTCATCAATGCGCTCCTTGGCGATGCGCGACAGGCGGTTGATGATCTGTCCAAGAAAAGCGACCAAGGACGACATACGACGACCACCGCCGTGCTCTTCGGATTGCCTGAAGGCGGAGAACTGATCGACTCGCCCGGCGTCCGGGACTTCGCGCCGTACATCGCCGACTCTCGCGAGGTGGCACTAGCGTTTAAGGAAATCGACCGCCACTCGGGCGACTGTCGCTTCGATGATTGCCGTCATCTCGCCGAACCGGACTGCGCAGTCAAGGCAGCCGTGGCCTCCGGCGACATCACCGCGCGCCGCTACGAGAGTTTCAAAAATTTGCTCGAGCTAACGGAATCGCTGCAGCAGAATCGTCGCTAGCCGAGAGTCCCTCGCATCTGCCGACCGCCGAGGAGATGCATATGGACGTGAAAGACGACCTGTCCGCCTTCGGAGTTGGTGTTTATCACGACGCGATATCCCGGTAGATCGTGCTCGGCGGCGAGATCTCGTGCGACCACGAAGAACTGGCCCAGCAGCTGAGCCTGATCGTCGCGGATATCGTTCAACGTCGCGATATGGGATTTGGGAATGATGACGCCGTGGAACGGCGCCTGTGGACTGATATCCTTGAACGCGAGAATCTCATCATCTTCGTAGACGCGGTCGGATGGCAGCTCGCCGGCGACGATCTTACAGAAGATGCAGTCTGGGTCGGTGTCGATGGTCATGGCGCGGCGTCCGTCGAGTGCGTTTCGATCTCACGACGGCCCATCATCGCCCGAGATAGCGTCCCGCTATCGATAAACTCCAGCTCACCACCCATCGGGACGCCGTAGGCGATGCGACTGGCGCGGATATTACTTCCTTTCGCCATGCCGGCAATAATATGCGCCGTGGCATCCCCTTCTACCGTCACGCTCGTGGCCAGCACGACTTCGGCGATGTTCTCGTCCCTGAAACGCCGTTCCAGTAACTCCAGCCCGAGCTCTTTCGGACCGATGCCGTCGATTGGCGATAAATGTCCCATGAGCACGAAGTAGCGGCCTTGATAGGCCGCCGACTGCTCGATTGCGATGACGTCGGCCGGCATCTCGACGACGCAGAGTTGCGAGGCGTCGCGCCGCTTGCTGGCGCATATCGCGCACTGCGAATCTTCCGTCAACATGCGGCAGACCTCGCAGTGTTGAATCAAACGGCTGCCCTCCTCGAGTGCGCGGGACAGGCGCTTGGCGCCTTCACGGTCTTTATCGAGCAGATGGAAGGCCATGCGTTGCGCGGACTTTACTCCCACCCCCGGCAGACATTGCAGTGCCTGGATTAGTTGCTGTAGTAGCGGTGAGTAACCCTGGCTCACTAGAACGGCAACTTCATTCCGGCAGGCAACCCCAGGCCGCCGGTTAGCCCGCCCATCTTGTCTTGAACGGTACGGTCAACCTTCTGCGCTGCATCGTTGTAGGCAGCCGCGATCAGGTCTTCCAGCATCTCCTTACCGTCCTGTAAGAGTGCATCCTCGATGTCCACACGACGAACCTCATGCTTGCAGGTCATACGAACCTTGACCATCCCGCCGCCGGACTCGCCGGAGACCTCGGTCGCCGCGAGGTCTTCCTGAACTTTCTGCATGTTGGCCTGCACTTCCTGAGCCTGCTGCATCAGTCGCCCGAGTCCTTTCACCAGCGCTTCCACCCTTTAATAATTGCCATAGACACAGATAGTTTATTTATTAATTCATATGGTTATATTGCATTACTCGACTGAGGCTACGTAGTTGACATAACCTGTCACCGAACGTTGCCCATTATCCCACATGTGTCAGGGCCGTAGGAAAAATGGGCTTGGTTAACGGCCTGTGGACGGGCGAACCGGGCGATCGACGAACAGTAAACCCGTTCACATACCATGCGGGATAAATGCCAGATGCTAGTTCGGTCCAAGAACCTCAGAAAGGTAATGACATAGGCAAAATAGCCAAGACGGATCTGACCGGCACTTACGTCCTCGACGATGACGTCATGGACGAGATGGAGAATCTCGAAGCCACGGCTGCGATAGAGAACTTTGACGATCTACCGCAGGACAGCGAACCGACGGTCGTACTGGGCGAGACTTGTCGGCTAAAATCTCGGGCGGCGAAGACTCCTAACTCGATCCAGGTCGCGCTTTTAAATGGCCCGCTGTCACGGGCTGGCCGGCCTCGCTGACGCCACGCATTCGTTCGATCGCTACTCCTGGCAGTCATATGGTTCAACGCGAATATCGGGTTGCCACACCCAGTAGCGTGTGAATTCCAACGTCTCCGTGAAACTCTCTGGGTCATCAATCGTCAGACGATAGTCCAATCGGTCCTCAGCTTCATTCATATTGAAGTACTCGACCAATCGAGTCGCACGACTCTGCGGCGTGCCATCGCCATAGAGAACCGTAGCCTCAACGCCCTCCGTTGCCACGATCAGTGTCTCGCCTTCCCAACGACCGACCGAATAGCCGAGCAACGAGTAGCCGTCCGGTGAGGGCGGGCCCAGCCCTGTCATATGAATCAATCTCTCGGTGTCGAATTCCTCGGTACGGATTAAGAGATCGCTTCCCTGTCTGATGAATTCGAGCGGGTAGGCGCTGCCCATGATGTACGGCATGCCCTTCGCATGACAGCCGATAAACGGGCTGGCGCGCGGATCCCATTGCGCCTTGAGTTCGCGCGCCGATTCGGTCAGGGGATAGTCGGTAGCTGCCCCGTACAACGGATAAGCTTCCGGAATATCGACAAGCGGTGTCCATACACGGAAGATTCCGTCGGCGGTGCGGCGCCCTTCCACTGCCCGGGTTTCATCCGTTTCGCGCTGGTATAGATTCCCCAAGAGGCCCGCCGGCCAATAGGGCTTGGAGACGGCGCGCAATAACACTTCCCGACCGTCGTCCAACAGCATATTCTGCGCGAACATCTCGGGACGGTCTCGTAACGACGCAAGACCGGCCAGTCTCACCCGGTCGCCGACTTGAATAAAGTCTCGATCGACCCCGCGGAGCCTCAATGTGCTAACGGATCCGGTTTCGATAGCCCACTCCACTGCGGCCCCGTTTTCATCGGTCACCGCGAGCGTGTATGAGGGATGGGGGTTACGCCAGCGAACGGCCGTCACGACACCTTCGAGATCGATTAGACGATCCTCGTCATAGATTCCGATGCTGCTGTGATGACCGTGGGCCAGCTGGGCGAGAAATAGCGCGCAGATGCAGAGACTTAACCGTGACATATCACTTCTCCATCGGCTGAATCGTGTCAGTCTCTACGACGGCATCGAACGCAGCCTGGACGGCCTTTACATTAGGGTCCTGCTCGATCGACTCGCGTGCTTCGCGCATCCTCTGGTCCTCACCGGCCTCGCGAATTTGAGCGGGTGTCGCAACGGGTGCAACGGGTGGTGCACCCGTTGCGATCTCGAGCCGGAGACGCCGCCCCAGATGCTCCCCGATTGCGGTCTCAAGTCGGCCTCTGACCTGCTCTGTGTTCAGATGGGCACTCCTCTCGGCAAGTACCAGTGAGATTCGGTTTTCGGATTGCTCTTTGATCGTGCAATGCTCGGCTAGTTGACGAGCCGCACCGTGGATATCGGCTGCACCTAGAAGCGCTTCCCAGTCCCCGGTAATCGGTTGTACCGACACGACCGTATCGGCTACCGGCGCAGATGACAGGGAGACGTCCTCGTCCGGCGTGCCGGCACGTTTCGCCTCTGGCTCGGTATTTACAAACGCCTTCGGCGCCGGCTTCGGTGCCGATTTGTTCGCGAGCTCCTGGCGCGCAGAACGCTGCCGAGCAACCGATACGCTCCCATCGTTCTCATCCGCGCCGGGCCGAAACGCCAGCATACGCAGTAGAGTCATCTCAAAGCCTGAGCGCGGGTCCCGGCTTACACCGAGCTCGCGGCGGCCCTGTAAGGCGATCTGATAGTAGAGCTGAACGTCTTCCACCGGAATCGCAGCAGCTAGCTCCTTTAACGCTTCGTGTTCCCCTTGTGCCTCGTCGTAACCGACGAGCTGGACTACGGCCAGGCGTTGCAGCTCGCCCATGAGTTCGTCGAGAACCGCGCTGTAATCGAACGCATACTCGTCGAGTGCCGCGACTTCCTTCAGTAATGCGGACCCGTCGCCGGCCGCCAGGCCCTCGAGCAGCCGGAGGACATGGCCACGATCGATCGTGCCGAGCATATCACCGACGGATTCCGCGCTGACTTGGCCGCCGCCGAATGCAAGCGCCTGGTCGAGGAGACTGAGCCCATCGCGCATACTGCCGTCCGCACCCTTCGCGAGCGCGCCTAGTCCAGCGGGCTCGGACTCGACGCCCTCCTCGTCGCAAATCTTTTGCAGTTGCTCCTGAATCTGTTTCAACGTTAGCCGCTTAAGATTGAACTGCAAGCAGCGCGACAGCACGGTAACGGGCAATTTCTGTGGGTCGGTTGTTGCGAGAAGAAACTTGACGTGCGGTGGTGGCTCTTCGAGCGTTTTCAGTAACGCATTGAAGGAGTGCTTGGAGAGCATGTGCACTTCATCGATGAGATAAACCTTGAAACGTCCACTCGTCGGAGCGTACTGAACGTTTTCCAGTAGCTCACGCGTATCCTCGACCTTGGTGCGCGATGCGGCGTCGACTTCGATCAGATCGACGAAGCGCCCCTCGTCGATCGCGATACAGGCATCGCACTCACCGCAAGGCTCAGGCACAACGCCATCGGCACAGTTCAGGGCCTTCGCGAGAATACGCGCGAGCGTGGTTTTGCCGACACCGGCTGTCCCTGCGAAGAGATAAGCGTGGTGGACTCGCTCCGCAGCGAGAGAATTGACCAGGGCTTTGACGACATGCTCTTGCCCGACGAGCTTCGCAAAGCGCCGAGGTCGCCATTTTCGTGCGAGAACCGTGTAACTCATAAACGCAGCGCCCTGCCAATCGCCTAAACTAGATCCGCGCCAGCTCGACCCTGGCACCCGATCAAACCGCTGCCGCTGCTCCCTTCCGGGCCTGACGGGGTTCACAGCTGATCGTCGCGAGGGAACCGACCGCGGACCCCTGTACTTTAACAGTGAGTCGCAGCGATCGTACAGGTCGCCTTGCGGGTATTGAGTTCGGCCTCGACAGTAGGCTACGCTGCGCGGCCCGTGCCTCACGGACGGAATAGCACTAAAATCCCAGATAACGGAGAGGTGGCCGAGTGGTCGAAGGCGCTTGCTTGGAAAGCAAGTGTACGTGTCAAAGCGTACCGTGGGTTCGAATCCCACTCTCTCCGCCATACCATTTATATTGCTTAAATATCAATGGCTTAAAAAATTTCAGTACCGAAATGTAGTACAGGTGTAGTAATTTCTGTAGTACATCCTTTCTCCAAGACCCCACTCAGAAGGCCACCCCACCCCCTACCCATATATAACTACTGCTCGCACATTTCTAGCCAATTTTGGCTATGAACCAAGGTATGCTTAGA
>CAUZMW010000034.1:0-24638 GCA_963581225.1 Gammaproteobacteria bacterium
TCCCTCTTTATTTTCTAGTCTTGTTTTTTCTAATAAGGGTTCTCTCTATCCCTATATCCTAGCTCCATGCTTCCCGATATGCCCGCGTTTCCTTAAAAAAATCGTCGTCCGCCAGAAAGATCTCATGAAGAGCATCGTCGTCGAATCTGAACAGGCGTGCTTACGACCAATAAAACCTTATTTTTTTAAAGAGTTAACCTTGTCTATTGGTAGCCGTTCCCAGCGGGAAAAAGAATATCGCAGGAGTACGGAGAGTCAGCGGCTACAAACACATCCCTCGGTGCCACCTGCGCTCAGGTCGCGCCGTGACCAGACGATGAACGAGTCGCCTTCAGGCGTTCAGATCTGGAATTCGGTCACTCTCGAGCTGGGTGATCATGTCCTTCAGCATGAGCTTGCGCTTTTTTAAGCGCCGCAGCATGATTTGATCCACTTCCGGATCGATCACAAGCCGGGAAATTACCTGATCTAGATCTTGATGCTCTACGCGCAACTCTTTGAGTCGCTCCACGTTTTTGAATACCTCAACGTCGATCTTATCTGTCACTAATCATCACTTACCGCCGTCGGCCAATCGTGGCCGGGGTCGCCGAATGCCAGAAAATAGGGGTTCAGAAGACCGTCCTTCGTGTTATATCTCAGCGCCTGGCCGACGGGATTCATCATACTCCCTCCGGCGCTCTCTAGGATAGCCTGAGCGGCCGCCGTATCCCACTCGGACGTCAGCCCGAGGCGCGGATAGAAATCTGCCTGGCCGTCAGCGACGAGGCAAATCTTAAGGGAACTCCCTATGGGCCTGAGTTCGTGGGGGCCGAGGCGTTGCAGATAGTCGGCCAGGGCGCCGCTAGGGTGGCTCCGGCTACAGACGACCCGAACGGGTCCGGTTTGGCTTAATGCGGTATGGATCTCCTCTGTGGGTCTGCCCTCGACCCGCTTCCACGCGCCCAGGTCGAGTGCGCCGGCGTACTCAAGGTCCATGTCCGGTGCCAGTACCACTCCCATCACGGCACGGTGTTCCTCGATCAGAGCGATATTTACTGTGAACTCTCCATTGCGCTTCACGAACTCCTTCGTCCCGTCGAGAGGATCGACCAACCAGTAGCTATCCCAGTTCCGCCGATCCTCAAACTCTTCCGGGGCAGATTCTTCCGAGAGTATGGGTAGCTTTGGTTGGAGTGCATTTAATCCTGAGACGATCAACTCATGAGAGGCGCGGTCGGCTCCCGTCAGCGGCGACCGATCTTCCTTAAACTCCACGGCAAAGTCGCTGTGATAGATCTTCATGATCGCTTCGCCCGCAGTCGTCGCAATCATCCGTAGATCGTCCAGCATCGCCTGTCTAGACTCCTGCTCCATTACTTCTCCTTGAGTATCATAGTGTCACCATGCTCGATCCTCGCCACTAGAATGTCGGCCCCGCTGCGCTCGGTCATCCCCTGGGATGATGTCGATATTGTAATGGTCGACATGGACGGTACGCTGCTCGATCTGGCGTTCGATAATTTCTTCTGGCAGGAACTCGTTCCTGCGTGCTACGCAAGACATCGTAACCTACCAGAGGAGGAGGCCCGACGGGAGCTACTGGGTCGCTATCGAGCGTTGGAGGGTCAACTCGAGTGGTACTGCATCGACCACTGGAGCGAGGTGCTGGGACTGGATATTCGCGCCCTTAAGTGGGAACACCGCCATCGAGTTCAGTACCTGCCAGGAGCGATCGAGTTTCTGGAAGCTGTCCGACGGCGCGGAAAACGCTTGCTACTGGTGACCAATGCTCATCGAAAGACTCTGGCGGTAAAAGTTGCGCAGACGGGCCTCGATCTCAGGGTGGATGCGATGATCTCATCGCACGATTATCGCGCACCGAAGCAGAGTCAGGTCTTCTGGCAGAGTTTGCGAGCGAGTGAGGAATTCGACCCAGAACGAACTGTTCTGATTGAAGACAGCCTGAGTGTGCTGGAGGCCGCGAGCGAGTTCGGGCTTAAATTCATGGTGGCCATTCGTTGTCCGGATTCAGGGCAGCCACCTCGTCAGATATCGTCCTTCGCCTCTGTCGACGGCGTTCGCGAACTCGGTCTGTAGGCGAAGATTCTTTGTTAGTCAGGTAGCGGTTGCAGAAGATAGCCACGCCGTTTGAACGGTGCTGCAGTGCGCAGTTTTAAGGTCGTCGTCCAGGTCTTCTGCGTCCGGATTGCCCGTGCTTACTCGACGACCGATTCTTGTGAACTCGAGGTTTCCTCGGACGCCTCGGTGGCGTCTTGATCTGCATCAAGCTTCCGGCTTCTATCGTCTCTACCGGTATCTTACTCCCGATATAGTCCTCGATATCGGGCAGTGAGATTGCCGTGTCCTCACAACCGAAGCTAATCGCCTCGCCGGATGCGCCGGCGCGGGCCGTGCGGCCGATACGGTGGACATAGTCCTCTGCGTCCTGAGGGAGATCGTAGTTGAAGACGTGGGTTACATCGGGAATGTGTAGTCCTCGCGAAGCGACATCGGTGCCGATCAGAACAGGCAAGTCCCCGGAGTGGAATTCCTGCAGCATGCGTAGGCGCTTACGCTGTGGAACATCACCCGAGATCGCTTGACCGTGAATACCGTTGTGTTCCAGATAATTCTGCAGCCGGTCGGCCTCGCGACGCGTATTGACGAATATCATGGTTCGCCGAGCGTCCATCTGGCTCAGCAGCGTGATCAGCAGAGGAATTTTTTCCTCATTCGACGGAAAGTAGATGCGCTGCCGGACTCGGTCGACAGTCATTTTCTCGCCATCGATCCGAATCAGCTCGGGGTCATTCATGTGCTCGTACGCCAGCTCCAGGACTCTATGCGATAGCGTCGCGGAGAAGAGCATATTGAGTCTTTTCTCCGGGGACGGTAATCGCCGCAACACGTAACGAATATCGCGGATGAATCCTAGATCGAACATACGATCCGCCTCATCGAGCACCAGGACTTGAACGCGCCGCAAGGTGAAGACTTTCTGTTTGTAATAGTCGATCAAACGGCCGGGGGTACCGATAAGGACGTCGATACCGTCGGCGATCGTGCGCCGCTGTTTCTCATAGTCCGTACCGCCGAACGCCAGACCGAGCTTAAACGGCAGGTGCTTGTTCAATTGGACCGCGTCGGCGTGAATTTGCACGGCGAGTTCCCGTGTGGGGGCCAGTATCAGGGCTCTGGGCTCGGACAGTTTCGTCCGAGTGGGCTCGGTATTACATAATCGAACAAAAAGAGCCACCAGAAAAGCCGCGGTCTTACCCGTGCCGGTTTGCGCCTGACCGGCGACATCCTGTCCACTCAAGGCGAGCGGCAGAGTCTCGCGCTGTATCGGGGTGCAGTGACTAAAGCCAGCATCGGCTATGCCCTGAAGCAGCTTTTCCGGGAGCGCTAACGAACTGAATTCGAGCTCCGTGAGGTGACCCTCCGGGGCGGCTTCGGTTTCGCCCGGAGGCGTTAAGACTTGCAAATTACGTTCTCAGCGGTTACAAAGACGAATATCTAGGCGAGAATTCACGCCTCTTCAGATACCCACGACGTTTTCGCGAGTTTCATAAGGAAGCATTCAGCAGCGATATTGTGCCTGACCGGGCAGGCGGCGTCACTTTCAGTTCAGGTCCTCTTGGCGCCACGTGTTGCATTCTATTCGGCAAGGCGCAATGCAGGACACAAGATATATGGAGAATCCGCAGCGTGAGTGATCAGGTCGTACATACAACGGACGACAGATTTGAGAGCGATGTCGTGAAGGCAGAGCGGCCGGTGTTGTTGGATTTCTGGGCGGAATGGTGCGGTCCGTGCAAGATGATAGCGTCGCTCCTCGCGGCGATTGCGGATGACTACGGCGACCGTCTCCAGGTCGTTAAGTTAAATATAGATCAGAATCCGCTGATTGCTAGGAAATACAACGTTCGAAGTATTCCGACGTTGTTGTTATTCAAAGACGGCAATGTCGCTGCCCAGCAGGTAGGGGCGGTTTCTAAAGCGCAACTCACGGATTTTCTGGATCAACACATCGGATCCGAGTCGGTTGAGGGATAGATATTTTTAATAACTTTGGTAAATATTCGTGAGGGGATACTTGGGTAATTCAGCACGCTCCCGGTCGAAAGACGGATCGAGGCAGCAACGAGACAGTAACGGTAAGAAACGGAATCCCCGTCGGAAGAGAGCGCCTCGCGAGGAGTTCCCCGACGACGAGGCATTCGAGATCATTCCCGCGGACGAACTCGAGCAGACGAAAACGGGGATGAATCTCAACGAACTCAAGACGCGGCCAGCGGCGGAGCTCGTCGAAGTTGCTCACTCCATGGGGCTTGAGAGTTTTGGTCGCTTGCGCAAGCAGGACATCATTTTCTCCATCCTAAAAACGCATGCGCAGAAGGGAGAGCACATATTCGGCGAAGGTATCCTCGAAATTCTGCAGGACGGTTTCGGGTTTCTGCGCTCGCCGGACAGCTCTTATCTCGCTGGGCCCGACGACATTTACGTCTCTCCGAGTCAGATTCGCCGCTTCAATCTGCGTACCGGAGACACCGTCTCCGGACTCATCCGCCCGCCGAAGGACGGCGAACGCTATTTTGCGATGCTCAAAGTCGGGCAGATCAATCACGATTCTCCGGAGGATGCTAAAGGCAAGGTCCTATTCGAGAATCTGACCCCGTTATTTCCGAAGGAGCGGATGCAGCTTGAGCAGGGCAACGGCAGCACCGAGGACTTGACGGCTCGTATCATCGATATGATTGCCCCCATTGGCAAAGGTCAGCGGGGCTTGATCGTTTCGCCGCCTAAAGCCGGTAAGACGATGTTATTGCAGAATATCGCTGCCTCTATCGTCGCCAATCACTCGGACGTCGATCTCATCGTACTGCTGATCGATGAGCGGCCGGAAGAAGTCACCGAAATGGAGCGCACGGTGCGCGGCGAGGTTGTCTCCAGCACTTTCGACGAGCCCGCGACTCGGCATGTGCAGGTAGCGGAAATGGTGATCGAAAAGGCCAAACGCCTGACCGAGCACAAGAGAGACGTCGTTATATTGCTCGATTCTATTACCCGTCTTGCGCGAGCATACAACACGGTAGTGCCGTCGTCCGGCAAAGTGCTGACAGGTGGTGTGGATGCGAACGCGCTACAGCGGCCGAAGCGATTTTTCGGCGCAGCCCGGAATATCGAAGAGGGCGGGAGCTTGACGATCATCGCTACTGCGCTGGTCGACACGGGCTCGAGGATGGATGAAGTGATCTACGAGGAGTTCAAGGGTACCGGTAATCTCGAGATACACCTCGACCGACGCATCTCGGAGAAGAGAGTGTTCCCGGCTATCAACATCAACCGGTCCGGAACGCGCAAAGAAGAGTTGCTGACCAGCCCCGAAGAGCTGCAGAAGATCTGGGTGCTACGTAAGGTCCTTCACCCGATGGACGAACTCGCCGCGATCGAATTTTTGATGAACAAGCTGCGGGATACGAAGACGAACCTCCAGTTTTACGAGGCTATGATGCGTTAGTAGGCAACAACGCTACATCGACAGACCACTAACACGCTCGCGCGCGATTGCGCGATAGCCGATATCTCGTCGATAGAACGCCCCGTCCCAACCGATCGTCGCTACGGCGTCATAGGCTAGTCGCTGTGCCTCGCTGACACTGGCGCCGAGCGCGACCGTGCAGAGCACGCGGCCCCCGCTAGTTACTGTTTCGCCGTTCTGTGGACGTGTGCCGGCGTGAAAGATCTTGATATCAGGCCCCAGATCCTGATCGATGCCATGGATAACGGCTCCGGTCGCGTAGCTCCCCGGATAGCCTCGGCTGGCGGTGACGATTCCGACCGATGCACGTGGATCCCAGGTTACCTCTGCGCCCGCCAGCGAGCCCTCGCAGGCACGCAGGCAGAGCTCCACGATGTCGGAACGGAGGCGTGCCAGTACGGGCTGGGTTTCAGGGTCGCCGAAGCGACAGTTGAACTCGATGACTTTCGGTTGACCTTCTGCGTCGATCATCAGTCCCGCGTACAAAAAGCCTCTGTACACGGTGCCCTCTGCAGCCATACCGTTCACGGTTGGCACCATGATCTCGCTCATGATCCGTTCATGTACAGCTGCCGTGACGACCGGAGCCGGTGAATAGGCGCCCATTCCGCCGGTGTTGGGACCCTTGTCGCCGTCATCGCGAGTCTTATGATCCTGTGACGTCGCGAGGGGCAGAATCTCCGTACCGTCTACCATCGCGATAAAGCTCGCCTCCTCGCCGCCGAGAAACTCCTCTATGACAACGCTGGCGCCGGCCGTGCCGAAAGCGTTTTGTTCGAGCATGAACCTGACTGCATCCTCGGCTTCCTGATCCGTGACGGCGACAATAACTCCCTTGCCAGCGGCCAGTCCGTCTGCCTTGATCACGATCGGGGTTCCCTGTGACTGGATGTACGCCAGGGCCGGATCGACCTGCTCGAACGCCCGATAGGCGCCGGTGGGAATGTTGTGCCGTGCGAGAAAGTCCTTCGTGAACGCCTTGGAGCCCTCCAGTCGCGCTGCCGCCGCGCGAGGGCCAAAACAGTTAAGTCCCGCGGCTTCGAATCGATCTACAATTCCGGCCACCAACGGCTGCTCGGGGCCGATGATCGTCAGTTCAATTGCCTCGGCTACGGCAAGCTCGAGTAGACCGTCCAGATCGGTCGCTTGAATGGCAACGTTGCGCGTTTTGAGTTCGGTCAGTGTTCCCGCGTTGCCGGGTGCTACCAGGACTTCAGATACCCGGTGCGATTGGGCCGCCTTCCAAGCCAGCGCGTGCTCGCGGCCGCCCCCGCCGACTACCAGTACTTTCATGGCGCGCTATTCCTTCGCAGTCTACGTTCGCTAGTGTCGAAAGTGCCGCATGCCCGTCAAGATCATGGTTATCCCATGCTCATCTGCTGCAGCGATTACCTCTTCGTCGCGCACGGACCCGCCGGGTTGAATCACGGCCGTGATGCCGTATTCAGCGGCCGTATCCAGCCCGTCGCGGAAAGGGAAAAAAGCATCCGAAGCCATTGCGGCGCCGCTGATCGGAAGCTCCACATCGGCGGCTTTCATCGCAGCGATGCGGGAACTCACGACCCTGCTCATCTGGCCCGCCCCGATACCCAGTGTCCTGCCGTCGCGCGCGTAAACGATTGCGTTGGATTTTACGTACTTCACTACCGTCCAAGCGAACTTCATGTCGGCAAGTTCTGCAGCGGATGGCTCGCGCTTGGTCACAACCGCAAGCTGAATATTGTTCAGGTCGCCCGCATCCCGATCCTGTAGCAACAGTCCTCCTTCGACGGACTTTAATTCCCAACGGGACTGAATTTCATTTGAGTTTGTGCTGAGATCCCCGACTTCCAGTACGCGGGTATTTTTTTTGCCGGCAAGAATTTGCAGCGCCTTCGCATCGACGCTCGGAGCGATAATGACCTCTACGAACTGCTGGTCGATGATCGCGTTCGCTGTCGTGCCGTCCAACGGTCGATTGAACGCGATGATGCCCCCGAATGCGGACGTCGGATCCGTACTATAAGCTGCATGATAGGCTTCAAAAGGGGCCGTCGCGACTGCAATCCCACACGGATTGGTGTGCTTAACGATGACACATGCGACCTCCTGGAAAGCCTTCACACACTGGAGAGCTGCGTCCGCGTCCGCGACGTTATTGAACGAGAGCGGTTTTCCCTGCAGCTGCCGCGCGCAAGAGATCGTTCCGCTTTTCTCGATCGGGTCGCGATAATACGCCGCTGCCTGGTGAGGATTCTCGCCATAGCGAAGCTCCGTCACTCGTTGCCAACCCAGTATCAGCGAGTCCGGGAAGCGCTCGCTACCTGAGTACTTCTTTCCCAGGTAGCTGCTGATGGCAGCGTCGTATTGAGCAGTATGACCGAACGCAATGATAGCCAGGCTGTTTTTCAGATCTGCGGATGGGCCATCTTCCTGGTAGGCATGGAGAACGCGCTCGTAGTCATCGGGACTCACTACGACGGTAACGTGAGCATGATTTTTCGCGGCGGCTCTGAGCATAGCCGGCCCACCGACGTCGATATTCTCAACAGCCTGCTCGACGGTGCAGTCGGGAGCGGCAACCGTGGCTTCGAAAGGGTAGAGGTTGACGACGAGCAGGTCGATCTTGCCGATGCTGTGCTCCGCGAGAACATCGTCGTCTGTCCCCGCGCGAGCCAATAGTCCCGCGTGAACGGCCGGGTGAAGCGTTTTTACGCGGCCGCCCATGATTTCCGGAAAGCCCGTAATGTCGGTTACGTCGGTTACCGTCAGGCCCGAGTCTCGAAGCGCGCGGGCGGTGCCGCCGGTGGAGACTAACTCGAACGCGAGGTCCAATAGACCGGTGGCGAGAGATACGAGCCCTGTCTTATCGGAGACGCTGAGTAAGGCTCTACGGTGCGGTCTCACCGGCCGGTTCATCTACCTAGAAGCTTGTACGTCTTGAGCTTCTTCCGCAGAGTGCCCCGATTAATTCCAAGGATCTCGGCGGCTTCGCTTTGATTGCCGTCCGCATAGTCCATTACGGCCTCGAACAGCGGTCTTTCGACCTCCCGCATGACGAGTTGATAGAGCGCCGCAGGCTTATGGCCGTTGAGAGCGTTTAGATAGCTACGCAGCGCTTCATCGGTCAGCGCGCTAAGCGGCTTGTTTCGAACTCCCATAGCGACGGAAGCGACGACAGGCTTCGTTTTCTTCTTGCTGATTGTTTTTTTTCTGCTGGTAGTCTTCGGCACCGCGTTCTCTCCCAGAACGCACACGCTCAGCCGAGGCGTCACGTGAAAATCAATTACAAAATGCTCGCGTGAGTTCGAGTTGCTCTCTAGCTGTCTCTACACGCACTATCCGATCGCGAAACGTTTCCATCCCATCTTGATACTGTGCATACCAAGACAAATGTTTTCGACCAACGCGAACCCCAGTCGACTCCCCGTAAAAAGAGTAGAGACTATCGAGGTGGGTGAGAATGATATCACGGACGGACGGTAAAGAAAGATCTGAATCGTCGGCGCAATCTTTCGAAAGAAAAGTTTTTACTTCGGAAAAAATCCACGGTCGGCCGCACGCTGCACGCCCGATCATGATGCCGTCTGCGCCGGTGTAGTCGAGCACGGCGCGCGCTTTCTCCGGCGAGTCGATATCTCCGTTAGCAATGACCGGAATGCCGACAGTACGTTTAATGTCGCGAATAGTGTCGTACTCCGCATGACCGGAGAATTTGCAGCTTCGAGTTCGGCCATGGACCGTGAGCGCTGCGACGCCGCAACTCTCTGCAATTGTTGCGATCTGCACGCCGTTGCGGGACTCTTGGCACCACCCCGTCCGAATTTTCAGCGTCACGGGCACGGTGACGCTCGCGACCACACGTTGAAGAATGCGTTGTACGAGCGGCGGATCCTGGAGGAGGGCAGAGCCTGCGAGACGTCGGCAGACTTTCTTCGCCGGGCAGCCCATGTTGATGTCGATAACGGCGGCCCCTTGTTGCTCGGCAGCCTGCGCGGCCTCCGCGAGCATCTCGTCGTCATAACCCGCGATTTGGATAATACGTGGCGAGTCATCGCCCCAACGTCTAAGACGTTGCTGTGTCTTTCTGCTTGTCCAGAGCGAGAGATCGGCGCTGATCATCTCGCTCGGCGTCATGCCTGCCCCAAGTCGAGCACACAGCTGTCTGAACGGTGGGTCTGCGACGCCGGCCATCGGCGCCAACGCGATCGGGTTAGGGAACTGGAGTGCGCCGATTTTCATCTACCGAGACGCCGAGCTTACTCGAAGACGGTCGCGTCAGAGACGCACGCGATACCGCCGAGTGCTGAGTGTAAGCAGATGTCCAGCTCGAAACCGTAGACGTCTTCGTTTCGGTCCGCGACATCCAATCTCGCCGATACCGTGGTCCCTGCCGCCATGAGACCGGTCCCGCTCTGGTCTGCCGGAAGGTACTCAGCCGGCGCGAACATGCGGCTGCCAACCGTCTGTTCCCAGCGATCCTTCCGTTCCAGGTGTAGGCTCGGATAGGGTTGCGCCACCGGTCCGTTGTTTCGAATGCGCGCAGTAATACTCAGCGTGTCTTGGTCGGTCGCGCCGGGCTCGGCAATCGCAATCCAATCCAGGATCTCATACTGCGATAAATCCCACGCGGGTGAGAACTCAGCGCCGAATGCGGCGTAGACGGATCGTACTATTGGTCCGATCCCCGGTTGATTCGCCAGCTCCGCTCGAAAGTAATGAGTCGCCTGGAGCGCGAGAATGGCGATCAGCCCAACGGTTCCCACGACCCATAGCCGCGACTTCGGGTCAGGCTTTTCGGGCGTCTGTGCCACCCGCGCTAGCGACGCAAGCCGACTCTCCAGTTCGAGGTTGCCCGACAACGTCACATCGATTTGCTCGGCCGTCATATCTTCGTCGAGCGTGGCAGTAATCGATGCCGGAGACTGTTCCGTGTCCGTGTCCGTGTCTGCGTCTGCGTCGACGTCTGTTTCTTCGTCTGCGGACTCCGATTCCGCCGCCAGGGTGTGAAGCTCTTCAGCCGCGCCGCTTGACTCTCGTGGCGACTCGCCAGCGTGCGCGAAAAACGCCTCCCACTCGTCGTTTGAGCGTGTCGGATCGGCATTCGAGGCGCTGACTGAGTCACTGTCCTCGGCGTCCGTCTCGCTGTGCGACTCTTCCGTCGTGGCCGAGTTGTCCTGGATTGGCGGATCGATATCCTTGCTGTCCAGGATCAGAAAGGTTCCTGTACGTGGAGGGAGAGCGTCCGTCCACTCTTCAACGGCTTGAATCGCCGCTTGCTTCGGTTCGGGTTCTAGCTCGTGGAGATCTTCGTCCGCGCTGAAGACTGCATCACAGCGGCTGCAACGAACCTTACCATCAGCCTTGAGCAAATCACCGGCCGTGATTCGATACGTGATCTGACAGTCTGGACAGCGTGTAAACAGCATGAGCGTGAGTCGCAGGATACATTTTATTAGTTCTGCCGCGTAGTCGCTTTTGCGTGGCGGTACGCTCGACGAGTCCGCCTAGCGGGTCCTGGTTGCCGACAGACGGACCCAGCGTCACGCTGTTGCTCGTCGAAGGGGCCGAAGCTGGCCGGTGTAGGCGTCTTGAATGGCGCGACTCTACCCGGCTAGGATGCCGCTCAACACGATTCGGCCTCCAGGACTTACGAGTTCGCGAAACCGCGTCGCAAGATCTTGTAGAGGCCCGGCTAAAATATTTGCTACGAGTACGTCCGACTCGGCCTCCGGCAACTCGTCCGGTAAGCTGATCCATAGCTGACTCGCGACATCGTTCAGATCAGCGTTTTCGCGAGTCGCTAGAAGCGCCTGTGGGTCGATATCTACGGCCGACGCAGTAGCGGCTCCAAGACGCAGCGCCGCGATCGCCAATATGCCGGAGCCGCAACCATAATCCAGGAGCCGCGTTCCGGGCTCGAGATTAGGGTCCAGCCACTCCAGGCACAAAGCCGTCGTCGGGTGATCTCCGGTGCCGAATGCGAGCCCGAGGTTCAGTTTGACGGCGGCGCGGAAGGGGTCCGCCCACTCCTCTTCTGCCGTAAGGAGTACCAGGCCTTCACCAATCAACTGTGTCGTCGGGCGCTGAGCCCATGTACCTTTCCACTCGTCGTTGTCGAGCTGCCGAACTCGGATCGGGTTCGAGCTCTGAAATGCGCTCTCCAGCGCGCGACGCGTAGCGTCCGCGCTCGAGTCTTCAGGGAACAATGCCCGTACTCGGATTTCTGGCCACAGCGGGGTCGTCCCAGGAGCGGGCTCGAGAATCTCTGCGCCGGCCGCATCATTGAGTGAAATGGCTTGCACACCGGCCAACCTCAGTAGCGTCTCTACTCTCGGGAGATCGTCGGCGCTCAGAGACAATTCCAGTAGCTGCCAGTTCACGACAGGCTGCTAGCTCAAGCCGAGGCGTTTCTCTAAGTAGCTGATATCGGTGCCGCCTTTCTTGAACGCGGCATGCTGAAAGATCTCCTGATGAAGCGGCACATTGGTGTGAATACCTTCGACGACAATCTCACTAAGCGCCGTCGTCATTCGAGCGATTGCCGAATCGCGGGTCTCGCCATGGGCGATTATCTTGCCGATCAGGGAGTCATAGTGTGGCGGCACTGCGTAGCCGCTGTACATATGGCTATCGACTCGGATTCCCGGTCCGCCTGGAGAGTGCCAGAGATTAACCGTGCCCGGAGAAGGCATGAGCGTTTTGGGGTCCTCTGCGTTGATCCGGCATTCGATCGCGTGTCCGGTCCATCTAATGTCTTCTTGCTTCCACTGCAGCGGCTCACCGGACGCGATCAGCAGCTGCGCCTTAACGATATCCAGTCCGGTCACCATCTCCGTGACGGGATGTTCGACCTGAACACGCGTGTTCATCTCGATGAAGAAAAAATCACCGTCCTGGTATAGGAATTCGAACGTGCCCGCGCCGCGGTAATCAATCTCACGACATGCCTCGGCACATCTGTTCCCGATCTTCGAACGAGTCTCTGCGGAGATTCCCGGCGCCGGCGCTTCTTCGACAACCTTTTGATGGCGTCTTTGCATGGAGCAGTCTCTCTCGCCGAGGTGGATGGCATTGCCATGGTTGTCTGCTAGAACTTGAAACTCGATGTGCCGCGGCTGCGTCAGGAATTTTTCCATATAGACCTGATCGTTAGCGAAAGCCGACAACGCTTCTCCCTTGGTTACGGCAACGGCGTTAAATAAGGACGCCTCGCTATGAACGACGCGCATCCCTCGTCCGCCGCCGCCGCCGGACGCCTTAATAATGACTGGGTAGCCGATATCGCGAGCGATACGGGCATTTTCCTCATTGTCTTCGGTCAGGGGCCCGTCCGAGCCGGGAACACAGGGAACGCCGGACTCTCGCATGGCGCGTATCGCGGAAACCTTGTCACCCATGAGTCGCATGGTCTTAGGCTCCGGGCCGATGAAGATGAAGCCGCTTTCCTGAACTCGCTCCGCGAAGTCGGCGTTCTCCGCCAGGAAACCATAGCCGGGATGGATGGCGACCGCGTCGGTTACCTCTGCCGCGGCAATCAACGCCGGCATATTGAGATAGCTCTGAGCGGAGGCCGGTGGCCCGATACACACCGTCTCGTCGGCCAGTAAGACATGCTTGAGATTCGCGTCGGCCGTGGAATGCGCTGCAACGGTCTTGATACCGAGTTCCTGGCAGGCGCGAACGATGCGAAGAGCGATCTCTCCGCGGTTCGCGATCAGGACCTTATCGAGCATCGAGCCGTTATTCTTCGACGATGAACAGGACTTGGCCGAATTCCACCGGTGCGCCGTTCTCTACCAGTATGCTGACGACCTTGCCGTAGACCTCGGATTCGATCTGATTCATCATCTTCATTGCCTCGACAATACACAAGGTATCGCCGACCGCGACCATGGTGCCGATATCGACGAACGGTTTCGCCGCCGGCGCCGGGCCTGAATAGTAGGTTCCCACCATGGGTGCCGTTACCTCATGGCCGCTCCGCGCCGGCTCGTGGGGTTTAGCTTCGGCGGCTCCCGGGTCCGGGGCGGGAGCGATCGCGGCGGGTAGAGGTGCGGCAGCGACAACGGGAGCCTCACGAGAGTATCGGCTGATACGCACGGATTGCTCGCCCTCGGATATCTCGATCTCCGCAATCCCGGATTCCTTGAGCAGCTCGATCAGTTTTTTCACCTTTCTTATATCCACTGCTTCTTCCTTCTTGCCCGCGGGCGTTTCTGTGGAATGTTGTTAGGTCGCTCCGAGATAACGTTCAGCGGCGATCAGGGCCAGCTCGTAGCTCGTGACGCCGAATCCCGCAACGGTCCCGATCGCAATGTCGGAGAAGAAGGATTGCTGCCGGAAATCTTCCCGGGCCGCGACGTTAGATAGATGAATTTCGATGAATGGGATACCGACGGCGAGCAGCGCGTCTCTTAAAACGATACTCGTATGTGTGAATGCCGCGGGGTTAAATAGAATCAGCTCGATATTCTCGTTGTGCGCCTCGTGGATACGCTTGAGCAGCTCGTGTTCGGCGTCGTTCTGGTAACATACGAGTTCATGGCTGCGCTCCGTAGCCAACTTCGTCAGGCGGGTCTCGATGTCCTCAAGCGTGGCCCGTCCGTAGATTTCCGGCTGCCGTTGGCCAAGCAGACTGAGATTCGGGCCGTTGATGAGTAGAAAACGGGACATATAAGAAGATCGCAGCAGATATCGACCAGTTTACACCATTTTCGCTGCATTTAGCGACAGATCTTGAGGATGGCGGGGCGGTTGGCTACCTCCGGCCGGCGAGACGGGCACGAGCGCGGGACACATCGGTGGCGCCGGTCTCGAGATCGTCGAGGACGCCGATCAGGTCGTCGAGATCCCCGGCGTGTAACTCACCGGTGTGAACGCCGAGCACGTGACCCGCTGTGTCGGTGAATACGCTGAACGGCAGCCCATAGAACTCCACTCCGAATGAAGCGGCGGCGTCCATGGCGTCGGATCGCCCGATCAAGACCGGATAGTTGAACTCCATCTCGGCCATGAAAGCACGGACCGGATCGGCATGATCTACGGCTATTCCGACGACTTGCAGGAAGCGCTCACCGTAGGTTTCCTGATACTCGGCGAGAAGCGGTATCTCTCTTAGGCACGGTGCGCACCACGTTGCCCAGAAGTTAACGATCAAAGCTTTGCCGGGCCAACTGCCGATGGACTGTCGTTCCCCGTCCGGATTATCGAGCGTGAACTCGGGTAGCATCTCCACCGGCTCGCTCGCGGCGACGATTTGCGCCGCTTCAGGGACGGGTACGAGATCCAGCGCGCGGTAGCCGATGTACGTGAGAACGGCAGAGCTGCTGAGTAGTAAAGTGACTAGCGCTGTGCGGGCCATCGACCGATCGCGCGTTAGAGTGCAGCGAGTCGTTGAACGTGGGCCGCGAAGTCTTCCGGCGATACGAATCCGACCAGCTTGTATGCCGGTTGTTCCTGACCGGCTGCATCGAAGAATGCGATGGTCGGCGGACCGAAGCTACTGAAGTACTGCAGCAGTTCTTTGTCATCGGCGTCATTATCTGTAACGTCAGCCTGTAGCAGAACAAACGGTTCCAGCGCGGCGATCACGCCCACATCCAGGAACGTATATTTCTCCATCTCTTTGCAAGAGACACACCATTCCGCGCTGAAGTCGAACAACACCGGCGCACCCGCGGCACGGGCTGAAATCAGGGCGACCTCGAGCTCGGCGACGGACTCCACGGGTTCGAATGCGAGGTGCCCGGTGGAAAGTCTCTGCGTCGATCCGGCCAGGAGACTGCCTCGCGGAATCGGATCGAGTGGGTCGTCGCCGCCCAGCGTCACGCCAAGGAGCATCACGGCGCCGTAGATACAGGCCAGCACACCGAGTCCTTTGCTGAGGCGGCTGACGGGCGATGCAGGCGCGGGCAGCGGCTCAAGAGCGCCAAGAAAGACACCCGTCAAGAACACGAGCAGGGCCCACAGCAGTAGCGTGATACTGCCCGGGAGCACGCGCTCCATCATCCAGATCGCGAGCCCCAGCATCATGACGCCGAAGCCTGCCTTGACGGTGTTCATCCACGAGCCCGCTTTCGGCAGCAGCTTGCCGGCCGAGGCGCCGACCAGCAGTAACGGTGAGCCCATGCCGAGGCTCAGTGCGAACAGAGCACCGGCTCCGCGGACGACATCGCTGCTCTGGCCGATCACCGCCAGCGTTGCGACGAGCGGAGGCGCGACACAGGCCGTCACGATCAACGCCGAGAGCGCCCCGATAATGGCCGTACCAACAAAAGTACCGGTCCGCTGGTTATTCGATAGGTTCGACAGGCGTGTCTGGATGGCGGAGGGCATTTGCAGCTCGAACATGCCGAACATGCTCAGTGCCATACCGACGAACAGCGCGGCGAACAATGTCAGGAGCCAGGGTTCCTGGAAAGCGGCCTGCAGTTGTGAGCCGGCCGCCGCCGCTAGTGCGCCGCCTATCGTGTAGGTCACGGCCATACCCATTACATAGGAGAGCGACAGCGCGAATCCACGCCCGGCCGAGACATTGTCTCCCTGCCCGGCAATGATGCCGGAGAGAATCGGTACCATCGGTAATACGCAGGGTGTGAACGCTAACAGCAGGCCGAGGCCGTAGAACGTCACCAGGACGAGCCACCAGGAACTGTTGAGAACCAGCGACGCGAGGCGATCCTGCTCGGAGACGAACGGCGTGTCCTCCACGGCGGCCGCGAATGAGCTGGAAGCGGGCACGTTGAGCTCGACCGACTGCACGATGACCGGATAGCAGATACTGTCGACCTTGCAGCCTTGAAAGCTCGCCTCGATGACGACGTCGAGAGCGTCAGGTGTCGCTCTGGAGAACGGTATCTCGGCCTCAACATAGTTGTAGAACACCTCGACGTCGCCGAAGTGCTCATCGTTGTGCGGCTCGCCGGCCGGCATGCGGGCCGTTCCGAGTTGAATCTCGCTGTCCGTGCTGAAAGCGAATTTGTCGCTATACAAGTAATAGCCCGGCTCGATCTGCCAGCTCAGCGTGATCTGATTGGCGCCGTCGACGCGACCGTCTATGACGAACGCTTCATCCGGGGGCAGTATCTCGGAATTGTCGGTGGCGGTGAAAAAAGTATTCCTGGGCGATTCGTCGCCACCGCCTCCCTCCGGTAGGGAGACGTTGCTGAGCCAGCGTTGCGGCGGATAACACAGGCCGATATCGGCACAGCCTTGAGCCGTGAGCTGAAACTCCATCTCGTCGACTGCCGTAGAATTTTGATAGGGAACGCTGACGTGGAATTGACCGCGATAAGTCTCGACGACGCCAAAAAACTCGTCCTCGTGAATCTCGCCAGGGGGAAAGACCGGCGAGCCGAGCCCCACGGTATCGGTCTGGCTCGCAAAGCCGAAGCGTTCCCGGTAGAGGTAATAACCATCCTGAACCTCGAAAGTCAGAATGATTTCGTCGGCTGACGCTTCGATCGTATAAGGAAACGCTTGTTCGGGAGGCAGGACGTTTTGTGCCGTGGCTACCGTGCCGGAGACGAAACCGATAGGCAGAATAATGAGTCTAGTAGCTAGGCTACTCCAATATCGCATTCGTCATTCCTCCGAGCTGACCGACGCCGTAAGCCACTTCAGATACTCTGAAGAGCCGCTATGGACAGGGACAGCCAGAATTTCCGGTAGTTCATAACTTGTCTGTTTCTGGATAAATCTTTCGATAGCCTCGTAGCGAGCTTGCGTCGTCTTGACCACGACGAGCACCTCTTCGTCATGCTGGACCCGCGAATTCCAGCGGTAGGTTGAAACTACACCCGCCACAGCGCTGACGCAGGCCGCAAGGCGTTGGTCGACCAGTGCCGTCGCGAGATCGGCCGCCTCTTGGGCGCTGGCGCAGGTCGTCAGTACTAACAGCGCTTCCGAACTCACGGACCGGTCCCACCTGTGCCAATTGAGCCGATAAGCATAGCCGGGTTAGTGGGCCCGTGTCATCGAGATTGCTCACAACCCCTTGAAATTCAGCGATCCATCACTATTATTAGCACTCGACTCGGCCGAGTGCTAAACTAGTAACACGGCCACGTACTTATTTTTTTACATTAAATCATAGACTTGGATAGGGAGACCCATTAATGAATATTCGTCCCTTACATGATCGCGTCGTTATTCGGCGCACGGAGGAAGAGCGAACCTCCCCTGGGGGCATCGTGATTCCCGATTCTGCGACAGAGAAGCCGATCAAAGGCGAGGTGGTTGCGGTAGGTAATGGCAAGGTGCTGGACAGTGGCGAGACGCGAGCCCTGGATCTCAAGGCAGGTGACAAAGTTCTGTTCGGCAAGTACTCCGGCACAGAGGTTAAGGTCGACGGTGAAGAACTCCTGGTCATGCGTGAAGACGACGTCATGGCCGTGATCGAGGACTAACCTCCATCTCATATCGCAGTTAAACAATTCAAGTATTAGGGAGACCGAAATGCCAAAAGAAGTGAAATTTGCCGAAGAGGCACGTCAGCGGTTGCTCCACGGCGTCAATGTGCTGGCGAACGCCGTCAAGGTGACCCTCGGCCCGAAGGGCCGTAATGTCGTAATCGATAAGAGTTTCGGTGCGCCGACCGTCACGAAAGACGGCGTATCCGTAGCGAAGGAAATCGACCTCGAAGATAAGTTCGAGAACATGGGCGCTCAGATGGTGAAGGAAGTAGCGTCCCAGACCTCGGACGCGGCGGGAGACGGTACGACGACCGCCACGATACTCGCCCAGGCGATTTTACGCGAGGGGCTCAAGGGTGTTGCCGCCGGCTTCAACCCGATGGATCTGAAGCGTGGTGTGGATAAGGCCTCCGCAGCTCTTGTTCTCGAGCTTGAGAAGCTTTCGCAGCCGTGCGAGGACGACAAGTCGATCGCACAGGTAGGCAGCATATCCGCGAATGCCGATGAAGAGATCGGCACCATCATCGCCAACGCCATGGGCAAGGTCGGGAAAGAAGGCGTGATCACGGTTGAAGAGGGCTCGGGGCTCGAGAACGAGCTCGATGTCGTCGAAGGCATGCAGTTCGATCGCGGTTATCTGTCGCCGTACTTCATCAACGATCAGCAGAGCCAGTCGGTACAGTTGGAAGAACCCTACGTCCTCATTCACGACAAAAAGATCTCGAGCATCCGCGATCTGCTGCCGCTGCTTGAGAGTGTCGCGAAGTCCGGCCGACCGTTATTGATCATCTCTGAAGATGTAGAAGGCGAGGCTTTGGCGACTCTGGTGGTCAACAACATCCGCGGAATTGTCAAGGTTGCCGCCGTTAAGGCGCCCGGCTTCGGCGACCGCCGTAAGGCCATGCTCCAGGACATCGCCGTTTTAACCGGTGGCCAGGTAATATCTGAGGAAGTCGGGCTGTCGCTCGAGAAAGCCGGCCTCGAAGACCTCGGTGAGGCGAAGAAGATTCAGATCACCAAGGAAAATACTACCATCATCGATGGCGCAGGCAAGCCGGAAGATATCAAGGGACGGGTCGATCAGGTCAACGCCGAGATCGAAGAGTCCAGTTCCGACTACGACCGAGAAAAGCTCCAGGAACGGGTAGCGAAGCTCGCAGGTGGTGTGGCCGTCATCAAGGTGGGGGCAGCAACTGAGATCGAGATGAAGTCGAAGAAGTCGCGGGTCGAGGATGCGCTGCACGCAACGCGGGCCGCGGTGGAAGAAGGTGTCGTGGCCGGTGGTGGCGTTGCGCTGATCCGAGCGCTCGCGGCTATCAAGGATCTCAAGGGCGCCAACGACGATCAGAACGTGGGTATCAGCATTATGCGTCGCGCCGTCGAAGAACCTCTGCGTCAGATCGTGGCCAATTCCGGCGAGGATGCGTCGGTTATCTTGAACGCCGTCGCCAAAGGCAAGGGCAATTATGGTTTCGACGCTGCCACGGGCGAATACGGCGACATGGTCAAGCTCGGTATCATCGACCCGACCAAGGTGACGCGTTTGGCCTTGCAGAACGCCGCATCTGTCTCCGGCTTACTGTTGACTACCGAGGCGATGATCGCTGACGTGCCGAAGGACGACGCTGCCGGCCCCGCTATGCCGGACATGGGTGGCATGGGCGGTATGATGTAGATCGCGCTAACCTGGCGTATTAGAGTAAAAAGCCCCGCAATTGCGGGGCTTTTTTTATTGCTAGACACGCCGCGGCTGTCTGTCGTGAAAAACGGTGCGCCGCGCCGGCCTGGCGACTGCGCGGCATTTGGCGTTAGAGTCGTCGCAATCGTTTGAATCAGTCGAGTCTTTCGTGAGCGTGATAACCCCCGCCAATCTGCCTCAAAGTCTGCAGGCTCAATGGAATCTAGTCGCGACCCGTCTGCCCGAGTTACCGCAAGGCCTGTTCACCGACTTACCGATAGCCGCACAGACCGTGGGGCGTGTGGTTGTCTGCAGCGACTTTGTGCTCGCGACGCTACTTAGACAACCAGACGCGTTGCTGGATATGCTTGCCGATGAGGAGCCGTTGACCACACCAGACGTTGAGGCGCGTTTTGCTCTTGCGGGCTGCGATGAAGCGCAGGCGATGTCGAAGCTCAGACGAGTGCGGCAGGTTGAGATGGCCCGGATCGCGTGGCGGGATCTGTCGGGCTTCTCGGATCTGGAGACGAATCTCCTGGATCTGTCGGTGCTCGCAGATAGTGCGATACACGCTGCACTCGACTTCGCCGTCGGCGCGTTGGCGCCTCGCTACGGCAAGCCCGTGGACGATTCGGGAGTCTTCTTGCCGTTGCCGATCGATTCGGGCAGTTGCCGCTGAAGAAAGTCAGCGACCGGCTGACCGATACCGCGGAGATTGTCCTACAGTTCGCGCTGGATATTGCGTGGGGCGAACTCGTCGCCAAGCATGGCAGACCGATGTGCGGTGAGTCGCCTGATCTCACTGAAGCGGGCTTTACAATCATCGCTTACGGCAAGCTCGGGGGACTGGAACTCGGCTACGGTTCCGATCTCGATATCGTGTTTTTGCATGGATCGCACGGGGCCTATCAACAGACGGATGGCGAGCTGTCGCTCGACAACGGCCGCTTCTTCATGTGCCTGGCGCAACGTCTGATCCACTTCCTGAGCATTCAGACAACTTCCAGCCGGCTCTACGAGGTGGATATTCGTCTTCGTCCGAGCGGAGAATCCGGGTTCATGGTGACGAGTTTGGATGCGTTCAAGCGCTACCAACGTAAGGAAGCGTGGGTGTGGGAACATCAGGCGCTGTTGCGTAGCCGGTCCGTCGCAGGTTCCGAGCGGGTATGCGAGGCGTTCGAGGCGGATAGGCGAGTCGTCCTGACCGAACATGTCGAGCGAGCGAGTCTAAGGCAGGAAGTTCTACGGATGCGTATGCGCATGCGAGCTGAACTCGCCACTAGCCGGGAAGGACAGTTCGATCTTAAGCATGATCGAGGCGGGCTGGCGGACATCGAATTCCTGGTGGACTACTGGGTACTCTCGAACGCAGCACAGACACCGGCGCTCGTAGAGTTTCCTGACAACGTGCGCCAACTCGAGGCCTTGGAGCTCGCAAAGCTGGTGCCGGCGGAGCACTGTCAGGAGTTGACCCACGTTTATCTACTACTTAGAGAGCGCTCGCATGAGCTCGCGCTTAACGACGCCGGCCGTATCGTGGACGCATCTAAGTTCGTGGACGAGCGTCGTTGGGTCGGCATGCTTTGGGACGAGGTATTCGCCGAGTAAGCACACAGGCGAGGGGGTATAATTGCCGCACTTCAGGCAGTGGAGATCAATCGGTGCGTGCTCGAGCAGGAAGTGTTGAGGAAGAGTTGGTCGTCGCGAACGCGGAGAATATTTATCGTATTGGCCGCGACGATCTTCCCCTGCACTGTCCCCTATCCGGCATGTATCTGTGGAATTCTCATCCGAAAGTCTATCTTCCGATAGAGGCGACCGGAGAGTCCAAGTGCCCCTATTGCGGGGCGACCTACGAGCTGATGGCCGACGCACCACAGTGAATTGATGGCGATTGCCGCTAACAGCGGTGGTTTGCTACACCACATCAATCTCGCCCGCGTTTATCGTGGCGGCGAGCGGCAGACGGAAATACTGATTCGAGGTCTTGCGACGCATCTTCTGCGGCAGCGATTGCGAGCTTGAATACGGATACGGAGTTGCGCAATGCTATGTCCGAAGCCGCTCGACGGCGGGCACGGGATTATCGTCCGGAGTTAATGATCGAACGGTATTGGGAACTCTATCAGGACATTCTTCCACGTCTCGCACGGGAGGCTTAACAAGCTCATGATAATTGTGACTGGCGGTGCCGGATTTATAGGCAGCAACCTCGTTCGCGCCTTGAACAGCCGCGGCGAGCGCGACATTCTGGTCGTGGACGATCTAACGGACGGGCACAAGTTTACCAACCTGGCGGATTGTGAAATTGCGGATTACTGGGATAAGGATCTCTTTCAGCAGCGCCTGCGGTTGGGGCTCACTTTGCAACCGCGATGTATTTTTCATCAGGGCGCCTGCTCGGTGACTACGGAGTGGGACGGCCGTTACATGATGGAGACGAACTACCGCTTCTCCACGGAGTTACTCGACTACTGTCTCGCGCAAGAGATACCACTGATCTATGCGTCGTCGGCGGCAGTCTATGGCGCGAGTGGTAAATTCAAAGAAGATCCTTCGGCCGAGCGGCCATTAAACGTTTACGGTTACTCGAAGCTGCTTTTCGATCAATACGTTCGCCGAAGGCTGTCGAAGAAGTCGCCACAGGTTGTCGGGCTGCGCTATTTCAACGTCTACGGTCCCGGCGAAGCGCACAAAGGCGCGATGGCAAGTATCGCCTGGCATCTGAATCGACAGATTCTCGATGACGGAGAGGCTAAGTTATTCGAGGGTAGCGATGGTTACGATGCCGGTGAGCAGCGACGGGACTTTATTTATGTTGACGACGTTGTGGACGTCAACTTCTGGTTTTCGGACCATCCGGAATGTTCGGGAATTTTCAATGTCGGTACAGGGCAGGCATCGACGTTCAACGACGTGGCGAACGCGGTTATCCGGTCGCTTGGGAAGGGAGCGATAAGCTATATCCCGTTCCCCGGAGCGCTGAAGGAGAGTTATCAGAGTTTCACCGAAGCCGATATCGGCGCACTTCGCGCGGCGGGCTACGAAGCGAGTTTTCTGGATGTAAGAAGCGGAGTCAGCGCTTACCTGAATCGCCTCGACGCGGCTAAGTGAGCTCGCCGGGTAAGATTCTGATCGTCGGCCCGTCCTGGGTGGGCGACATGGTCATGGCCCAGGCTCTGTATAAGCTACTGTTGCGCCGTATTCCCGATGCGGAGTTGCATGTGTTGGCCCCGACGTGGTCGAAACCGGTACTCGAGCGAATGCCTGAAGTGACTCGAGCAATCGAACAGCCCATCGGGCACGGCACGCTCGGACTAACTGCTCGGCGAGCACTCGGTCGGCGTCTTCGCGCCGAGCGTTACGCGCAGGCGATCATCCTACCCAGATCATTCAAATCCGCACTCGTGCCGTACTTCGCGTCGATTCCGATCCGCACCGGTTTTCGGGGGGAATGGCGTTACGGCCTGATCAACGACCTGCGGCCGTTCGACCCCGAGATTCTCGACCAGACCGTCAAGCGGTTCGTCGCGCTCGGCGTTGAGCGAGGGGAGACGGAACTGCCGCCCATCGACACCCCGTCTTTGCAGACCGACAAGCAAAGCCGCGCCAGCGCATTGACCCGTTTCGGGCTGGATGCCGATGTCAATAGCGTCGCGCTGCTGCCCGGCGCGGAATACGGCCCCGCAAAGTGCTGGCCACTTGCGAATTTCACAGAGCTAGCGTCGCGCCTGGCTCGAGTCGGCGTTGGAGTCTGGGTGCTGGGATCGGCGAAAGAGAAAGAGATCGGTGACGCAATACTACGATCCGTGGATGCGCCCGGAGCGCGAAATCTCTGTGGCGAGACGAGTCTGGCGGAGGTTGTGGACATCTTGAGTGCGACGAAGGTTGCCGTGACGAACGACTCCGGCTTGATGCACATGGCGTCAGCCGTTCAGACGCATGTCGTTGCCCTCTATGGCTCTTCCTCGCCGAGATTTACTCCACCGCTGACGGATACGAAGCACGTGTTCTTTCTAGACCTGGAGTGCAGCCCATGTTTTCAGAGACATTGTCCTCTCGGGCACTTTCGCTGTATGAAGGAGTTATCCGTAGACGTGGTATGCAGCGCCGTCGTAACCGCGCTCGGCGGGTCACCTAATGGTATGGGCAACGCCTAACCAAAACTCCGATCGCGCTCGCTACTCGAATCGCTACGAAGCTCGTTAGTGATAGTATTTGCCGCGGTGGTAGAATCTACACTCAGACGGCAAGAGAACAGCGTCTTCTTGTACGACTCGGAACGCTTGACGCGAATTTCCGAGAACTGGTTCCAGGAATCTTACTGGCGAACCGAAGACAAGGTCGTCGGTGAGGCTTCGGGGCGAGGTTCCGTTGTTTTCGTCCGCCACGAGGATCACAACTGGGTTCTGCGTCATTATCATCGCGGCGGATTCGTCGGACGCTTTATACGGGATCGATATCTCTGGCGAGGGATCGAGCAGACGCGTGCGTTCAGGGAGTGGCGTCTGTTATCTGAATTGTCTGAGAGAAATCTGCCGGTACCAGTGCCCATCGCGGCGCGTGTTCGTCGCTTTGGGGTGAGCTATACGGCCGACCTGATTACCGGGTATCTGAGTAATACACGCTCGTTTGAATCCATTCTCGACGACGGTGACGCATGCCTCGAGCAATGGGAAATTATCGGCCGGACATTGCGGCGTTTTCACGACCAAGGGGTGAATCATCCCGATCTCAACGTGCGTAATATTCTGGTCGATGGCGAAAAGCGGGTATATCTGATCGACTTCGATAAGGGAGAGATCAGAGGCGCCGGGTCGTGGCGCCACGGCAATCTAAGGCGACTCAAGCGTTCGCTACGTAAAGTGGCGCTGGAAACCGGTACTGCGTTCGACTCTCATGGCTGGCGTGCTCTGGGACACGGGTATCAACCCGCGCCATAGATGTCGGGACAGGATTCGGGTCGGCCCTTGAATTTTCGATAGGTCCACAGGTACTGCTCGGGCGCGAGGAGAATGTAGTTCTCTAGCTGAGCCACCAT
>CAUZMW010000035.1:0-24524 GCA_963581225.1 Gammaproteobacteria bacterium
AAAAAGGTGCCGGGTTTATTTTCACAGATACGAAATACGGGGACGGTCTACCTAACTCACTTACCCTGTTGAACTGTCTAGATAATTAGGTAGACCGTCCCCGTATTTCGTATCTGTGAAAATAAACCCGGCACCTTTTTTCCTAGCGGGGCTTCGCTCTGGAGACGTACTCCCCACTGCGGGTATCGACCTTTACGGTCTCCCCCTGCTCGACGAATAACGGCACCCGGACGACAGCACCCGTCTCCAGCGTCGCTGGTTTCACGCCGCCTTGAGCCGTGTCCCCCCGCAGACCGGGATCGGTCTCTACGATGGTGAGTTCAACGAAATTTGGCGGCGCGACCAGCAGAGGTACGCCGTTCCACAAGGTGACGACGCAAACGTCCTCCTCCCGCAGCCATGGCTTCGCCTCCGCGACCGCTTTCTCGTCAGCGAGAAGCTGTTCGAACGTATCGGCGAACATGAAATACCAGAACTCGCCATCGGAATACAGGTACTGCATATCCTGTTCCACGACATCAGCTGCTTCGACTGATTCGCCAGACTTGAAAGTTTTCTCAATAACACGGCCGTTCTTCAGATTTCGTATCTTTACGCGGCTGAACGCCTGGCCTTTGCCAGGCTTGACGAACTCATTTTCCAGGATTGCGCACGGATCCCCGTCCAGCATGATCTTCAATCCACCACGAAACTCATTGGTGCTATAACTCGCCATTGATCTCTTTCTCTCTCCATAAACCCATAATGGGCAATCGCATGACCGCGATCTGCGCCGTGAACGGAGCGATAATACCGTCTACGATCGCGGAAACGAACCGACAACAATGAGCAGTCCCAGAGCGAACCCGATAGCGACCGATATTCCGACGTGGCCACGCTGGCAACAGGTATTGCGCGATGCCATTCGGGATGTGGGTGAACTCCTCGAGATTCTGCAACTCGATCCGCTGGTCACGGACTGGTTGCAACCCGGCGCGGCCGAGTTCCCGCTGCTGGTGCCGCGAGGCTTCGTTGCACGCATGCGTAGGGGAGATCCGAATGATCCGTTACTCCGCCAAGTGCTGCCCGCCGGCAACGAACGCGCGGAGCACCAAGGGTTTACCAAAGACCCGCTTCTGGAAGTTCCGCTGGCCCACGACGGGGTCATGACGAAATATCCGTCTCGGGCGCTGCTTGTCACGACCTCCGCGTGCCCGGTGCACTGTCGATACTGCTTTCGACGTCACTTTCCCTACGAGTCTCAACAGGCATCCCGAGGCGACTGGTCCGAAGCGTTGCGCGCGCTAAAGAACCGCACCGGGCTACGCGAAGTCATCTTGTCCGGCGGCGATCCGCTGAGCCTGTCGAATCGCCGCCTCAGAGATCTTGTTTCGGAACTCGAAACAATCGAGTCAGTCACGACCGTCCGCATCCACAGCCGGTTTCCGATTGTTATTCCGGAGCGAGTCGACTCGGAGTTGCTCGCTCTTCTGGAACAGACTCGACTCAGAACCGTTCTCGTCGTGCACTGCAATCACGCGAACGAGATAGACGAAGCGGTGGCGAACGCGCTTGACCAGGTCAGAGCCACCGGTACTTTGCTGCTGAATCAGTCGGTACTACTGCGCGGAGTCAATGATGACGCCGACTGCCTGGAGGCGCTGAGTTACCGACTGTTTGAGACCGGAGTTCTGCCTTATTACCTGCATCAGCTCGATCGAGTCGCGGGAGCGGCTCATTTCGAGTGCGACGCCACCACGGCGTTGAAGCTCATTGCCGACCTCAGAGCTCGGGTCCCAGGCTACCTGGTACCCAAACTCGTTCAGGAGATTCCCGGGGAGTTAAGTAAAACTCCGCTCATAGAAAGTCATCTGTGATCCGTGTCCGTTCGCCGGCCCCGGCGAGCAGCGAGCACTGGTCCTCGAGCTGGAACCCGAGATCCAGAGCAGCACCGGCTTGACTAATCCGTTGACACCAGCAGACGGTCTACCTTACGCCAGCCGCGTGGCAGCGCGCTCCCCCGCCGCCCACGAGTACCAAAATAGTGGTCGAGGTCCTTCGGCTTCAGCGTCATGTGCCGCTGCCCGGAGATGATCTTCAGAGCCTGACCCTCCGCCAGCACGCAGATCGCAGCCATCTCAATGTCCGCCTTCGCGGGCAGCCCCAAAATTTTGTTGCCCTTACCGCGCACAAGCTCGGGCAGCTCGCCGACATCAAACAACAGCAACCGCCCATCGGTCGAGACGGCCGCCAATGCGCTACCCTCCTCCCCGATGGCGGAGGCGGGAATCACCGACGAACCCTTCGGCACCGTGAGCGCAGCCTTTCCCGCCTTGTTTCGTGAGTGCATATCCGCGAGCGTTACTACAAACCCATATCCGGCGGATGACGCGAGAACCCACTTCTCCTCGGCGGCACCTAGTAGCACAGAACGAAACGATGAGCCGTCGGGCGGCTTCAGCCGTCCGGAGAGCGGTTCGCCCTGACCGCGAGCGGACGGCAACGTATGGGCAGCCAGGCAATATGCGCGGCCGGTACTGTCCATAAAGACCGCCAGTTGGTTGCTGCGCCCGATGGCCGCTGCCAGATACTGATCTCCGGATCGATAACTTAGCGCGTCTGCGTCGACCTCATGGCCTTTCGCGGCCCGTGCCCAGCCTCTCTCCGAAAGAACCACGGTGACGGGATCGCTCGCGACGAGCTCCGACTCATCCAGCGATTGCGCCGCGTCGCGTTCCACGAGCGCAGTGCGGCGCTCGTCACCATGCAGCTCAGCGAGTTCGAGCAATTCCGCCTTGATGAGCTTGGTAAGCCGAGCTTTCGATCGAAGCATGCGCTCCAGTTCGACTTTCTCTTCGGCGAGTTCTTCCTGCTCGCCTCGAATCCGGACCTCCTCCAAACGGGCCAGATGGCGTAGCTTCAACTCCAGTATCGCCTCCGCCTGGATGTCGCTGAGCTTGAATCGCTTCATGAGGACCGGCTTCGGCTTGTCCTCCTTGCGAATGATCTTGATGACGGCGTCGATACTCAGATACGCAATGAGGAGGCCGTCCAGAATGTGCAAGCGACTCGTGACGTGATCCAGCCTGAACTTGAGCCGCCGCTTGACGGTATCCAGGCGAAAACTCAGCCACTCCTCCAGCAGCGATTTCAGCCCGTAGACCGCCGGCTTACCATCTAAACCAATCACATTGAGATTGACTCGGACCGTGCGCTCCAGATCCGTAGTCGCGAACAGGTGGCTCATGGTGGCATCGAGATCGACCCGACTGGAACGCGGCGTCAGTACCAGGCGAGTCGGGCATTCGTGATCCGATTCGTCCCGCAGATCTTCGAGCATCGGGAGCTTCTTGGCGCGCATCTGCGCTGCGATCTGCTCGAGCAACTTCGCGCCAGACACTTGATGCGGTAGCTCTGTGATGATTAATTCGCCCCCTTGAACTTCGTACCGACCACGCAGCCGCAGCGTGCCGGAACCAGTTTTGTAGATCTGCGCTATCTCCTTGTGCGAGGAAATCAGCTCACCGCCGGTCGGAAAGTCTGGCCCCTTAATGTGCTTGGTTAGCTGGCTCAGCGTCGTTTTAGGCTGCTCTAATAAGCGGATGAGCGCCGTGATGACTTCACGCACATTGTGGGGCGGCACATCCGTAGACATTCCCACCGCGATACCACTGGTACCGTTCAACAGCAGGTTCGGCAGCTGCGCCGGTAGGATTGTCGGTTCTTGAAGCGTTCCATCGAAATTCGGCCGCCACTCGACCGTACCCTGGCCAAGCTCGGCCAACAGAACTTGCGCGTAGCGAGTCAGCCGCGCCTCCGTATACCGCATGGCGGCATAAGATTTGGGGTCGTCTTGAGAACCCCAGTTGCCGTGACCATCCACGATCGGATACCGGTAACTAAAAGGCTGAGCCATGTGTACCATGGCCTCGTAGCAGGCTGAGTCGCCGTGCGGATGAAATTTACCGATGACGTCGCCGACTGCGCGCGCCGCTTTTTTTGGTTTAGCCGCAGCCGACATGCCGAGGTCACTCATCGCGTAGATGATTCGCCGTTGCACCGGCTTCAGACCGTCACCGATGAACGGCAACGCCCGGTCCAGAATGACGTACATGGAGTAGTCCAGGTACGCTCTCTCGGCGAATGACGCTAGCGGGACCCGTTCGATCCCTTCGAAATTAAGTTCCTGTTCTCTCATCTGATTTTCTCGTCAATAAAGAATCGCGGCCAGACGGCCGCAGCTAGACGTCTGCGAGATTGCCTTTCTCCTGCAACCACTGCCTGCGATCGGCCGAGCGTTTCTTCGCCAGCAGCATGTCCAGCATCTGGTCAGCATTGTCTTCAGCACTGACCGTGAGCTGAATCAGGCGCCTGGTTTCCTGGGCCATCGTCGTCTCACGAAGCTGGGCCGGGTTCATCTCGCCCAGTCCCTTGAAACGCGTTACCGAAACCTTGCCTTTTTTCTTCTCCGCTTCGATTCGATCCAGGATCATGTCGCGTTCCGCATCGTCCAAAGCGTAGAAAACTTCCTTGCCGACATCGACTCGATAAAGCGGCGGCATGGCCACGAACACATGGCCTGCCATCACCAGCGGCCGAAAGTGGCGCAGGAACAAGGCGCACAGCAAGGTCGCGATGTGCAGCCCGTCCGAGTCTGCGTCCGCGAGAATGCAAACTTTGTGGTAGCGCAGATCGTCGAGCTTGTCCGAGCCAGGGTCGACACCTAATGCAACGCTGATATTGTGAACCTCCTGGGATGCCAGGAGCTCGCCGGGTTCCACCTCCCAGGTGTTGAGTATCTTGCCTCTGAGCGGCATGACGGCCTGATTCTCCCGCGTCCTCGCCTGCTTCGCCGAGCCCCCAGCGGAATCTCCTTCGACCAGAAACAGCTCCGCCAGGCTCGGCTCCTGGATCGTGCAGTCGGCGAGCTTGCCGGGAAGTGCGGGACCGGCGACGATCCGCTTGCGCACAATCTTCTTCGCCGCTTTGAGACGCTTCTGTGCATTGCCTATCGCCTGCTGGGCGATCTCATCGCCCGCCTCCGGATGTTGATTCAGCCATAGCGCGAACAGGTCCTTCACAACGCCGCTGACGAATCCGGCGCATTCACGCGAACCCAGACGTTCCTTCGTCTGCCCGGAAAACTGAGGATCCTCCATCTTCACCGACAGAATGGACGCAACCCCCTCCCAAACGTCCTCCGGCGCGAGTTTGAGTCCTCGCGGCAGCAGATTTCTGAAATCGCAGAACTCGCGTAGCGCCTCGGTGAGTCCCGCTCGAAACCCGTTGACATGGGTACCGCCAAGAGGCGTCGGGATCAAATTCACATAGCTCTCGCTGGCGGGCGCGACCTCATCGGTTCGCCACACGACAGCCCACTCCACGGCTTCTCTCTTCGCGGTAAGCGTGCCGGTGAACGGTTCCTCCGGCAACCACTGGGCGTTCTTGCCGAGCGTCTCCTTCAAATACTCCTCAAGGCCACCGGCGTATTGCCAGCGCTCCTTCTCCTTCGGTTTCTCCACCTCCAACCGGACGTCGAGGCCTGGGCAAAGCACCGCTTTCGCCCGCAAGACATACTTAAGCCGCGTAATGGAGAAATTCGCGCTATCGAAGTACTTGGGATCCGGCCAAAACCGCAGCGTCGTGCCGGTATTCGCCTTACCCACCTTGCCGACCACGTCGAGCTTGCCACGGCGCTTGCCGTTGACGAAGCTCATGTTGTATTCCTTACCGTCGCGGCGGATCCATACTTCCAGGTTCTTCGACAACGCGTTGACGACCGAAACTCCTACGCCGTGCAGCCCTCCGGAGAAGCGATACTGGTCATTTGAGAACTTGCCTCCAGCGTGCAGCTTCGTGAGGATCAGCTCGACCCCGGGAATTTTCTCCTTCGGATGGATGTCGACAGGCATCCCGCGTCCATCATCGGAGACCTCGAAAGAACCGTCCTTATAGACTTTGACGTCGATGCGTTTGGCATGTCCTTCAAGCGCCTCATCGATACTGTTATCGATGACCTCATGGGCTAAGTGATTGGGCCGGGTCGTATCGGTGTACATACCCGGGCGTCTACGCACGGGCTCGAGCCCGCTCAAGACTTCAATGTCGGCAGCGCGATAGCTTTTAGTCATGTACCCAACCTGACTCTAGCCAGGCCGCATTGCTTAGCTAGAGAGGAGTGAGTGAATTGTAACGCCAGATGCGGATGCTAATCGAGATCAGACGTGAGAGAGTCTCGCACGGCAGGTGGAACGGCCGCAACGGAGTAGAAATAGTTAGGATGATCGATCCCGAACGCAAGCGACGTTCCGCTCTTTAACGCCTGGCACATCGCTGTGTCGAGCTCGAAACGCAGGAAGTGGACTGCCGAAGTCTTCTCCGCCGTGCTGCGATCGAGATCCTCGTCGGCGATCGCCGTGACTTTGTCGAAGCCTTCGATCTGCGCATAGATCGTGTCCTCGACGCCGACCAGGCGCGCCAACTCACGCCGACGCTCCTCCGCATCGGGGAATTCGATCATGAAGGTCGCCTTGAGATTGCTGCCGTCGGGAATCAGCGGATTGCAGGCCCGCAACTCATCCTCGATCGCCTCGACTTCGAAGAGCCGCTCTATCCGCAGCATCTCCTGCACCTGATAGGTGATCGTAAGCCGGTCCTCGAAATAGAGAGTCGCGTTTGCGCCGATTTCAACCCGACGGTTTCTCTTGTGGTCTATCACCCGCGCACGAAAGTCAGGGCGTTGCTGGTGGTAGTCCTCCAGACTCAATAAGTCCTCGGCGGCGATTGGTCGCATAGTCGTGGCCCGCTAGATTCCGTACGCCCGACGCAACAATTGCAGCGGGTGCGTGGCCTCCGCAGATTCCGCCACGGCCGCGATCTGCTGCGCAGCCATCGGGCAGTCGCTCGTAAATTCATCTGCGGCGGCACTGTCTACGGCGCGGGCGACGGGGCGTGCGATCTTTCTCGAGATAGCGTTGTATTCCTTCTTCACGGCGTAGGTGCCGTCATGACCCGAGCATCGCTCGATCGCGTTGACGCTCGTATCCGGGATCAGTTCCAAGGTGTCGCGCGTCTTCAGCCCGATATTCTGAACGCGCAAATGGCATGGTACCTGGTAACTAATCTTGCCGAGGCTCGCCTTGAAGTCGAGCCTGAACTTGCCCTCCCGATGGCGGAGCATCAGGTATTCGAACGGATCGAAGAAGGCTTGCCCAACCGTGGCAACTTTCTCGTCGTCCGGGAACAGCAGTGGTAACTCCCGTTTGAACATCAGGACGCAGGACGGGATCGGCGCGATCAGATCCCAGCCGTCGGAGGCCCAGTCAAACAGCTCGTCGATGTTGCGATCTTTGTACTGCTCGACACTCGCAAGGTCGCCTAGTTCGAGCTTCGGCATGCCACAGCATCGTTCCTGGCGCGCGAGCGCCGTGGGAATGGCGTTGTGCTCCAGCACCGCGACCAAATCCTCGACGAGCTGGGGTTGATTGCGATTACCGTAGCAGGTGGCGAATACGACAACTTTACCTTGCGTGCCGCCGGCCGATTCACCCTGCGCGTCACGACGCCCGACTCGATCGCTCAGTCGAGCGCGCGCGCTCTTAGCGTGGTACTTCGGAACGGGCGCATCGACATGTACATCGAGGACGCCCTGGAGAACTCGTCGCCCGAGCTTCGAACCGTTCACTGCGTTAACCACCTGCGACACGACTGGAATCCCGGCAAGCGTTCCGACCGCATCGGTCGAGCTCAATAACTTGTCGCGCAAACGAGTGCCGCCGTCTTCGAAGTTCTTCGCCTTTGCGCGAAGCATCAGATGCGGAAAATCGACTGCCCATTCGTGTGGCGGCACATACGGACACTTCATGTAGCACATATCGCAGAGATAGCAGTGCTCGACGACATTCCAATAGGCCTGCTTCGGGACAGAGTCCAACTCGCCGGTGTCGGATTCATCGACTGCGTCGAACAGCGTCGGGAACGCATTGCAGAGGCTGAAGCAGCGCCGGCAGCCATGGCAGATATCGAAGACCCGCTCCAACTCGGTCAACAGCGGCTCGTCGGCCGTATAGTCCGGGTTACGCCAGTCGATCGGGTGGCGCGTGGGCGCCTCAAGGCTTCCTTCTCTGGGCGGTGCCTTCATCTCATTCATCGGTAAAAACGCTACCCGCCAGCGAGCCTGGTTGGTGGGTTATCGGGCCGAGTCTTAGTCGTCGAGGGTGTCCAGAGCCTTCTGGAAGCGGTTCGCGTGCGAACGCTCGGCCTTGGCCAGTGTCTGAAACCAGTCGGCGATTTCCTCGAAGCCCTCATCTTGCGCGGACTTGGCCATACCCGGGTACATGTCCGTGTACTCATGCGTTTCCCCGGCGATCGCGGCCTTCAGATTCGAGTCCGTCGCGCCGATCGGCAGGCCCGTGGCCGGGTCGCCAACGGCCTCCAGATATTCCAGGTGACCATGCGCATGGCCGGTTTCTCCTTCCGCCGTGGAGCGAAACACGGCGGCCACATCGTTGTAGCCCTCGACATCGGCCTTCGAGGCGAAGTACAGATAGCGGCGGTTAGCCTGGGACTCGCCGGCGAAAGCGTCCTTGAGATTTTGTTCGGTATTGCTGCCCTTGAGTTCCATAGTTGTGCTCCTGATAAAGAGATCGTGGTTCGTTGTTCTGATTCCCGTGCGCCGCCCTAAAGAGGTCCCGGAGAATTCGATTTAGACTGAGTCTAATCGTTGAGGCTAAATGTAATGCAGTCCCGGAAATGTGTCAACCGGCACGGAGTGCGCTCTGTTTGACTGGGTCACGCACGCTGTGTACCGTGGCGCCGTTATGGTAATGACTCGAGCGCATGGCGGCAAAAAAAGATAAGGGCGTGGGCGGACTGGAAAAATCCCTCGAGGACCTCGAGGCACTCGTCGAGCGGCTCGAGAGTGAGGAACTACCGCTCGCCGAGGCTCTCAAGGAGTTCGAACGCGGCGTAAAGCTCACGCGTGAATGCCAGACGACGCTCAAGGAAGCCGAGCAGACCGTCGAGATCCTGCTGAAGAAAACCGTCGACGCGGACGCTGAGCCGTTCGAGCCGGCCGACGACACCTAACCGCCCACCTAAATACGGGGACGGTCGCGACCGGATCGACGCCCTGGAGGCGCTCGATCAGCGAGCGGAGAAACACCTTGTTGAACCGTAGCTGGCAATCTGAAGAGGCCTGCTCAAGCAACGTCGCGCTGATCCGGACCAGCGTGACTTCCTCGTTCGCTACAATCGTCGTCGTTCGCCGGGCGCCATCGACATAGCTGGTCTCGCCAAAGCAATCGCCTGGACCCAACACGCCAACTTCCCGCCGGCCCGACTCAACTGTCACGGCACCGTTAACGATGATATAGAAACGATCATCGAACTTGCCTTCCCGGAAAATTTCCTCCTAGGCTGTGTAGTCGCGCCAGTCGCTGGCGCGCAGCACTTCCCAGATTTCCGAATGAGAGAAGTCGTTGAAGAATCGAAGCCGGCGCAACAGATCGAACTGCTGCTGGTCGATTCGGTCGTTCTGTTTACGCAGGTCCTGATGGATCTGCGTAAGAGCAGCCGCAAACTCCGTACCCGTCGGATAACGCTGCTCCGGCTCCTTCTGCAATGCTACGGCCGTCACGTGCTCCAACGCCTCGGAAATTTCCGAGCGCAGCGAGTGAATAGACTCCAGAGTAGCGTAGATGATCTGATGTAGTAGCTTACTTAGATTGTTCGCCCTGAACGGCCTGAATCCCGTGGGCAACTCATACATGACGACGCCCAGGGAATAGATATCAGACTTCGCTGTGATCTCCGCCGACTGAACCTGCTCAGGCGACATATAACTTGGAGATCCCGCGATGCCCTCGATTCGCGACACGTCCGAATCGGTTATGAGCGCGATGCCGAAGTCGATTATCCGAACGTCGTTGTCGAGCGTAAGCATGATGTTGCTGGGCTTCACGTCGCGGTGAACGACGCCGCGACTGTGGGCGTAATGAAGAGCCTTGGCACATTTGAAAATAATCTCGACCACATCGTCGATCCGCAATAGATTGTCCAGCCGGCAGTAAGCGGCCAGGGCCCTGGCGCCATGGATCGGCTCGGTGACGACGTAGTAGCTGTCGTCTTCTTCGCCGGCGTCATAGATTGGGAGAATATTCGGATGTTGCAGGCGGCCCATCATCTGGGCCTCATTGAAGAACATCTTGCGGGTTACTTTGGCTTTGTCCTCGTCTTCTTCGTTCTCAACGTTGTAGACCTAAATGGCAACATCGCGGCCGTAGTAGGGATCGTGCGACAGATAAACCCGCCCGCTACTGCCCTGCCCGAGATCCCGGATGATCTCGTACTTTCCGATACGCTCGGGAACGTCGGACGCGGGGAAACTCGGCAATGTCGCTTCGGCAGCAGCCTGGACCATATCAAACTATCGGTATCAATCTCACCAACAAAAGACAGACCGCTGCAAATGCGGCTGCCACGATGTCGTCCAGCATAATGCCGATACCTCCGCGCAATCTGTGATCTAGATCGCGGATCGGCCAGGGCTTGACGATATCGAAAAACCGAAATAAAACAAACGCTAGCAGTAGCCAGAGCGGCTCCGCGGGAAGCATCAGGCAAGTCGCGAGATAACCCACCACTTCATCCCAGACAATTGCAGGATGGTCGTGCGATTGGAGTCGGCGTGCACTCTCACCGCAGATCCATACGCCGAAGATGAATAGTGCCACTATCAACACGGCCTTCGCCTGCAACGACCACCCGGCGATCAGCCAGGCAGGCACAACGGCAAGCAGTGTGCCAGCGGTACCAGGGGCCTTCGGGAATAGCCCGGCACCGAACCCAAATGCAATGAGATGGACGGGCTGCGCGAGCAGCGACGCGGACGGCTTCTCAGTCGGCATGCTCAAAAATGACGATGCCCCGTATAAGCCGGGGTAAAGGGATCACCGTCGCGGCGACATTCAACGCCGGTGCCGGATACCAGTTCGCCGATCCGGTGAGCATTTACGCCGGATGCCTCCAGCGCTGATTCGACAGCTTGAGCCTTTGCCGCCGCCGCCGTGAAGCACAGTTCATAATCATCGCCGCCGCCCAGTGCGTAGGCCTGCGCGGTCTGCGGCGAAAAAAGCGTTAATAATTCGGCCGACAATGGGAGTTGCTCGACGTCGATGACGGCTCCGCAATCGCTCGCTGCGCAGATATGCCCGAGATCTGCAAGCAGACCGTCGGAGACGTCAATCGCTGCACTGGCGATGCCGGCGAGTGCCAGCCCTTCCGCAACCCGTGGCGTTGGTCGATAGAAACGATCGGCCAGAGCACGATGCTCCGGGCCAGCATCGGCAGCACTCTCATTGATTAGTGCGAGTCCTGCCGCAGCGTCTCCTATCGACCCGGTAACATAGATGTCGTCACCCACGTGGCCACCACCACGGGTCAGCAGTGCATCCGTGTCCGCGGAGCCGATGAGGTGCAACGTCGCGCTCAAAGGCCCTCGTGAGAGATCGCCGCCCACCAGGCTGACCCCATGTTCGGTGGCTAACTGAAAAAATCCCGCTGTGAAGCCCTCGAGCCATTGTTCGTCCGCATCAGCGACGGTCAGTGCCAGCGTGCACCACCGCGGTCGCGCGCCCATCGCCGCGAGATCGCTGAGATTTACTGCCAGAACTCGATAACCGACCGCATCGGCCGCGGTCCGTTTCGGAAAGTGGACTCCATCGACCAGCGTATCCGTCGCGATCGCCAGCGGCCCGGATGCGTTCACGATTGCCGCATCGTCGCCAATCCCCAACAGGACATCCGGATCGCTGTCCGGCAACGCAAAGTAACGCTGAATAATCTGAAACTCGTCTCGACTCACATCAGCCTCCGCTAACGGACTCTCGGCGACCCGCCATCTCCTTCGCCGCTTTGTCCAGAACGGCATTGACGAAGCGGAAGCAGTCGGGCGGCCCATAGCGCTTCGCGAGTTCTACTGCTTCATTAATCACGACTTTGGTGGGCACGTCGGGACGGCTGTTCAGTTCTTCAAGACCCAATAGCAGCAGGGCCCGGCTAACAGCATCCACGGTCTTAATGTCCCTGTCGGCCTGAGCCGAGATAAGGGAGTCCAGATTGTCCGCGTTACCGATGACGGCCGCCAGCAACTCCTCAAAGTAGCGCTTATCGATTCGCGCGAACTCGGGTGTCAGCGCGAACTGCGCGAGGAGTTCCGGCAGATCATGCCCTCCCAGTTGCCACTGATAGAGCGCTTTGATCAGCAGATCGCGAGCGTCTTGGCGAGTACGCGCCGAGCTACCCTTATTTGTCGGCATTCGCGATCCCTGCACGGCACACAGTCAACAGACTGCTAGTGGTCGAACTGGCGGAGTAAAGTGGCCATTTCGATAGCTGATAGGGCGGCATCTGCGCCCTTGTTACCGGCTTTCGTGCCGGCCCGCTCAATCGCCTGTTCAATGGTGTCTACGGTCAGCACGCCAAACCCGATCGGAATTTCATGCGTGGTAGTGACAAAAGAAATACCGCGGCTCGCCTCATCGGCGACGTGGTCGAAATGTGGCGTAGCACCGCGAATCACGCAGCCGAGGGCGATGAGCGCATCGTGCCGCCGGCTCGCAGCCAGCTTCGTCAACGCCAGGCGTAGCTCGAACGCTCCCGGCACGCGCACGATCTCAATCTCACCTGGATCAGCGCCGTGTTTGAGCAACGTATCCGTGGCACCGCTCAGTAACCGGTCGACGATAAAATCGTGAAAACGCGACGCGACGATACCGAAACGAAGACCGCGTGCGTTGAGATCCCCCTCCACCGTTTTTATACGCTCGTCCATAACGGTTAGTTCGACGTACCGTCATCCGACGAAACGTATTCCACCACTTCGAGACCGAAGCCCGACAATGCGTGCATCTGCTTCGGCGCACTGAGCACGCGCATTCGTTTTACTCCCAGCGCCCTGAGTATCTGCGCGCCTGTCCCGTAGGTCCGTAACTCGGTCGCGCCGTCTCGCCCGGTCATGATTTCGTTCTCCGGCTGCTCCAGGCCACGCAGAACGTTCATGAACTCGCGCGGCGGCTCATCCTGGCGAAGGATAATGATGACTCCGCGATCCTCCGCCGCTATCAACTTCATCGCATCTCGTAAAGGCCACCCCAAACGAGCGTCCAGAACGCCGACCACGTCGCTGAGTGTATCCTGGATATGCACACGGACGAGCACGGGCGTCTGCGCGTCGAGTTCCCCGCGCACGAGGGCCAAATGGACTGTTCGATTGACGTGATCTTCGAAAGACACGAGCCGAAACGGCCCGAACTCCGTTTGTATCTCGAGTTCCGCTATTGCCTCGACGGATTCCTCGTTCGCCAGGCGATAGCTGATCAGATCGGCGATCGTCCCGATCTTCACGCCGTGATGGCGTGCAAAACGGATCAGATCGTCGCGGCGAGCCATCGTGCCGTCCTCGTTGAGTACTTCTACGATGACGGCGGCAGGCTCCAGCCCCGCGAGTCTGATGAGATCGCAACCCGCCTCGGTGTGTCCGGCCCGCGTCAAGACGCCGCCGGGCTGGGCCATCACCGGAAAAATATGGCCCGGCTGGCTCAGATCCTCTGGCCGCGCGTCGGGTGCCACGGCCGACCGCACCGTGCGCGCGCGATCATGCGCCGAGATTCCCGTTGTGATGCCATCGGCAGCCTCGATCGAGACGGTGAAATTGGTCGCCCTGCGCCGATCCGTATCACTCACCATCAGCGGTAGGCGTAATTGTTCGCAGCGAGCGCGAGTCAATGTCAGACAGATCAGGCCACGCCCGTAGCGAGCCATGAAGTTGATATCGTCCGGTGAAACCTTGGTGGCGGCCATAATCAGGTCGCCTTCGTTCTCCCGGTCCTCGTCGTCGAGGATCACCACCATCTTGCCATCGCGCAGATCGGTGATGATCTCCTCGGTGCCGTCTAGCCCCGACCAGGCGCCTTCAGTCTTGACGGGTGTAACCATGCGTTTGCAGTAACTCCAGACTAACTCCAGTCGTCGAATCTCGACTGGCGGTCAGCCGTTCAAGGTAACGGGCGATGATATCGACCTCAATATTAACAGCGGTACCGATTTTGTACCGCGCAAAGAGCGTTTTTTCCTGCGTGTGCGGGACGATATTAGCCTCGAATCGGGTCGTCGCAACCGCATTCACGGTCAGGCTGACTCCGTCCACTGCGACCGCTCCCTTACGGGCGATATACGGTGCCAGATCCTCTGGCACCTCGAACTGAATGACAACAGAGCGGGCAGATTTCTGGATGTCGGTCACCTGACCGATCCCGTCCACATGGCCGGTCAGCAGATGACCGTCCAAGGGGCCGCCAAGCCGCAGCGCAGGCTCTAGATTAACGCCCGCTCCGACCGTCAGGTCTCCCAGCGTCGTCACACGCAGCGTCTCCAACGACACATCCGCGCGAAATTGCCGCTCACGCGCGTTCACGACGGTCAGACACACCCCGTTGACGGCGACGCTGTCGCCAGCATCCAACGCGGGCAGATCAACGTCCTGGGTATCGATTGTCAAACGCCGGTCGCCACCAAGTTCGGCCTGCTCGACGACCTGTCCTACGCCTTTGATAATGCCGGTGAACACGCCTCTAGCGCTCGCTCTGCTGGCTGGTCACCGTACTGGGCTGCGCGATGATGCGCAAGTCGTCGCCGACTCGGCGCACGTCCTGGTAGGTCAGCGAAATTCGCTGCTCGAGGCTATCTAAGGAATCGATCGCGAACATGCCCGTGGCGCTACTGCCGAGCAACTGGGGCGCCATATAGATGATCAATTCGTCGATGAGACCCTCGCGGACCAGAGCGCCGTTCAACGCAGCGCCGGCTTCCACCCACACTTCGTTGAACTCGAGTTCGCCGAGTCGATCCAGCACCTGAGCCAAATCGCATTGGCTTGAACCACCGACGCGCTCAATTGTCGCTCCCCGCGCAACCAATTCGCCCTCGTCCTTCGACTCCGCCTGGTTTGTAAAGATCAAGACCGCCCCAGGAATCGACAACAATCTGGCCTCCGGCGGGATCCGACACGCCGAGTCCAGGACGACGCGAGCAGGCTGTTGGACGGCCGCCTCCGGATCCTCCAGACGCGCATCGAGGGAAGGATCGTCAGCCAGTACGGTGCCAATTCCTGTCATGATCGCACTCGACCGCGCCCGCCATTGATGGACATCCACTCGCGCCGCGGGCCCTGTAATCCACTGACTCTGGCCGTTGGCAAGCGCCGTACGACCGTCCAGACTCACCGCCAGCTTGGTTCGAACGAACGGCCGGCCCCGCGTCATCCGTGAGAGGTATCCCGGGTTCAATGCGGCGGCAGCGTCACCGGCGACGCCCACATCCACGTGGATACCGGCATCCCGAAGGGCGGAGATACCCCTGCCGACTACCTCCGGGTTCGGGTCTATTCCCGAGCAGACGACACGCGCGACGTTCGCTTCGATCAACGCCGTCGTACACGGGCCGGTTCGACCGGTGGAACTACATGGCTCCAGCGTGACGAACACCGTCGCACCACTCGCCGCAGCGCCTGCGTGGGACAGCGCCATTCGCTCGGCGTGGAGGCCGCCGGCTCGTTCGTGCCACCCCTCACCGATGACGCGGCCATCCTTGACCAGAACACAACCGACGCGCGGATTCGGGTCGGTCGTGTACAGCCCGCGCGCCGCCAGTGTCACCGCGCGACTGAGATATTCCGTATCGGAGAGCGCCGTCATTTCTCCTCATCGTCCGGGAGAAGCAACATCTGCTCTCGCGCAGCGTCTGGACTCGGCCGCAATTTCAATCTCTGAATTTCCTCCTGGAATTCGGTGATGTCCTGGAAGCTTCGGTAGACGGAAGCGAAACGCACGTAGGCCACTTCATCAAGCCCATGTAACTCTTCCATGATCATGTCGCCGACAAGCCGTCCCGTCACTTCACGTTCACCGACGGTCTGGAGCTGATGAATAACGCGGCCGATGCTCTCCTCGACCGCTTCGCTTTTGACAGGTCTCTTCTCCAACGCCCGCAGGATACCGGCGCGCAGCTTTTTCTCGTCGAACGGCTCCCGCCGCCCATCACGTTTGACGACGTGTGGCATCACAAGCTCTGCCGATTCGAAGGTCGTGTAACGCTCAGCGCAGGACTGGCATTCACGCCGACGCCGCACCTGCAGACCTTCGCCGGCCAGGCGAGAGTCGATGACCTTGGTCTCTTCGTGATTACAGAATGGACAATGCACGGACCACCCCGTGGGCTTCGGTACGCGCTACGCGTAAACCGGATAGCGCCCGCAGAGTTCGAGTACCTGGCCTCGAACTCGGTTGATGACTGACTCGATATTAGCCGCGTCTTGGAGATCATCGAGGATATCTGCGATCCAACTGGTCAGTTCGGCGGTCTCGGCTTCTTTGAAGCCGCGCGTGGTGATCGCCGGCGTCCCAATTCGGAGGCCGCTGGTAACGCGTGGCGGCCGCGGATCATTCGGCACCGCGTTCTTATTGACAGTGATATTAGCGCGACTCAGGGCGTCCTCCGCTGCCTGCCCCGTAATCTCCTGTTTGATCAGATCGACGAGCATCAGGTGATTGTCGGTGCCTCCGGAGACGATCTTGTAACCGCGGTCAACCAGCGTCTGCGCCATGCAACGCGCGTTCGTCAACACCTGCTGCTGGTAGTCCTTGAACTCAGGCTGCAATGCCTCAAGAAGCGCGACTGCCTTCGCGGCAATGACATGCATCAGCGGACCGCCCTGAATTCCCGGAAACACCAGGGAGTTAAGCCGCTTCGTCAGATCAGGGTTGTCGCGCGCGAGTATCATCCCGCCGCGCGGCCCACGCAGCGTCTTGTGTGTCGTCGTGGTCGTCACATCCGCGATCGACACGGGATTAGGATACAGGCCGGTGGCGATCAGCCCCGCCACATGCGCCATATCGACCATGAAGAACGCGCCGACTTCGTCGGCGACTTCGCGGAAACGCTGCCAGTCGACGACGCGCGAGTAGGCGGAGAATCCCGCAACGATGACCTTCGGTCGATGCTCGCGCGCAAGCTCTGCCATCGCATCGTAGTCGATCTCGCCGCTGACCTCGTCTACTCCATACTGAGCGACGTTAAATAGCTTGCCGGAGAAGTTGACCTTGGCGCCGTGGGTGAGGTGGCCGCCGTGAGGCAGACTCATGCCAAGCAGCGTGTCGCCCGGTTCCATCATGGCCAGATACGCCGCCGCATTGGCCTGAGAGCCGGAATGCGGCTGCACGTTCGCATAGGCAGCGCCGAACAGTTCTTTGGCGCGCTCGATGGCCAGCGTCTCCGCGACATCGACATGCTCACAACCACCGTAGTAGCGCCTGCCCGGATAGCCCTCCGCGTACTTGTTCGTCAGTACCGAACCCTGCGCCGACAGAACTCTCGGGCTGGCGTAATTTTCCGACGCAATGAGTTCTATCTGCTCTTCCTGTCGCCGATCCTCGTTTCGAAGAGCCTGATACAGCTCGTCATCGAATCCCTGTATCTGGTAGTCGTTGGTAAACATTGTCAGCGTCCGATGCTAGTTGAAAAAACTGTGTCGGTCAGGGGGCGCATTGTAACGCTGTTACACCAATGCGGAAGGCGAACCGAGAAAACCTTCGACGGATCGTGTCCACGCCCGGGCAAGATTGGTCCGATCGTAACCGCCACCACCCATACCCAATACCTTGCCGCCGCAGTACTGATCCGCCAGCTCGCGCAGCCGGGTCGCCGCATGACCGTGGGCGTTCTCGCTGTATGCCAGGTGTGTGATGGGATCGCCCGCTAACGAGTCCGCGCCACAGTTCAGCAGTAGGAGTTGCGGCGGATTCGCGTTCAGATAGTCCTCCACCTCCCCCCATGCAGAAAGAAACGCGGTGTCCTCTGAGCCCGGCGCCATGGGAATATTCAGCTTGGTCCCCTTCGCCGCGCCGCGCCCGGTTTCGCTACGGCTGCCGGTCCCCGGATAGAGATAGCGGCCGTCCTCGTGGAGGTCCGCGAAGCCGACTCGCGGGTCGTCTTCGAAACCGTAAAAGACGCCGTCACCGTGATGGGCGTCGATGTCGACGTATGCGAGCCGCTCGATTCCGTACAAGTTCAACGCCGCCTCGATTGCGACGCCGCAGTCGTTGAAGACACAGAATCCGGCTGCCCTGCCTCTGGCGGCATGATGCAAGCCGCCGATCGGTATGAACGCACGACGAATGGGCCCTTCCATGATTGCGGCCAACGCCTCCAACGTGCCCCCCACGACGTAGGCCGCCGCCTCATAGACACCCGGATAGGCCGGCGTGTCGCCACCGTCCAGCGAACCGTAGCCCTGCTGCGACTGAGCACGGACGAAATCGACGTATTCGGCCGTATGGAAATACTGGATCTCGTCCGGTGTTGCGAGTCGCGGCGGCCGTCGAACGAATTGAGAAGCTTTGTCCGACCGATCCAACTCTTTAATAAAGACATCGTGGCGGTCCAGACCGAACGGATGACCGTCCGGAAAACCGTAGGACGCGAGTTCATCTCCACATATCACGATCACCTGTTCCGACACTTGTTCCTCCTGCATATGGCAACACTCGACGCCTTGCTTGATAATCCCGCCTGTTCGACAACGGATCCACGGCTCCATGGCGCAATACATCTATACCACGAACCAGCTGTCCAAGCTGGTGCCTCCCAAGCGACACATCTTGCGGGATATCAGCCTCAGTTTCTTTCCCGGCGCCAAGATCGGCGTACTCGGACTGAATGGTTCCGGCAAGTCGACTCTGTTGCGAATCATGGCAGGCGCCGACCCAGACTACGACGGTGAGGCCCGTCCGCAGCCCGGCATTAAAATCGGCTTTCTACCCCAGGAGCCGAAACTCGACGACGACGAAGACGTCCGTGGCAATGTCGAGAAAGGTATCAGCGAGATTACCGGGCTGCTGGAACGTTTCAACGCGATCAGCGATCGCTTCGCCGAGCCGCTCGACGACGAGGTCATGACGGAACTCCTCGCTGAACAGGGCAAGCTACAGGATGCGATCGACGCAGCCGGCGGCTGGGAGATAGAGAGAAAACTCGAGGTCGCCGCCGACGCCCTGCGGCTTCCTCCGTGGGACGCAGAAGTCGCCTCGCTCTCGGGTGGCGAGCGCCGGCGCGTCGCGTTATGCCGGCTGTTGCTCGCGGAACCCGACATGCTGCTGCTGGACGAACCGACGAACCACCTCGACGCCGAATCCGTCGCGTGGCTCGAACGATTCCTGGCGGAGTATCCCGGCACGGTGATGGCAGTCACCCATGACCGCTACTTCCTGGACAATGTGGCCGGCTGGATACTTGAACTCGATCGTGGCTACGGTATCCCCTGGGAGGGAAATTATTCCTCCTGGCTCGAGCAAAAGGATCAGCGCCTCAAGCTCGAGGAGAGACAGGAAGCGGCTCATCACAAGACGATCAAGGCGGAGCTCGAATGGGTACGATCCAATCCCAAGGCTCGTCAAGCCAAAGCAAAGGCGCGCCTGCAGCGTTTCGAGGAATTGAACTCCAAGACCTTTCAGACGCGTAATGAGACGAATGAAATCTATATCCCCCCGGGCCCGCGGCTCGGCGATCTCGTGATCGAATCGACCAATGTCAGTAAGTCCTTCGGTGAGCGAGTGTTGTTCCAGGATCTATCCTTCAGCCTGCCGCCGGGCGGCATCGTCGGCGTCATCGGCCCCAACGGCGCCGGCAAGACCACGTTATTTCGACTGCTCGTGGGCCAGGAGTCTATCGACGAGGGAACGATCCGTATTGGCGACTCGGTCGAGTTGGCCTACGTAGACCAGTCTCGTGACTCGCTCGACGATGACAAGACCGTCTGGGAGGAAATCTCGGATGGTCAGGACGTCCTGACCGTCGGGAACTACGAGACACCATCCAGAGCCTACGTCGGGCGCTTCAACTTCCGTGGTCCCGAGCAACAGAAAAAAATCGGGCTGTTGTCGGGCGGTGAACGCAACCGCGTCCATCTCGCGAAGGTCTTGCGTGCCGGCGGCAATGTGCTGTTTCTTGACGAGCCCACGAATGACCTGGATGTGGAAACGCTGCGGGCGCTGGAGGGCGCGTTACTGACGTTCCCCGGCTGTGCAGTCGTCATTTCGCACGACCGCTGGTTCCTCGATCGTATTGCGACACATATTCTCGCCTTCGAGGGCGACAGCGAGGTCGTCTACTTCCAGGGTAATTACGCGGACTACGCGGAGGACCTGAAACGCCGCAAAGGTCACGACGCCGATCAGCCGCACCGGATTCGATACAAACGCCTGACCGGGTGAGCTTCGGAATACGGGGACGGTTCCAGTTCAGTTATCTTTTCCCTGCCGTCGAACGAATCTTCCGGGAAGCGTTGCAGTGCTACACGGCCGGCTGCGATAACGCTTTCGCGTCGATGTGCCGGCGTACAGTACAGACGTCGCTAGCGGACCTGGGTGCCGACGCCAAACTGCGTTGGCACGACCTGTTCAGAGAGGTCGTGGCGATCGGCGATCTGGACGAGTCGGTGGTACGTACCCTCGAGTCGGTCTTATTCGGCACCGACGACGCAATGCTAGAGATACAAGCCGGTGAGGCCGCCGTCTTAATCAAAGTGATCAAAGACATGGTCTGCCAGTGTTACATCCGCACGGCCAAGCTGCGTGCCGCGCTGAAGATGCGCCGCTACTTCGCCGAGGAACAAGCCAACAAAATTACGTCCATCGATCGTCGCGCTGTGCGCGCCGAATCTGCGTAATCGAACAGGCGTCAGTCTACGAGCTCGTGTCGACCCAGTCGCGAGCATTCGTAAAAAGTTTCTGCCACGGAGAATTCTCGCCCCAGCCTGCTGGATGCCAGGAGTGTTGCACCGTGCGAAACACGCGCTCCGGGTGAGGCATCATGATCGTGACGCGCCCGTCTTCATTCGTCAGCCCCGCAATGCCGCGCGGTGATCCGTTCGGGTTCGCTGGGTAACGGTCCGTCACGTCACCGCGATTATCGACGTAGCGAACACTCGCGAGTTCGCGGTCGGATCGCTGCAGACCGTCTTCCGACGGGAACTCGGCACACCCTTCTCCATGCGACGTGACGATCGGCAGCCTGGAGCCGACCATATCCGTCAACAGTACCGATGGACTAGGTTCGATGCGTACCAGCGACAAGCGCGCCTCGAACTGGTCCGAGCGATTGCGCACAAACCGCGGCCAATGTGCGGCGCCGGGAATCAGGTCCTTCAGCGCCGCAAGCATCTGGCAGCCATTGCACACGCCTAGAACGAACGCGTCCTCGCAAGCGAAAAATTCGACGAACTGGGTCCGAACGGACTCGTGATAGAGAATCGATTTGGCCCAGCCCTCTCCGGCGCCGAGTACGTCGCCGTAGGAGAACCCGCCGCAGGCTACGAGCCCTCGAAACTCGGCAAGCGACGTCCGACCGGACAGCAAATCGGTCATATGAACGTCATGGGCTTCGAAGCCGGCGCGGTCGAATGCTGCCGCCATCTCACGCTGACTGTTAACGCCCTGCTCACGCAGGATCGCCATCTTCGGACGCGCGTCTCGCGGCCTGGCCGCGAAATCAGGCGGGTTGAACGTCAAGCTGGCATTCAGCCCCGGGTCGTCCTTATCGAGAATTGTGTCGTAAGCCTCCTGCGCACAGTCCGGATCGTCCCGCAAGCGCTGCATCCGGAATGTCAGCTCCGACCACCATCGGTGCACCCGCGCCCGAGGCGCGACGAACAGTCGTTCTTCAGCCTGGCGGACTACGACGTCATCGTGATCCGCCACGCGGGCGACGACCGAGCAGTCGTCCATGCCATGTTCGCGCAGTACGTCGAGCGCTTCTTCTAGATCGACAGCCTTCACCTGGACAACGGCGCCCAGCTCTTCAGTGAATAAGTAGCCGAGAGGATCGTCCGTCGCGGAGGGAAGTTCGATATCGAGGCCGGCGCGAGCGGCGAAGGCCATCTCAGCGAGCGTCGTGAACAGGCCGCCATCGGCTCTGTCATGATAAGCGAGCAACAGATCCCTTTCTCGCAACGCCCGCTGGGCACGGAAAAAATTCAGGACGCGCTGCGGGTCATCCAGGTCCGGCGCGGGACCGCCGAACTCACCAAAACTCTGAGCGAGCGCCGAACCGCCAAGTCGCTGTTCCCCTCCCGACAAGTCCAGCAACAGCAGAACCGTTTCGCCTACATCGGTGCGTAACTCCGGCGTCAAGGTTCGACGAATATCTTCAACGGGCGCAAACGCCGAAACGATCAGCGAGACCGGTGCGGTCACGGCTTGTTCATGACCATCCTCACGCCACACCATACGCATCGACAGGGAATCCTTACCCACGGGAATGGCAATGCCGAGCGCCGGACACAACTCCTGCCCCACAGCTTGAACCATCCGATACAACGCGTGGTCGTCGTTAGCGTGGCCGGCGGCCGCCATCCAATTGGCCGAGAGACGAATATCAGAGAGCTGTGCCACATCGGCGGCGGCCAGGTTTGTTATCGACTCCGCGACTGCCAGCCGAGCCGACGCAGGCCCAGCGTAGATCGCGACCGGCGTCCGCTCGCCCATGGCCATCGCCTCGCCAGTGTAGCCGGTATAGGTCGCGCTCGTCACAGCAACATCGCTCACTGGAACCTGCCAGGGGCCGATTAGCTGATCGCGTGCGACGAGTCCGCCGACGCTACGATCACCGATATGAATAAGGAAGGATTTGTCGGCCACGGCCGGGAATGACAACACCTGCTGCACGGCCAGATCGAGCGACACTTCAGACCGATCCCACTCCGGTGGCTCGGTGTCAACCGAACTCGCCATCCGCGTCATTCTAGGCGGGTTGCCGAACAAAACCTCCATTGGCATCGCGACGGGCTCGTTCTGAAACTCCGGGTCGACGACCCTCAGGTCGCGCTGCTCGGTCAGCTCACCGATGACGGCATATGGACAGCGCTCACGTTCACAAATTCCCGAGACGACCGCCACGTCGTCCGCTGCGACCGCCAGCATGTAACGTTCCTGGGATTCGTTGCACCACAGCTCCATCGGGCTCATGCCCGGCTCGTCATTGGGGACCTCGCGGAGGTGGATGACCGCGCCCCGATGACTCTGATCGACGATCTCCGGCACCGCATTACACAGCCCGCCGGCGCCGATGTCGTGAATCGATAGAATCGGATTCGTCTCCCCGAGAGCACAGCACGAGTCGATGACTTCTTGGGCTCGGCGCTGCATCTCCGGGTTACCGCGTTGTACGGACGCGAAGTCGAGATCTGCCTCGCTGGAACCGCTACCCAGAGATGATGCCGCTCCGCCGCCGAGCCCGATGAGCATGGCGGGCCCTCCGAGCACGATCAGCTTCGAACCCTGAGGCGCCTCGAGTTTGTCGACGTGGGCAGCGCGGATATTGCCGACGCCGCCGGCGATCATGATCGGCTTGTGATAGCCGCGCCACTGACCTTGAGCGTGCAGCAGGCAGGTTCGGAAATATCCCGCGAGATTCGGCCGGCCGAATTCATTGTTGAATTGCGCCCCGCCGATCGGACCATCGAGCATGATCTGCAGCGATGACGCAATGCGCTCCGGGTATCCGGCGCTCGCCTCCTCCCACTGCTGCGGCCAGTCGGGGATTTCCAAATGGGAGACGGTGAAACCGGTCAGTCCCGCTTTCGGCCGAGCACCCCTACCTGTCGCGCCCTCGTCCCGAATCTCCCCGCCGGAGCCCGTTGCAGCGCCGGGAAAGGGCGAGATCGCGGTGGGGTGATTATGGGTCTCGACCTTCATGACAAGGTGCGCGGGTTCGGTGGTCCGGCAATAGATATGTGTTCGCGGGTCGGCAAAAAACCAGTCGGCCTCGGCGCCGGCGACTACGGCCGCGTTATCGGTGTAGGCGGACAGCACGCCTTCCGGCGCGTGTGCGTAGGTGTTCTTGATCATCTGAAACAGGCTGCGATCGGCCGGCTTTTCGTCGATGACCCAATCGGCGTTGAAGACCTTATGACGGCAGTGCTCGGAGTTCGCCTGCGCGAACATCATAAGTTCAACGTCGGTGGGGTCGCGCTGTAGCGCCTCGAACTGAGCTGCGAGGTATCGGATCTCGTCATCGGACAGTGCCAGACCGAGTTCGGCATTCGTCGCTGTAAGCGCCTGGGTACCCTTCTGCAGCAGTTCGATTCGATTCAGCGGCTGCGGAGAATGCTCGGCGAAGAGCACGCGCTCCTCTACCGCTCCGGTCAACACCGACTCAGTCATGCGATCGTGCAGGAGCGGGAAGAGTCGCTCGATCTCCTCAGCGGACACGGCCGTCGAAAGATCCAGACTATAGAGCCGGCCTCGCTCGATGCGCTGGATCGGCAGGCCGCAGTTCCGGGCGATATCCGTCGCCTTGGACGCCCAGGGCGAGATCGTGCCGAGCCGCGGAACAACGATGAGTTCGCGGCCGCCGCCGGCCCACGCCACCGCAGACCCATAGGTCAGAAGCGCGTCGAGAATTTCCTGCTCCGCAGCGGTTAATTCGCGCTCGGT
>CAUZMW010000036.1:0-24469 GCA_963581225.1 Gammaproteobacteria bacterium
TGGATATCGTCGTCGCAGTGTTGCTGGGCGTAATCCAGGCCGTCATCGAAATCTTCACACTTCTCGGCTTTCTGGAGCGGACCGTCTGGGCGACGGGACCCGTGGGATTCGCGATCTACGCCTTCTATAACGGTACGACTTGGATTCTGTTTTACGCGGGGGTCTATCTGCGTAAGCGCGCAATGATCGTCATCCTGGCGGTCGCCGTCACCGCACTCGTGCGCTGGTTCGCCGGCGATCCCGATGGCCCGGTCTTGATGTTCTATGGCCTGTTCCCAGCCACCTGCGGTGCGGTCACAATCTCGTTGATGCGCTGGCGGGGCGGCCGTCTGCTGTTCGCGTTGGCCGTTGCCGTAACGTCCGTCGCCAACCAGTGTGCGATGTTCATTGGGATGGGCGGCTTTCAGCTCATCGGCGGAACGACCTGGGCGCTGATCTCCATGACGATTGCGGCTTTTGGCGGCATGCTGTGGGGCGTCGTCTCCTGGCATCTGGGACGCGGACTCGAGAATGCCGGGGTCCCGTCGCTCGACAGTCCGCCGGCTCTAAGCGAAGGTCGGAGCGGCCACGCGTGACCGTTGGCTGACGTGTCAGGCGACATTGCCCTCGCCGTCGAGGACTACAGTTTCTGGTTCAAGCCACCCACGGGCGAGCCGGAAGGCCCGCCGGCCCTCATCGACGTCTCGTTCGAGATTCAGACCGGTTCATTCGTACTCATCCTCGGTCGCAGCGGCTCCGGTAAAAGCACGCTCGCCTTGAATCTCGTCGGAATCTACCCGGACTACTTCGGCGGACGAAATCAGGGCCGAGTTTCGATCAACGATCCCAATCTCGGGCTGATTAATCGTCGCGAAGTTGAGGCAGCCAAGCGATTCAGACTGATCAACATGCTGTTTCAGAACCCCGAGGATCAGATAGTGACCCTCACGGTTGAGGAAGAAATCGGGTTTGCTCTCGAGAACTATCTGTTCGAGCCGCCGGAGATCCACCGCCGTATCGACTACGCGCTCGACCTCGTCGGACTCGATGGCTTTCGGCAACGGGAGACCCTGCACCTGTCCGGCGGCGAGAAACAGCGGGTCGCACTCGCGGCGATGCTCGCCCTCGAACCTTCCGTCCTGATCCTCGACGAACCGACCTCGAATCTCGATCCGGCTGGAACGGCCGATGTGCTGACCACCATCGATCGGGTGCGTGAGAAGACCGGCTTAACGGTGATGGTCATCGAGCACGAGGTCGACGAAGTGTTCGACCGCGTCGATACCGTGCTGCTCGTGGAGGACCATCGCGTCATGGGTCCGTTTGAGCCACGCGAGTTCATGAGCGAACGCGGGTTATTCGTCCGCGACGACATGGGCCTGTGGATCCCTCAGGCGTCGGAAGTTAGCTTGGAGCTGCGAGCGAACGGAATCGAACTCGGTGACCGTCTTCCACTTAACGGCGCCGAACTCGTCGCGGCGGTCGAGGCGCTCAATGCCGGTTTCCCGATGGCCGCCTGGCCACCAAACGGCGATGCGGAACCGGAAACTCCATCGACAGGCGGGCCGTCAAGTGTGCCAGTGATTGCGGTCGAAGACGTCTCCTTCGCCTACGACGATCACGTGGTTCTTAGCAACGTCAACTTCTCCGTTCACCGGAATGAACTGCTCGCCATCGTCGGCCAAAACGGTTCCGGCAAATCGACACTGGCCTCGCTGTTTAACGGTATCGGCACACCCGGATCGGGCGCCGTGCTCGTCGACGGCATCCCCACCACTGAGTACAATTTCGCCGAACTCGTGAAACGAGTCGCGTACATTTTCCAGGTGCCCGAAAAGCAATTCGTCTGCGGCACAGTCTACGACGAGATAGCGCACGGGCTTCGCGCTCTCGGTCTGAGCGAGGCGGAGGTCGACGCGCGTACTGTCGAACTGCTTGAGACCGTGCGACTTCTTGATCGCCGCGACGCGAGCCCGTATGTGCTAAGTCACGGCCAGAAGCGACGCCTGTCGGTAGCCGCGATGGTGGTCGGTAAACCCGAGGTTGTGATTCTCGACGAGCCGACCTTTGGCCAAGACTACCACCAGGCCCAGAATCTGATGCGTCTCCTCCGGGAACTCGCCGACGATGGTGCCGCAGTCACCTTCATCACTCACGACATGCGGCTGGTCGCCGAGTTCGCCGACCGGGCTGCGGTGCTGTGCGACGGGGAAATCGTCTTCGACGGGACACCATCCACACTGTTTGCCGACAACGAACTCCTGGCACGGGCTCGACTCAAGCCACCGTCGGTTCACGAGTTCTCCCTGCGCCTTCTTGGGAAACCGGTTCTTACGACGTCTCTACTGTCGCAACTACTACAGGAGGCCATCGGTGGCTGACTTCGAACTATCTTATAAGCCCGGCAGCTCCCTCTCTCATCGGATGACGCCGTTCTCCAAGGTGTTATTGGTCTTGAGTATCTCGTTCGTTGCCATCTTCAATACCAACCTTTACGTTGGCGCGGGCTTGTTCGTACTTTGCTTCCTGTTCGCGCTTTTCCTGACGGACGTGTCGCTTAAGCATTACTGGGCGCTCGGCAAGATCATCGTGCCGTTTGTGATGATTCTGGCCGTCGTCTTTCCCTTCTTCTATGGCGGCCAGGCGACAGTCGGCTCGGACACGATCGCGATCCGCACGCCATTCAAGGATTTGACCTGGGCCGCGCTGGGCTTCGGCGCACTCCTGGGCTTGAGGTTCCTGGCGCTTGCCACCGCCGGCCTGACTTTCGCCTTCACGACTCACCCAACGGACCTCGTCCAGAATCTGTCTAAACGCGGCTGGGACTATCGGCTTGTGCATGCTCCCGTATTGGGTCTGATCCTGTTTCCGTCGTTTCTGCAGCTCGGCCGCGAGATCTCAATCACGCAACGAATCCGTGACCTCGGTCAGGACACGAACTGGTTCAAGCGGAAGTGGATTCGCATGAAACATCTGGCGTTCGCGATGCTGGTGCTCGGTTTGCGCAACGGGCAGACCCAGGCGATGGCTCTCGATATTCGGGGTTACGGCGCACACAAGACACGGACCTTTATGCGCGAACTGCCTAAACACCGAGGCGGCGATATTTTCGCCTGGGTGTTTTTCGTGCTATCCGTAGTCTACCTGGTCATCCAGTTCAACCCGGCAACAATGCAGTGGAACATGGAGTTCTGATCCGCTAGCCGAGATCGGGCAACCCGTGCAGCACGAGAAGATAGTAACTGACGATACCGACGATCTTGTCGTTCTCCACAACGGGCGCGTGGCCAGTCGAACTGTATTCGGATAACGCCGCTGAGATCAAACAATCAAGCCCAAGCTCGACATAGCCTATGCGGCAAATTCTGCGTTAGTTTGTTCCCGACAAGCACCTGGTATACTGTATACAACGCTCCGAATTACCTGAGTCCGAATGAATGGCGGCTGCCCAGATCAGATTGCGTCCCGTCGAGACCAGCGCAGGCCTCAAAGACAAGGTCTACAGCGCATTGAAAATCGCCATCACGGCAATGGACATTTATAGCGGCGACGAAGCACCGAGACTCGACGAGCGCCGCTTGGCCGAGGATCTCGGCGTCAGTCGGACGCCGATCCGCGAAGCGCTATCGCGACTGGCGCAGGACGGCTTGGTCGAAATGATTCCGCGCAAGGGCGCGTTCGTGGCCCGCAAGAATAAACGCGAGATTCTAGAAATTATCTCGGTCTGGGCGGCTCTCGAGAGTATGGCAGCCAGACTCGCAACGCAGGTCGCGACCGATGAGGAAATCGGCCAGCTTCGTCGACTCTTTGTCACGTTCGAAGATTCGAATGGCCCACAGGCACATATCGATGAGTATTCCGATACCAATATCCAGTTTCATCAACGCATCATCTCGTTAAGTAAGAATGCGCCACTGAAGCAGATGGCCGATGCCCTGTTCGTGCACATGCGCGCAATCAGAGCGCAAACTATCACAGAGCGTGATCGAGCCGATCGCTCGATTATCGATCATCTGCACATCATCGAGGCCATCGAAGCCAGAGACACGGAACTCGCGGAACGACTGGTCCGAGAGCACTCCTTCGGTCTCGCCGAACACATTAATAACTACGTAAACTATCTAGACTAATAACTTTCGATTGCGGATTGGACCGCAACGTACCAACAGACACTACGAGGGTAGTCCCATGGCAAGCGTTCCCGCAGAACAAGCACAGTCCACCACGGCAGAAGATACTCTCGCCAAGAAGAGTCGCGACGAGAGCGTCGTCTCGGGCGGTCATCTCGTCGCCGCAGCGCTAAAAAACGAGGGCGTCGACACAATCTTCACGCTCTGCGGCGGCCACATCATCGATATCTACGACGGCTGCATAGACAACGACATTCGTATCGTCGATGTACGTCACGAACAGGTTGCCGCACACGCGGCAGACGGTTACGCACGCCAGACAGGCGGCCTCGGCTGTGTAGTCACGACGGCCGGCCCGGGCTTCACCAACGCGCTGACCGGCATCGCGACGGCCTTTCGCTCCGAGAGCCCGGTCCTGCATATCGGTGGGCAGGGTGCGCTCACACAGCACAAGATGGGGTCGCTGCAGGACCTGCCGCACGTGGATATTGCCGCTCCGATCACCAAGTTCTCTGCTAGTGCGCGCTCTACCGAGCGAGTCGCTGACATGATCGCCATGGCGGCGCGCGAGTGCTTTGCGGGCGCACCCGGGCCGAGTTATCTCGAGATACCGCGGGATGTCCTCGACGCCGAGGTGCCGCTTGAGAAGGCTGTAATTCCTAAGCCCGGCCGCTACCGAGCGTCGACCAAATCGATCGGCGATCCGGCCGACATCGAGAAGCTGGCTGATCTACTCGTTAAATCCGAGCGGCCCGCCATTCTCCTCGGTACTCAGGTCTGGACCTGCCGGGGTCATGAAGAAGCCCTGGCACTTCTGCGCGGCTTAAACATACCCGGCTACATGAATGGCTCGTCACGCGGACTCTTGCCGCCGGGCGACCCACACTACTTCCACCGCACGCGCGGAGACGCATTCAAAGAAGCCGATGTCATTGTCATCGTCGGCACGCCGTTCGACTTCCGCATGGGCTATGGGAAGCGCCTACGGGCCGATGCGGCCGTCGTTCATATCGACATGGACTACCGCACGGTCGCTAAGAATCGCGACGTCACGCTGGGGCTCGTGGGAGATCCTGGCGCGATTCTGCAGGCTGTGCACGACGCCACGACGGCTTCCAGCGATAACGGCGCGAAGCGCCGTGAGGCCTGGCTCGACCAGCTTCGCGAGATCGAGAAGATCAAGACCGAAAAACTCATGCCGCTGTTCCGCTCGGAGGACAGTCCCATTCATCCCTACCGCGTCGCGTGGGAACTCAACGAGTTTCTCACCGAAGACACGATTTATATCGGCGATGGTGGCGACGTTGTCACGATCAGCGCTCAGGCGGTTCAGCCGCGCGCGCCGGGTAATTGGATGGACCCGGGTGCCCTCGGCGGACTCGGCGTCGGCACCGGGTTCGCATTGGCCTCGGGCCTCGCGCATCCGAACAAGGAAGTCCTGTGCTACTACGGCGACGGTTCCTTCGGCATGACGGCGTTCGACATGGAGACCGCGAACCGGTTCGGCGCACCGTATATCGCCGTCATCGGCAACAACTCGGCGATGAATCAGATTCGTTACGGGCAGCTGTCGAAATACGGCGAGGAACGCGGCAACGTCGGCAATCTGCTGGGCGACGTGCCGTTCTCGAAGTTCGCCGAGATGCTCGGCGGCTATGGCGAGGAAGTTCGTGACTGCAACGAAATTGCCCCCGCGCTGCAACGCGCTCGGGAGGCCGTCGGTAGTTCGGGCCGCTCGGCTGTTATTAACATCTGGGTGAATCCGAGTGAATGGGCGCCCGGCACCAAACGTCAAACCATGTACAAGTAAACGGAGTAAATGAGAATCATGGATAAGGCTCTCTCTGGAATTCGAATCCTGGACATGACGCATGTGCAGGCTGGGCCAACCTCTAGTCAGTTAATGGGTTTCCTGGGCGCGGATGTCATCAAAGTCGAGTCGCCGGCCGGCGACGCCACTCGTAAGCAGCTGCGCGACATCCCGGACGCCGACAGTCTGTACTTCACGATGCTGAACTGTAACAAGCGCTCGATCACGCTGAACCTGAAGAATGCGCAGGGTAAGGAGATCTTCACGAAATTGGTCAAGATCTGCGACGTCGTCATGGAGAACTTCGGCCCCGGCGTTCTGGATCGACTAGGATTCAGCTGGGAGAAAGTTCAAGAGATCAACCCGCGCATCGTCATGGCGTCGGTCAAGGGTTTCGGCACCGAGGGGCCTTACGCGGCGTTCAAGGCCTACGAGAACGTCGCTCAGGCCATGGGCGGCTCGCTCAGTACTACGGGTCTCCATGACGGCCCGCCGGTCGCGACGGGCGCGCAGATCGGCGACTCCGGTACCGGCGTTCACTTGATGGCGGGCATACTAGCGGCGCTTCTGCAGCGTGAGAAAACTGGCCGCGGCCAGTACGTCGAGTGCGCGATGATGGACTGCGTCATGAATCTCTGCCGCGTGAAGTGGCGCGATCATCAGCGCCTGGAGCACGGGCCGATGACCGAGTACGCGATCCAAGAGTTCGAGGATTTCACGCCTCGAGCAGGCAACGACTCCGGCGGCGGTCAGCTCGGCAACGCCGTGCAGTGCAAACCGGGTGGGCCGAACGACTATCTCTACGTCGTCGTTCAGGAGGCTGTCTGGACCGCAATCGCGGAGCGGATCGGCGGCGAGGCACTGGTTAACGACGAGCGATTCAACAATATCACCGCCAGACGCCAGAACCAGGGCGAAATGTGGCAGCTGCTGACCGACTTTGCGAGCGACTACACGAAACGGGAACTCATGGCCATACTGAACGAAATCAACGTGCCCTGCGGACCCGTAATGAGCACGATGGATCTCGCCAATGACGAACACGTCAAACTCCGCGAGATGTACGTCGAGTTGGATCACCCTGAGCGCGGCAAGTGGTTCAATCTGGGTTGCCCAATCAAGTTGTCGGACTCGCCGGTTGAGATAAAGCGCTCGCCATTACTCGGCGAGCACACGCACGAAGTTCTGAGTGAGGTCCTCGGATACGCGGACAACGAGGTTACTGCCCTCAGACAGGCAGGCGCGTTCACGCGCGAGCCGCCGAAAGCATCCTGAACGAAACAGGATGCTGTGCAGAGTCGCGACTGCGGCTGGAAAAAAAATAACAAGGAAAGGAGACCGAGAATGACTCACCGTCGAAACGACGTCCGCGTGGTGCTGGACCAGGTTAAGGCCGAAGATCGCACGGCGCTTACAGCGCCTGAATGCAAGCGAGTGTGCGATGCCTACGACATTCCGTTACCCGAGGAAGGGCTCGCGAACTCGCCGGTCGAGGCGGTAGAAATCGCAGATCGCATCGGCTACCCGGTGGTCCTGAAGATCGTGGCAGCGGACATCCAGCACAAGACCGAAGCGGGCGGCGTATTGGTAGGCCTGGCCGATGCCGCCGCTGTTGCCGCCGGCTACGATTGGATTATCGAGAGTGTCCAGGCCTATAAGCCAGACAGTACGGTGGTCGGTGTGCAGGTACAGCAGATGTTGGACAGCCACGATCAAGAGGTCATTGTCGGCGCCGTCAGCGACCCCAGCTTCGGCAAGCTCGTAGCGTTCGGACTCGGCGGAATTCTTGTCGAGGTACTCAAAGACGTGACGTTTCGACTGGCGCCGGCGAACGAGATCGATGCCGAGTCCATGCTGGACGGCATTCAGGCGGCCGAGATTCTAAGGGGCGTGCGCGGCGCGGAAGCCGTGGATCGTAGCGCACTGACCCGTATCATTATCAACGTCTCCGAACTTATCGACGACTTTCCGGAGATTCAGGAGATCGATCTCAATCCCATACTCGCCAATCCGACGGGCGCCACGGCGGTCGACGCGCTGATCACCGTCGATTTCTCGCCACCTAAGAAGATCTACCGTCCAACGCAGGATCAGATCGTTTCGGCCATGACGAACATCATGAAACCCAAGGCGGTAGCCGTGATCGGCGCATCCGACTCCGAGGGTAAGATCGGCAACTCGGTGATGAAGAACATCATCAACGGCGGATACGAAGGCGAGCTCTACCCGATCAACCCGAAGGCCGATGAGATCTTGGGGCGAAAGGCCTACAAGAGCGTCAAGGACGTTCCCGGCGACATCGATATTGCCGTGTTCGCCGTCCCCGCTAAATTCTGCGTCGCGGCGATGAAGGAAGTGGGCGAAAAAGGCATCGCGGGTGCGATCATGATCCCGTCCGGCTTCGCCGAAGTCGGCGAGCACGAGTTACAAGACGAACTCGTCGCAGCCGCACGCGAGCACGACGTTCGTATCATGGGCCCGAATATCTACGGCTTCTATTACACGCCGTCGAATCTGTGTGCGACGTTCTGCACGCCTTACAACGTCAAGGGCAAGGCCGCACTATCCTCACAGAGCGGTGGTGTCGGCATGTCTATCATCGGCTTCAGTCGCTCTACGAAGATGGGTGTCTCCGCAATTATCGGACTGGGCAATAAATCGGATCTGGATGAAGACGATCTGCTGACCTACTTCGAACAGGACGAGAACACGGACATTATCGCGATGCATGCCGAGGACCTCAAGGATGGCCGCAGTTTTTCCGAAGTCGCCAAACGCGTCTCGAAAAAGAAGCCTGTCGTCATGCTCAAGGCCGGACGCACTCAGCTGGGCGCTCGCGCCGCCGCATCGCATACCGGCGCACTCGCCGGGAATGACAAGATCTACGACGACATTCTCCGAGCCAGCGGCGTGATTCGCGCCTACAGCCTCAACGACCTTCTGCAGTTTGCCCGCGGCCTTCCCGTTCTACCGACGCCGAAAGGAGAAGAGATCGTCATCATCACGGGTGCGGGCGGCTCGGGAGTGCTGTTGTCCGACGCAGTCGTCGATAACGGGCTGTCGCTCATGTCGTTTCCCGACGACCTCGATGTTGCATTCAAGGAATTCATTCCGCCGTTCGGCGCATCGGGAAATCCTGTCGATATCACGGGCGGCGAGCCGCCGATAACTTACGAGAATACAATTCGGCTAGGACTGGAGGACGATCGAATCCATTCGCTGATATTGGGGTACTGGCATACGATCGTGACACCACCGATGGTATTCGCAGAACTTTGCGCGCGCGTCGTGCAGGAGGCGCGTGATAAGGGCATCGACAAACCTATCGTCGCCTCTCTCGTCGGCGACGTGCAGGTCGAGAAAGCGTCCGAGTACCTCTATGAGCGAGGAATCGTCGCGAGTCCGTACACGACAGAGCTTCCGGTAGCCATCCTCGGCGCCAAGTATCAATGGGCGCGGGGTGCGGGGTTGCTGTAGATCGTATGCGCGCCGTCAGGAAACCAACGTGACCGCATTAAGAAGCCTACTCTTCGTTCCCGGCAACAAAGAAAATATGCTGGAGAAGGCCGCCGGCTTTCGACCCGACGTCTTCGTACCCGACATGGAAGACTCGGTCACTGACGCGGAGAAAGATAACGCCCGCGAAACCATTAAAGCTTTTCTGCCGAGACTCGCGCAGACTGGAGTGCCGATCGTTCCGCGCGTCAACTCACTGAACACGGGCTGGACGGAGCAGGATCTCGCAGCGGTCATCGGGCCGAATATTCTCGGCGTTTCCATCGGTAAGATCGACGGGCCTCAGGATATCGAGACCATCGCCGATCTTCTCGGCGAGTTGGAGCGAGCTGCAGAACTGCCGGTGGGAAAACTGAAACTCATCCCGTGGCTTGAGAGCGCGCGGGCGCTGGTCAAATGCTATGACATCTGCATGGTCAGCCCACGGATAATCGGCGTTGCATTCGGCGCCGAGGATTTCACGCACGATATGGGCGTCGAGCGCCGTGAAGACGAATCCGAAGTGAGATACGCCAGGAACGTCTTGTGTATCGCCGCCCGCGCTGCCCGCGTCACGGCGCTGGACACGCCTTATTTCCACTTCAAGGATCATGCGGGACTGAAAGCAAACAGCACCGAGTCCAAGCAACGCGGGTTCAAAGGCAGATTCGCGATTCATCCGGCACAGATCGACGCGATTAACGAAACGTTTTCGCCATCGCAGATGGAAATTGAGTACGCGAGAAAAGTCGTTACGGCCTTTGAAGAAGCGGCAGCAGTCGGACGGGGCTCGACGTCGCTGGACGGTAAGGTCATCGACGTACCGGTCGTGAAGCGCGCCAGAGCCGTGCTGGCTCTGACCGATGCCGAAAACTAGAATCGCTACGAGGCCGTGATATGGACAACAATCGAAGAACTTTCTTGAAGAATGCCGCCCTCGCCTCGTCGGCACTGGCAATATCGAAGACCGTGTCGGCACAGGACGCGGACTCTACCAGCTTCCTGCGTGTCGCCACAGAAGAGACCTTCAGCATTCCGGAAGTGATTGACGCCATGACCGATCTGGTCAGCCGTGAACCCGATCGGGAACCCGGTCTGGCACCGCCGTCTTATGTCGGTCCCGACACGATACGGGCACTACTGGATCTCGGCCCGGGGCGGATCGCGGCGATGGACGCGGCTCACATCGACAAGGAAGTGCTGTCGCTGTGGTCCCCCGGTGTGCAGGTTCTGGACGCCGAGCCGGCGACCGAGCTCGCTCGTCTGGCCAACGATCGGCTCGCCGAAGCAATCCGCCGTTACCCGGACCGTCTAGCCGGACTGGCCGCCGTCGCGCCGCAGAACCCCGACGCGGCCGCTCAGGAGATCGAGCGTGGCGTCTCAAGCCTTGGCCTGAACGGTGTGATTATCAATTCACACACCAACGGCGAGCACCTGGACGATCCTAAATTCTGGCCGATTTTTGAATCTGCCCAGGCATTGGATACACCAATCTACCTGCATCCGCGAACGCCCCCCGCAACGATGTACCAGGCCTATGCCGACTTCAGCATGGGCGGCGCCCTGTGGGGTTACGCTATGGAAACGTCCATGCACGTCGTGCGGCTAATCTTAAGCGGCGTGTTCGATGAATTCCCGCGCCTGAGAATCGTCCTGGGACACATGGGAGAGGGTCTGCCGTTCTGGTTGAATCGCATTGACACCGTGTCTTCACGGCCCGGCATGTTGAATATGCAGCGCGCGCCGAGCGAGTACTTCAGGGACAACTTCGTCATTACGACGAGCGCGATGTTCTGGGATCCATTACTGGCCTTCTGTATTTCGGTTCTGGGCGCCGACAAGGTGCTGTTCGGAATCGACTCGCCATTCGCGCCGCGCGCCGCCGCCACGGACTGGCTGGATGCCGCACCGATCTCGGCAAGCGACCGCAAAGCGATCTATCAGGACAACGCCGAGCGCGTCTTCTCTCTGTAGGAGGCGCTGACTGCACATGCTGATCCTCATCTCTCCGGCCAAAACACTCGATTTTGAGGCCCCTGCTAAAACCAGGACGGCCACTCAGCCGGTTTTTCTGGAAGATGCCAAACAGCTCATCGAGGAACTTCAGCAACTTTCTCCCGACGGCGTATCTAAGTTGATGAGCATTAGCAGCAAGCTGGGCGATCTGAACCACGAGCGCTTCATGAACTGGCGCCTGCCGTTCACTAAAGACAATGCCAAGCAGTCTGTGCTGGCATTTAAAGGTGATGTATATACCGGGCTCGACGCCGAAGGCTTCTCAGCCAGAGATTTCTGCTACGCGCAAAAGCACCTGCGAATTCTTTCTGGCCTGTACGGCGTGCTGCGGCCACTGGATCTGATTCAACCGTACCGACTGGAAATGGGAGCAAAATTCGCTAATCGACGTGGCAAGGATTTGTATCAGTTCTGGGATGACAGCATCACGGTGGAACTCAACAAGGCACTGAACACCTTAAAAACCGATGCCGTAGTTAATCTGGCATCGAACGAGTATTTTCGAGCCGTGCATAGAAAAGAATTACAGGCGGACGTAATTTCACCGGCATTTAAAGATCTCAATAATGGCAAATACAAGATCCTCAGTTTCTATGCCAAGAAGGCACGCGGGCAAATGGCCGGCTGGATAATTCAGAATGGCATTAACGATGCAGAACAACTCAGGAAATTCAGAGTTGCCGGCTATCGATACAGTGCGGACCTATCAACACCCCATGAACCGGCCTTTATTCGAGATGCCGCGCCGACTGCTTAACTGTTGAAGGGCGCGACAACGAAATAGCTCTAGTGGCGGAGTTAATCCTTCTGGAATCGTTAGAGCCAGGACGCCTCCCATTCGATTGAAGTTTCCAGAGGTTCAGGATAGAGGCCGATTGTTTTCACTGCATTTATCGCGGCGAATTCATATGACAGATCCCAACGGCTCGACCGGCGGCGAGTTGACTCCACTCGGCTATTCAACCGGTTATTGGGATGACGGTGAACTTGTACAGACCCGGAAAATCTTGCCGTACCCGCGCACGTACGTGAGGAGTGCGTCTGGGTGCCTGGCGAGGAGATCAAGCCGTACGACTGCGCTCTGCCCTAGTGTTATTTACGCCTGCCGATATCACCCTGAACTTCACCCTATTTGAATTCGAATTCGACGAATTCGATGACGGTAGTACCGGTGTTCTTCACCGCCCTCGTCTGTCCAGCGTCCTGCCAAGTGAAATCTCCGCCGTACGGAGCCATGCCACGATCGGCCGAGCCGGGCACGATTTCGTCGAGTACGCCGCCGCGGACGTAGACTCTGAGTCCCGGCGCCGTTTGCGTGAGCTGTCCAGTCGTTTCTTCTGGCTCCAGAACGACACGCCAAGCTCGTATGCGCTCGTTATCCAGGATCTGAGTGTAGCCGGAGACTCTCGAGCGGTCGGAAACTAGAACTTCGGCCCTAGGTCGATCTTTGAGGATGAAGGAGACGTTGCGGAACGGCGTCGGACCAATGTTGGTTGCTTTGTGCGTATGTGGCCCACTCTTAGTCACGTTCGTAAACGACGTACGGCCCGGGACAGGTTCGCCCACAGTCGGCGCGCTCACCTCGGAAGAGCCGTAAACCTGGTTAGTCCGCAAGGCCGGCGACAGGTTTACCGACACCGAATCGGCGAAATGCGTGTGAAAGCCCGTGTCGCGTCCAGGTGGAATATTGATGCTTAGCAAAATGATGTAGTCATTAGAGAAGACCGGAACGTGGAACGGAGCCCTCTCCATGGGCACCGGCTCGTCCTGTATCTGGGCAGACGCCGTCTGCACCAGCGCGTAGGCGAGCACGAAAAACAATACAGAAGTGATATGCCTCATCGAATATCTCCCTCGTCAGAAATCGCGTCGTTACGGTGGGCTGTCTTCGCTACAGTCACTGCCCGCGCACCGATTGTTCGTCTCGCACGTGTACTCGATGAGGCCTAGCTGCTCCCAGTCAGGGCGCAGCGTCAGCTCAAAGTCCTGCGACCAGGGCCGCTCGAAGTTTTTCGGTTCGTCGATCGTGATACGGTACTGGTAGGCATTGTTCCGTGCGGTAATTCGATTGATACGATGTTCGCCCTACCGAGACGGCTGCCCACACTCTGTGTCGACGCCCGCCTCGTGGTGATGAGCGCCGTCTCATCATCGGGCCGCGCAGATCCTTCGTAGCCCTGTAGCACCGTGCCTGCACAGGACGCCAATGCGAACCCACTCAAGGTCAAACATAAATGAGCTTAGAAATTTCATCTCGACGCCCCCAATGGACTTTTTCAACACCATTGGCAGCTTACGTTAACGGTTAAACACGCTGTTTCACGGCGCGTTACGTCTACAGCGGTGCGTCGGGGGTCGCGATCGTGCGCCACATGTGCGCGACATCTCTCCCGTCGTTACCCAAGCCTTCCTTCGGCTGCTTGAAATGCCGGCCAACGATATCAACGAACGGGTCAATCGTGACCACCGCGTCGGGGTCGAACGCGTAGAGGTCGCTGACTGTAACCTCACGCGGTGCGTCGTACCAATGGTGATTGCGCAGCATTGCGTAGTCGGCCTGAATATGCGGCGCAGGCACGTAGTCTTCACCGAATACCCGCCGATAGAGATCCGGGTATTCATAACCGGCCTCCGTGTCTGTATAGAAGCGCAGCGCTTGGTGATACTTGATAGCGAAACTCGTGCGCTCGGGCACGTAAGGCTCGAACAACTGAGCGCCCCAGTAACCGTGGTCCGTCCTCATCAGGACCTGCACGAGATCATGTAACAGGCAGGCAAGCACGATCTCCTCGTCGACACCCCGCTCCATGGCCTTGTTAGCGCTCTGCAAACAATGGTTGTTGCTCTGGAAGCGTAGCTCGAAGAAATCGAGAAAAGTCGGCGCGGCCGGCATAGCGGGGAGCCGCGCAACGTTCTCACCATCCGTATTCAGAAAACTCCTGCCCGCGCCGCGGCGATAGCTGCGCGTTACGATCTGAGCTTCGACCTCGGCCGCCGTCGGAAATCCGCTCGATCCCGTAGCTTGAGCTGGGGCTTGAGCCAACTGTAGGCGCCTGTTGAGCTCGTCCTCCAGCTCGTCCGCACGCGCCTCGTGACTCATGAGACTGACTGCTGCGGCGCCGCCCAAGCCAGCGATGAAGTCTCGTCGATCAATGTCAATCATGGTTGATCTCCCCCTCTTGCCGCGTCGCACCAGTTCGCGCGGCTTCTCGACGGTAATTGAGCCGCTAGGAATCTACCGCGCTGCCGTGTGAGCATAAGCGTCTTGATGATTGTGGTGCGGACTTCTAGCATAGTGTTCTGCCAGAAGATCATCACCAAAATCACCGGTCAGATCACGCCAAACCGAATGGATGTGATTCGCATTGTTTTGCCTGTTGTCATACTCGACGAGAAAGGTCGGTCCCTGGATCCGATAGTAGTGCGGTTCGCCAGGCTCGGAGCCTCCCGCCCACCCGAAATGGATCTCATCCACGCCCGCATCTCTTACGTCCGCCAGTTCCTGCTCGGCAAGCTCCGGGCGGATCCTGTGAGCGTACTCCTCTACCAGTTGCAACAGCAGATTCGCCTGCGCTGTTGTCATCTCGCGAGCGGCAAGACCGCGCGGCGGTCCTGGATCAGCTTGCCGTAGCTCCCGGGACTGGATGTCGCGTGGTGGGTTGTCGGCGTAGACAGCGATCTCGCGCTGGCTGTCATCGAACAGATGAAGGAGCTGTCTTGCCAAATCTTGCTCATCGGCGAGCACCTGCAGATCCGTATGAGGACCGCCCAGCACGCGGGCCGGGTTCGCGCCCATGAAAGTAGGTGAAGTTGAGATGACTTCGCCGTCCTGTATGGTGACATTGACTGACAGGTGATGCCCTTCCACTCGCCAGCCCCAGTTGTCGTCGACTGCGGGATCGCCGAAGACAGTGACGTAATACATTTCCGAATCCCGCATGGAGCTTCCCTCAATCTCAAACAGAATCTGATCCAGATACATCACGCCCAGGGCCTTGGACATTCCCTCCTGGCTGAGTGCCGTATTCATTAAACGATGGGCGAGCCTGCTCTGGGCTGCAGTCATCGATTTGTACGGAATCCCTTCGCGAGCGCGCGGTATAAAGTGCCAGTCGTAGCGATTTTCATCATCGAAGGCTAGGTTCGCTTGATCCTGACTCTCTGAATCAAGGGAGCGCAGAAAGTGGTACGCACTCTCCGCCATATCTGCAGCGACTTCTTTGGCACCTTCTGTCCAGCCAGCGGATACGACAAGCGCCAATGTGAATAGCAAGGCAATCTTCGTTTTCATGACAATCCCCCCAGAGTGACTCGACTAGTTGTTCAGCATTAATCTCGTTCTTAGGTGAAAACTACTCGCAAATCTCTACCATAAAGCTACTCCGAGTGACCGCTTACGGCAACCACAAGCGGTCACTCGATGGCTGTCAAAGATCGCCGCGCCCATAGTTGCACTCGAGGAGGTTACCGTTCACGTTGCTGACGATACTCAGTCAGTCGCGCTTCGATGAATCTCAACCGCTCCCCGAGCTGGCCGTTCCCACCACCCACCTCGGTACCGTCAGGCAGCGTAATAAACGTCCACTCCACCAGGTTCGATCCGAATCGTGAGGGACGTCCCAATATGTGAATCCGATCCCCGGGCTTGAATTGATCGTCTGTCCAACCTGCGCGCCGGAGATTGATGATGCTGTCCCCCTCCGCCATCCAGGATTCCTTTTCCCCCTGGTCATTCGTCACATCGAAGTAGATCCGGGAATGCGGGTTCACCCCGCGAAACTCGGTCACCACACCCTCGATCTCTATCCGCTCATCCACAATGTAGTGAGCCGCGGGATTATGGTGGGCCGCAACGGGCATCGAAGCCAGCACCGCACCATAGATCAGTGTCAAACTTTTGCCTGTCATCTCAGCATCCTCAGTCAAAATTGCCCGGAGATCGACTCGCAGGAGGCATCCAGTAAATCCACATCGGGCGTAAAAAGTCTGGTGCGTTCGAGCACCAGCGGCTCGCGAAACATCGCCGGGTCGGTCAAGGTGAACTGCATGTGCAGCCTACGGCCGTCTTCGCTGAGCGTGTAGCGTTCGATGCTGCTCGCGTGGTCCACGTTGTGAATATTTAAGCCGTCTTCCGCCACGTTGGCGGCCACATTGACCGTGTCCACAACCAGAGTCGAGCCTTCGTACCAGCCAATCGAATGCCCCAACGGGCTGAGTGGTCCATCTTCCGGATGACCGCGGCCATCCATGTAGATGATGCGATCAGACGCCATGTCTTCCGTGCGGATGGCGATGCGCTCCTCGTTCTGTTCTATCAGCACCGGATCGCTGTGCAGGACGGTTCGGAAGACACCGAAGTATTCACATTGAATGGAAGGGTCGTCGGCGAGGTCGTACACCGACACGTACTCTCTCGCGGCTTCGGTAAACAGATCCTGAATCGCCGCTTGGTTGTGGGCGCGGAGAGCCTGCTGAATCTCCTCGGCCGAGAGTTGGTCGTTCTCCGGGAGCAGAAGCTCGTGAAGGTACTCGTAGGTTTCCGGAGTGCAATTGCAGGCGAAGAGGTCCTCGATCGTCCAATCGGGATGCTCGACGGCCGTCACCGTCGTACTCCACATCCCTGTGAGGGCTGGGGGTGCTTCTTGCGCCCCAGCAAACCGAGCGCTCAATACGAGGCATCCACCGATTGCCGCACCCAGGAAAGCGTGGCGACCGAACCTCGTCACCGCGATCAACAGCCATCCGACAATGGCGTAGGCCACTGCGACTTTAACGACGTATCTGCGTCTCAGCTCCTCGAAGAATGACACTAGGCTCCCCCTAGAGGTTGTCGTGTCCTGATTCTACCTAGTTCCGGCCGGGATATGGCCTAAAACTGCGTGAAATATGGAGTGGTGTGACTGCCAAGAACAAGACCCCACAGTCCGTGAGGTTGGGCGAAGCTGATTTTTTAGCGACGAACTGATGAACAAATAGCAGCCCCAAGTGTCACTCGGCTTGTTCCGGAAACTTGGCCAGTACGAATGCGATAACGGCACCAGCAATTCCATTGTGGACAGCTTCCATTACTGGATTGACAATCACGACCGTCAGGCTCCATAGATGCGTGAACGCGTACGTAGTGAAGTCTATTCCGAACCAGACAAGGAAACCGACTACCGATCCCGTCACGAAGCCCCGTCGAATTGTTAAGGCGCCTGCACTATCTATGACGCAGAGGGTGATCAAAGCCGAGAACGAAAGGTTCGCTAAGATGAGCGCCCAAATAACAGTGCCCGCTCGGAACGCGTCAGTCGCATACCCAGTGTTCTCTAAATAAAACTCCGAAAGGGCAATCTCAAAGATCAGATAACCGGCCAGCTGCAGTGTGATGGCGCCGACGATCGTTCCGATCACAATTCGCTTAGTATTCAAGTTTCATTCTCCTGACTGTATCCCCAAGAGCAGAATATCTGCTTTCGTGAAGCGGACATAGGGGCCGCCCGCGTCTGATCAGTCCCACCCGAGCTCTTCGAGATGATCGTCATCGATGCCGAAGTAGTGGGCAATCTCGTGAATTAGCGTCTTCGCAATCTCGCGACGGAGATCATGAGGCGGCAGGTTCAAAGTGAGATGCGGTTTGCGAAATAGGTAAATGACGTCCGGCAACTCGCCTGCGTAGTCCACACTACGCTCCGGCAGCGGTAGGCCGACGTAGAGTCCGAGCAGTCCCTGCCGCTCCGGGTCGAGCATCTGGTCAGCCTCGTCGAGCACGATAACCTCGATGTTTTCCAGCGCAGCATGCACCCAGTCTGGCAAACCGTTCATCGCTCGCCGCACCGCGGACTCAAACTGGCGGTGGTTCATGAGTCGGGCCTCATCCGTCAGGCTAGCTCAAAATCTACCGCGCCAGCGGTTCGAGCGCGGCGGCGGATGACATTCAGCTATGGGGGCTGACCGTCACCTCCAGAGAGCATTCGAATAATGCCGTCCTGCCTCGACGTGATTAGAAGCTCCCCGTCATGACTTCGGCTGATATGCAAGTCTGCCCTCGTGATCGTCTCCCCCAACGCCTCCTCCACCAGCTCCCATAACGTGACATCTCTGCGGTTCCCGCTGGCGTCGCGCACGAAGAGCTGAATTTCCTCGACCGGCGCTACAGTTTGCGGAATCCCATCGTCGGCCGCCTTCATCGCGGTCAGGTCGCTTGCAAAGAGACGGCCACGCACGAGCTCGCCAAAGACAAACTTGCCGCGAAGTTCGGGAATGTTGCCTCTATACGCGAAACCCGCCGTTATGGCCTGCCCCTCACCGTGGTCATACATCACCACCGGGTACGTGAACTCGTCCTCCGTTCGCCCATCCAGAATGGCTGCCGGCAGCGGATAGACCTGGCCGAGCACCCCGCCGGGCATGTTCACGCCATTGTCGAAAGTTCCCTCGCGCTGCATCCAGCCATAATTGTTTCCCTCGCGAACAATATTGACCTCCTCAATTTGGCTCATGCCGATGTCAGTAGCAAACATCACCCCGTCGGCCGGATCCCACGACAACCGGTGGGCGTTTCGAAAACCGTGAGCGTAGATTTCGCCAAGCGTGTCGGCATCGCCGTCCGATGCATAGTGGTTAATCGCGGGAATCGTGTAGTCGCCGACGCCTTTTGTGCCACCCGACTCGGACGGGCTACGGGGGTCGATGCGCAGGATGGCGCCAAGCAGGGTGTCGAGGCGCTGGAGCTGGCTCGGATCGCTCGCATTCGGCCCACCGCCATTGCTGAACCCCACATCGCTACCACTCGTGTAGAGCAGGCCGTAGTCCGGGTCACCGGGCTCCGATGTCGGATTGAAGGCGACGAACCCGAGCGGATGGCGGAACCACTCGACGACGTGCCCGAAACGGAGCAACTCTCGTCGCGTGCCCTCGAACACGTTCGCCGCCGGGTCGGTCGCCCGCCATTCTGTAAGGACACTCTGGTAGGTCACCTCTTCGCTGCTGAACCCGGGAGGGATGAAATGGGGAACCGCGGAATCAGGGTGCGCAACTTCGGCGTGCGCGGTGTAGAACAGCCCGTTGCTCGTAAACTCTGGGTGAAACTCGAAGCCGAGAAAGCCGCTTTGTAGACTGTCGTAGAAGCCGTCCGGGAACGCCTCCGCAACATCTGCGTAGATGGAGGGCTGGTTGTCGCTATCGAGCAGGTACAGCGGACCGCGCGAATCGTTCGCAAACCGTCGGCCGTCCGGCAAATCCTGAACGAAACTTACACGCGCCCGGCCGCTCGGCGACGTTTCAGCGACGGGGTGCATCCCGCGCGTGTCCGGAAGCTCCGCAACCTCCCTGATTTCGATGTTCAGTCCTCGTTTGGTAATCGGCTCCGGAATAGGATCAGTTATCTGCGCGTGAACGCTACCTACGGCCGAGAGCACCGTGGCACTAAGCAAGGCGATTGTAATTTCTGAATGCATGAGTCCTCCTACAATCTTCTCCGCGAGCTATCGGATAACGCGATTCTTGACTGTTAACCAACGGCTGCTTTCGGCAGCCACAAGAAGCCATTCGTTAACACTTCATTACTGCAATTGCTCATCTAAAAATGCTTCGACCAGTGCGTTGCGTTTCTCGTCACTAAATTGCCTCCCACCGTGAGCGGCCCCATGTACAACCTCGAACTGAACCTGAAGATTACCCTCTTTGTAGGCGTGGTGAAGTTCGTGAGATTGGTTGATCGGCATCTGAGGGTCTTGGTCACCATGCAGTATCAGCAACGGGGGATCTGACGCTTCCACATGAAATACAGGGCTGGCCAGGCGCGCTAGCTCCAGTTGCTCATCCGGCTGCCCGCCTAGCAGGAGATCTAGAGCCGGGGCACGCACGCTCAGTCCGTGTGGTGTCGACTGCTTCAGTATCGTGGTGAGATTAGAGGCACCGTAATAGCTCACAATCGCCTGAACATCGGAAGACTGTTCGAGATGCTCTCCAACTTCACCCTCAAGTTCGTCGTGCCCATTGGTCACGCCGACCACTGTGGCAAGATGCGCACCCGATGACGTCCCGAGGATCGCGAGTCTCGTGGCATCGTACCCAAGGGTCACCGCATTCCCTCGAAGGAAGCGGATAGCCGCTTTGATATCGTGAATTTGCGCCGGGAACATCGCTTCACCAGAAAGGCGAAAATCCAGGCTCGCCATCGCGTAGCCATCCTCCACGAATGTCGTGGTAAGAATGCTATCTTTCGAACCACGCCGCCAGGCGCCCCCGTGCACGTAGACCAGCAGGGGCGGATTGGTCGCTTCCGCCGGCATGTAAAGATCTAGTTTGAGCTCGCGCCCGTCTACCGTTCCATAGACGATATCCAACGTTTTCGTAAACTCGGATGGCGATTGTTGTGCCAGCGATCCAATCGCGATGAACATCAGCGCGCCGACGGACCAACAAGCCATCCCCCGAATCGACATCATTATTCTCCTCTCAGAATCGAAGCTTAACTCTTAACGGGCGTCGGCAGTCGGCCGAGGCTGCGTCAAAAGTCCTCAGCATACCTAGTATAATCCTAAGGTCTAAGTGGTGCGGTATCCGAAATGACTCGATTCATTGAAGGTGAGAACCGATTCCAGGCCACGTTACTCCCCCAACGCCTCGACGAATACATCGCAGACGATAACCCAGTCCGGGTCATCGAAGCATTCGTGAATCGACTGGATCTAAAGGATCTGGGATTTGAACGGGCGGAGTCGAGTGAGATGGGCCGTCCGGCCTATGATGCCCGAGTGATGCTGAAGATCTATGTCTACGGCTATATGAATCGGTTGAATACGACGCGAGTCCTGGGGCAGGAGACGCATCGCAACGTGGACCTGTTGTGGCTGACGGGCTGGCTGAAACCAGACCACAAGACGATAGGGGAATTCCGACGGAAGAACCGTAAGGCGATCCGGCGTGTGTGCACGGAGTTCGTGGGGCTGTGCCGGGAGCTGAAGCTACTTGTGTACCGCACGTTCAAATGTCCCGGCTGTCCGTTAAAGGCGCAGTGCACGACAGGAAAGGATCGTCGGATCGAGCGTTGGGAGCACGAGCAGGTGCTTGAAGACGCTGCGGACAATCTCAGAAAGAACGCCGGAGCGATGCGGCTGCGCAAGCAGATTGTGGAACACCCCTACGGCACGATCAAGCACCGGATGGGTGCGACGCACTTCGTGATGAAACGACTACCGAATGTTCAAGCTAAGATGAGTCTTCACGTGCTCGCTTACAACCTCAAGCGCGTCATTAACATCGTCGGCGTGCCGACGCTCATGGCGCAGCTCCAGGCGGTCTGAGAGACCGTAATTGGTCCTAGCAGCACATCCGATTACAGCTAAGCGGTGAAATCTCGTCGCGGCAACGGCGTCGTTGTTTTGGACACCGATACGGTCATCTCCGTCGGTGAGCTGAAGAACTACGATATGATCTGGCGACAACGTCATACTGGCTGTCAGAAGAAACTTTTGACACGGCCTCGACCTTGACCCACCGCGGTAACCTGTTACAACAGTGAGCTGTCAATGAACCGCTCACTCCCAACGAACTCCATTCCCGGACAAACGCTTTGTATCTGTCCGCTCTCGCTGGTGGGCTTCATCCGCGTGGACGGTACGGATGCCGAAGATTTCTTGCACGGGCAACTGAGCCAGGACCTCAGGGCGCTTTCCCCGAACAACGCGCCTTTGGCGGCGTGGCACAGCGCCGCGGGCCGTGTCAGAGCCATATTTCGTGTGCTGCGAATGGACGAGGGCTGGCTGCTCGTCACAGAAAGAGATCTTGTAGCCAGCGTCACCGCCGACCTCCAAAAATACGTCCTGCGCGCCGATGTCAGTCTTCGCGATGCCGGTGATCGCTGGCAGGCAACCGCATTGTTGGGCGATTCCGATCGTTGGCTGGAACAGCATCAGATTGGGCTTGGGGCTGACGCCGGTCAGAGAGTAATCGTGGACGGGCTAAGCTGGCTGCGCCTTGGCCCGCGACTCGTACACGCGATCGGGCCGGCAAGTAGCATCGACGAACTTGCGGGCGAGCTTCCACGTGGCACGAGCGACGATGTCTCGCTTGCCGAAATTTCCCTCGGCCTGCCACGCCTGACGCCGGAACTGCAGGATCGTTTTATTCCGCAGATGCTCAACCTCGATTTGCTGGGGGCCCTCGACGAAAACAAGGGCTGCTATCCGGGACAGGAGATCATCGCGCGCACCCAGAATCTCGGCGCCGTGAAACGACGCATGCTCCGATTCTCCGGTGACTTGAATAGCATTCCCGAGATCGGAACCGCCATTCGAAACGCGGCCGGCACGGTAGTCGGCGACATCATTCGCTCATCGGAGACGACGAAGTCGCGGGAAATTCTGGCCGTAACACGGCTGGACAGCCTCGACGGTAAGCTAGTCAGCGAAGCAGAACCGAATGTCGCGCTGCGCCGGGAACCTCTACCTTACGAGGCCTGACTCGAGCTCAGGCCTCCGGTTTCAGGTGCGGAAATAAGACGACGTCGCGAATCGACGGCGAGTCGGTCAACAACATCACGAGCCGGTCGATCCCTATCCCCAGCCCGGCGGCCGGCGGCATCCCGTACTCCAGCGCGCGAATGTAGTCCGCGTCATAGAACATCGCCTCCTCATCTCCCAACGATTTCGCCTGCGCCTGCGCTTTGAAACGTCGCGCCTGATCTTCAGGATCGTTGAGCTCAGAAAAACCGTTCGCGATCTCGCGGCCGGCGAGAAAGAGTTCGAAGCGTTCCGTGAGGAAAGGATCGTCGTCGTCGCTGCGTGCTAACGGAGACACCTCCACCGGATATTTGGTCACGAAGACGGGTCCACTCAGATGGTGTTCGACGGTCTTCTCGAAAAGCTCGATCTGCAATTTGCCCGCGCCGTACTCGGGCCGGACTTCGATTTTATGCTCTTTACATACGCGCCGAAGGACATCGAGATCCCGCAACTCGCTACTGTCCAAACCCGCATTAAAGCGCAGGAGGCACTGTTCAATGGTGACTACTTCGAAGGGTTCTCCGAGATCGAATGTCTGCCCCTGATACTCCACGACGACTTCACCTAGGACCGTCCGGGCGGCCTCGCGGATGAGATTCTGGGTCAGGCTGATAAAGTCCTGGTATCCCGCGTAGGCCTGGTAGAGTTCGAGCATCGTGAACTCTGGATTGTGCTGCGTCGACGTACCCTCGTTGCGGAAGCTTCGATTGATCTCGTAGACACGTTCCATTCCACCAACTAACAACCGCTTGAGGTACAGCTCCGGAGCGATCCTCAAGAAGAGTTCCATATTCAAGGCGTTATGATGGGTGACAAACGGACGCGCCACCGCCCCACCCGCGACGGGATGCATCATCGGCGTCTCGACCTCCGCGAAGTCGAGCGCGTCGAGAAAAGACCGGATGAACCGGATCAGCTCGATCCGAAGACTGAACACTTCGCGGGTCCGTTCATTAACAATCAGGTCGACATACCGCTGCCGCAGCTTCAGCTCCGGATCCGCTATTCCATGCCACTTCTCCGGCATCGGGCGCAGCGATTTCACTAGCAACCGCAGTTCATCCGTACGGACGGATAGCTCTCCGGTCTTGGTCTTGAATAACGCTCCACTTGCCGCAACGATGTCGCCGACATCCCAGGACTTGAACTCCTGATAGAGTTCCGGAGTGATGTGGTCACGCTGTACGAAGAGCTGAATTTGACCGGAACGGTCCTGGATATTGATGAAACTGACCTTCCCCATCACCCGCTTGGCCATCATGCGCCCGGCAACATGGACCATGGGTGACTCCGCCTCGAGGGACTCTGCCTCATGCTCGCCGTACGCCGCATGCAGTTCCGCCGCGATCGAATCGCGGCGAAAATCGTTCGGAAAAGCACTTCCCTTCTCGCGGAGTCGCCCGAGTTTCTCGCGCCGTTTCGCGATCAGTCGATTTTCGCTCTGCGCGCTGGTCTCAGTCATTTACAATCCTTGCTTCAAGCTCTCTTCGAGAAAGCTATCGATGTCGCCATCGAGAACCGCGCCGGGGTTGCCGCTCTCGATGCCG
>CAUZMW010000037.1:0-23648 GCA_963581225.1 Gammaproteobacteria bacterium
TTACTGCATGGGCACTGCCATCAGAAGGCCTTTGGAGTCATGTCGAGCGTGGAAGAGGTCTTAAACTGGATCCCAGAGCTGGAAGTCGAAGTCATTGAGTCCGGCTGTTGCGGGATGGCGGGGTCGTTCGGCTACGAGACGGAACACTACGACACGTCGATGCAGATGGCCGAGCTCAGTCTCCTGCCGGCCGCTCGTCAGGCCGGTGAGGATACCTTGATCGTCGCTGACGGCACGAGTTGCCGCTCCCAGATCAAGGACGGGGCCGGCCGGGACGGCTGGCATGTCGCCCGCGTCCTCGAAAAGGCTCTGAAGAATGCTTGAGCGTGAGACCGGCTTGGTTGGAATCGGCTAGCGGAAGGCGTAGGATTGCGAGGATCGAGGCCAGAGTTACCACGTTGAAAGCCCACAGCCGAGCTATTGCGCTACTACTTGTCGGGTGTTTGATCCACTCCGGCCCCGTCGTGGCTTATCTGTGCGTCGGTCACCAGTCGACGATGAAAGCGTGCTGTCCCGACGAGGATCATGAGGCGTCCGACCACGGCTTGATGGCCATGCCATCGGAGTCGGGCCTGGTTAACTCCTGCGATCCGGTCACGGCCGACGGCCTGTCCGCCCACTCGCTGGAGCTGCCCGATCCGCTTGCAGTCGGGCTCGATCAACTCTCACTGCCGGCCGTGGAGCAATCTTCCGAACAGGTCGCAGCTACTCTTCTGCGGCCGAGTTTTCACGGTCCGCCCGTCTATCTGACTACCCTCCGAGTCCGCCGCTAAACCACGCGTTGTCCCGCGGAGGATTCGTTCCTCCGTGCTGTTGCTATTCGTTTTAGGCGATGGAGGGCGAACGTGCGCACTATTCTTTTTCTAGTCAGTTTTATTGTCGTTGGCATTGTGCCGGTTATGTCATCGGTAGCGGCCGAAGAGACGGTGTTTGAAACACTCGAGCTCCTAACGCTCCCGGCGTTGGTCGCCGAAGTCGAACTGCGTAATCATCATGTACTGTCATCGGCCGCGGCGGTTGAGGCGGCCCAGATACGAGTGGCGCCCGCGAGCGCGTTGGCGGATCCAATGCTGAGCTACATGATGTTACCTCGTAGTATCGGCTCGGATATCGGCTATCGTCACGGTGGCCAGATCAGCCAGGCCTTTCCCTGGCCGGGTAAGCGGGATCTCCATGGCCTGGTCGCGGCTCAACAACGGGATGTCGTGCGTGAGGATCAAGCGATTACGCGCCTGGACGTCGTCGCTGCGGCCAAGACCGCATTCGCCGAATGGCACTATTTACATCGGGCGATCAAGATCAATACAGCCAACCAGCAAGTTGTCGATGAGCTGATCGCCGTGGCTCGGGCACGCTATGCCTCGGGCCGCGCGCTTCAGCAGGACGTGCTGCAGGCAGAGGTCGAGTTGGCGTTGACCGAGCAACAACGCCTGGTACTCGATCAACAACTGACGAGTGCCCGCACGCACATCAATTCGCTTCTCAACCGGGATAGCGACGCGCGATTGCCGCCGCCGGCGCCGTTCGAGCCACCGAGCCCGTTACCCGGACTGGCCGCCGTTCGCACGATCGCTGTAGAGGCGCACCCGGAATTGCGCCGGCAGGAGGCAGTCGTCGCCCAGGGACGTTCGCGCGTGGAACTTGCCGACAAGGCATTTCTTCCGGACTTTAACGCCTACCTGGGTTATGGGAATGTATGGGAAGAGCGCGATAAACGCGTCCAACTGGGTGTAACGATCAACGTCCCGTTCGGGCGAGACAAACGCGACGCAGACCTCGACGCCGCGCGAGCCGATGTTCGGCGCGACGAGCATGAGCTTGAGGGGCATCGACAGACGCTGCTGGCGGCGATGGAGACGGCGTACGCGGAGACCGCGGAGTCTCTGGCGTCGATTCGGTTATACGAGGAGCGTCTATTGCCGCTGGCGCAGGCCAGCCTGGATGTTTCGTTTTCGGATTATCGAAGCGGTGTCGGTCAATTCATTAATGTGCTCGCGGCCCAGCGGCAGCGATTGTCTACAGAGCAGGGGTACGAGCGCACGCGGGCAGATTACTGGCGTCGGCGTGCGACGTTCGAACGCACGGTGGGTGTGCCGCTGCAGTTGGCAGCAAGCCGAGCGGTAGTCAGCCAAAACTTAGCAGGTATCGGTCATGAATAAGCGTTCATTAGTCACAGTAGCGGCGGGCATCGCGATACTTGCGCTCGGATTTTTTGTCGGTCAGCAGTGGTCCGGGAGCGGTACCGATGAATCGATGGCGCTTGATACGGGCGGTGAGGCACTTCGCGCCGGCCCGTTCCGCGTGCAGGTCACGGTAAACCCCGAGACCCCGGTGATCGGCGCTAATACGGTACGTCTGCGACTGACCGATAGTCAGGGTGTTCCCGTCGAGGGCGCGACGATCAGCGTCGTGGCCATCATGCCGGCGATGAATCCGATGCCGGAGATGCGCGCGTTCGCCGAGATAACGCAGACCGGGCCGGGCGTCTACGAAGGCCTTTTCGATCTGCCCATGGACGGTAGTTGGCCTCTCACCGTGGAGATAGAGAAGGCGGGGGTCGGCAGCGCAAGACTCTCGTTCGATATGGCGACGCGACGGCCGGGTCTCGAACTGCTCTCGGGAGCGCAGCAGTCGATGAGCCAGAGCGAAGCATTTGAAGAAGCGCCACCGGGGACGATCACCGTCGATTCGCGGCGCCGGCAGACGATCGGGTTGAAGTTGGGCGAGGTGACGATGATGCCACTGCGTCGTGAGATTCGAGCCGTGGGCCGCGTGACCTTCGACGAAACTCGGCTGAGCGAGGTCGCGCTTCGCTTCGACGCATGGATCGGCGATCTCGCTGCCGACCATGTCGGCGCGACGGTGGTGCAGGGGCAGCCGCTATTTACCGTCTACGGTCCGGATCTGTTGGCCGCCCAGGAGGAGTATCTGGAAGTGCTTCGTCGTCCGGGTTCCAACGCGATGATCGATGCGGCGCGCAGGCGTCTCGAGTTATGGGATGTCAGCGCCGAGGTGATCGCGGCGCTCGAGCAGCGGCAGACGCCGCTCGATTACGTGCCCATTCTGGCGCCGCGAAGCGGAGTCGTTGTTTCCACGAGCGTCGTAGAGGGCTCATCACGTTCTGCCGGCACGACGCTGATGCGAATCGCGGATCTGTCCGAGGTCTGGGTAGAGGCTCAAGTCTACGAGGCGGATTTGGCCATGGTTTCTCTGGGCATGCCGGCCACCGTGACCTTGCCCTATCTACCAGGGCAGCGCTTCGAAGGCGAGATCGATTATGTGTATCCGTTTCTGGATGCGGCCTCCCGTACCACGCGCGTGCGCATGTCGCTGGACAACACGGATGGAGTGCTGAAGCCCGACATGTATGCCGAGATTCTGTTGGCGGCGGACTTCGGCGAGCGTCTCGTCGTGCCGACCGAAGCCGTTATTTTCGCCGGCGAGACACGCGTGGTTTTCGAGGATCTGGGTGGCGGTCGTCTGGCGCCGCGCCGAATCCAGACCGGCCTGCGTAATGCGGGCTACATCGAGGTGCTCGACGGACTGGAGGCGGGTGCGCAAATCGTCACGTCCGGCAACTTCCTGATCGCGTCGGAGAGCCGACTCAGTTCCGGGCTAGAGCAATGGTAGACAATCAACCTATCGGACCCGTCGGGCGCTTAATCGCCTACTGTGCGCGCAAGCCGCTCGTCACCGTCGTCGCCGTCGCGGTAATCTCGCTAGCCGGTTATCGAGCGTTGTTGGCGATACCGTTGGATGCGATTCCTGATCTGTCCGATGTGCAGGTGATCGTCTTCACGGAATGGCCGGGCCGTAGCCCGGATCTCGTCGAAGATCAGATTACCTATCCGCTGACTACGACGCTGCTGTCCGCCCCCGGCGTTCAGTATGTCCGGGGACTGAGCTTCATGGGGTTGTCGTTCGTCTACGCGATCTTCGAAGACGGTGTCGACATGTATTGGGCTCGGTCGCGTGTACTGGAGTACCTGAATTCCGCAACGGGTGATCTTCCGGATGGCGTGACGCCAGCGCTCGGTCCCGACGCAACGGGTGTCGGCTGGGTCTTCCAGTACGCGCTCGTGGATCGGTCGGGCAATCTCAGTCTGGCGGACCTTCGTTCGCTGCAGGACTTCAACCTGCGCTACGCGCTGGAATCTGTCGAAGGCGTTGCCGAGGTCGCGTCGGTAGGCGGATACCAGAAGGAATATCAGATCAGCGTCGATCCCAATCGCCTGGCGTCGTACGCGATCACGCTGCAACAGGTCGCGGCGGCCGTTCGTGCTTCCAATAACGACGTCGGTGGGCGCGTCCTCGAGATCGCCGGTCACGAGCAGTTTATTCGCGGTCGAGGCTATGTGCGTTCGCCGGAGGATCTTGAGTTGGTGGTGTTGAAGGTCACCGAAGGCGGCGTGCCGATCACGATTAACGACGTCGGTACGGTGACGTTGGGGCCGGCCATGCAGCGCGGCCAGGCCGAACTCGACGGCGAGGGGCTGACGGTCGGCGGCATTGTCGTCATGCGTTACGGCAGCAACGCGCTGGCGGTCATCGACCGCGTCAAAGAACGTCTGGAAGAACTCAAGCCAGGGCTTCCGTCCGGTGTAGAGATCGTCCCCGTGTACGATCGCTCGAATCTTATTTCCGCAGCGATCGATACGCTCCGAACGACGCTCGTCGAAGAGATATTAATCGTCGCACTCGTGCTCATCGTGTTCTTGCTGCATGTACGTTCGACGTTGATCGTTGCGGTCACGTTGCCCGTGGCCATACTGCTGGCATTTATCCCGATGGGCTACCAGGGACTAACGGCAAACATCATGTCCTTGGGCGGCATCGCCGTCGCGATCGGCGCGATGGTCGATGCTGCGATCGTCATGGTCGAGAACGTTCACCGGCGGCTGAGTGAGTTACAGGATGAGGGCGGCGTTGTTCGTGGTTCGGCGCGAGTCGATGCGATCGTTCAAGCGATGCAAGAGGTCGGCCCGAGTATTTTCTTCTCGCTGCTGATCATTACTGTATCTTTTCTGCCGGTGTTCGCGCTGGAGGGCTCGGAAGGTAGATTGTTTACGCCGTTGGCCTATACCAAAACGTATTCGATGGCGTTTGCCGCACTGTTGTCCGTGACGCTGGTGCCGGCCCTGGCCGTCTGGCTGATACGTGGACGCCTGCGCGGTGGGAATAGCGTGCTGGACCGTACTCTGGTCGCGGGCTACCGCCGCGTCGTCGGCACGAGCATCTCGTTTCGCTGGCCGATCATTGCCGGCGCTATCGTGTTGCTGGTGTTTACGATTCCGACCTTCCGGTCTCTCGGCAACGAGTTCATGCCGCCGCTCGACGAGGGCTCGATACTGTTTATGCCGACGACGCTGCCGGGACTCTCGATCACCGAGGCCGCGAAGACGCTCCAGACCATGGACGCCCAGCTGGCAAAGTTTCCGGAGGTCGAACACGTATTCGGCAAGATCGGGCGATCCACTAGCGCGACCGATCCCGCGCCGCTGTCGATGGTCGAAGCCGTCGTGACGCTGAAGCCGAAATCTGAGTGGCGCGAGGGAATGACATCGACGAAGTTGATACAGGAGATGGATAGCACGCTGCGCTTCCCCGGCATGCCGAATATTTTCTGGATGCCGATCCAGACACGTACGGAGATGCTGGCGACCGGGATTCGCTCCGCCCTGGGCGTCAAGGTCTTCGGCGCGGATCTGGAGGTGATCGAGCGTACGGCGATCGATATCGAGCGCGCGCTTCAAGAGGACGAGCGGACGGCCCCCTATACTCGCAGCGCGTTCGCGGAGCGCACGACGGGCGGTTACTTCCTCGATTTCGACATCCGTCGCGACGCCGCCGCGCGATTCGGCCTGAACGTGGCCGACATCGAGACGACGCTCGTTGCCGCAGTCGGCGGCATGCCGGTGTCGGAGACGATCGAAGGGAGAGAGCGTTACACAATACTGTTGCGCTACGCGCGTGAGTATCGAGATAACCTTGACGCACTCGAGCGCATACTAATCCCTACGCCGACCGGAGCGCAGATTCCGATCACACAGGTTGCGGACCTGACGTTTCGTACCGGGCCATCGATGATACGCAGCGAAGGCGGTCAGTTGGTTGGATTCGTATTCGTCGACGTGCGCGATAATATCGGTATCGCCGACTATGTGAATCTGGCGAGAGAAGCGGTTGCCGAACGCGTGATCATCCCGAACGGTTACCGGCTCAGCTGGGCCGGACAGTTCGAGTACTTCGAACGCGCCCAGGCGACATTGCAATGGCTCGTCCCGGGTACTGTATTTCTCATTCTATTTATGTTGTTCATCCATCGCGGAATTCTGACGGAGATACTCATTATTATGCTGGCGTTGCCGTTCTGTCTGACCGGGGCGGTGTGGCTGCTGTCGTGGCTTGATTACAACCTCAGCGTTGCCGTGTGGGTGGGCATGATTGCCGTGTCGGGCCTCGCGATCGAACTCGGTTTGCTGATGATGCTGTATCTCGATCTGGCCTACCGTGAACAACGCGTCAGTAGCGTCGCAGATCTTAGGGCCGCTATCGTTGAAGGCGCCGGCAGGAGGATTCGACCGATGTTGATGACGGGGCTGGCGTCGGTCATCGGACTGATGCCGATCATGCTCAGTAGCGGTGCAGGTGCCGACGTCATGAAGCGGATCGCGGCGCCGATGGTCGGCGGCGTAGTTTCGGCTTTGCTGATGGTTTTGCTCGTCTATCCGGCGGTATTCTCGATCTGGCGCGAACGCGGGTTGCGGTTGGGCCGTGATGGCGCGGCTGGAACTTAAGAAATCTATAGATGGTGATTTCCAGGGGTAAAATAGGCGGCCCACGTTATGTTTTGCAGGCATCCCCTCGATTGACCCCTCCCGGGTTCGCACGGTACGATTCTCGGGCCTTTTCACGCACGGAGAAACTGTCATGATTCGCCGTCTCAGTTCGTTAATCACCTTCGCTGCCGCGCTGGGTTTTGTGGCTGTCGCGTCAGCCCAGGGGGCCGCCGGCATGGGCAGGGGTATGGGTGCCGGACCAACCGGCATGGATACCCGCTTCATGGATATCGTCCCCGATATCGGTGAGCAGCTTCCCGATATCTCGATCGTCGACGACCAGGGTAACCCGGTCAATATGAGAGACATTACGACGGGCCAGTACACGGTACTGACGCTCGGCTGTCTCACGTGACCCCCCTTCATACGTAACGTCCCCAGTTTGGAGACGGTCAAAGTAGATTACGCACCCAAGGGCGTCGATTTTTACTACATCTACAAGCCCCTGGCGCACCCCGAATTCAACAACTATGTCGTGCCGGTCAATCTTGAAGAGCGGTTGATGCATATCGAGGAAGCCAAGCGTGTGCTCGGATCGAGCATCACCTGGCTGGCCGATACGATGGACAACGTCTGGCATGACGTCATGGCGAACACGCCGAACAGCGAACTGATCCTGGACCCCGAGGGCCGAGTCGTCGTACGTAGAACCTGGAGCGATCCGGTTGCGTTGCGTTATGATCTCGAAGGGCTCGTCGGCGCAGTCGATCATCCGACGGCTATCGCCGATTTGCATCTCACGGCTCAGCCGCGAATGCCCGCGGTCGCCAAGGGTGTCGTTCCGCGTGTCGAGTTGCCGCCCGATATGGCGTCGATTCAGGTCGATCCGGATCTGGAGTCAACCGACATTCCGTTCTACGTGAAGATTCGCGCAGAGGCTGACCGAGCGCTGTTGCAGAACGGCGCAGGCACGATGTATTTAGGCTTCCACCTGGACCCGCTGTACAGTGTCCACTGGAACAACGAAGCGGGCCCCGTGCGGTACAACTTCTCGCTGCCCGACGGTGTGACGATGACACCTTCGAGTGGTGTCGGGCCCGATGTCGAAGAGCCGGCCGATGCCGATCCGCGCGAGTTCCTGTTGCAGGTCGACGCAACCGGGCTTCAGGAGCCGATCGATCTCGAGGTCTTCTACTTCGCTTGTGACGATGCGTTGACGTTCTGTATTCCGGTAACGCAGAACTATCAGATTCATCTCGAACGGGACAATCATGGCCGGACCATCCGTACCGGCGCCGATAACCAGCCGATCATGGGGCGACGCCCGCCGCCGACCGGTTAGACCGCATTTCTGATACAGGGCAACCCCCATGGGCCGACCGGCCTGTGGGGGTTTACTTTTTTTTATCGCTTGCTGACGCGACCGTGGGCGATGTCGTAGACGATACTCCTGTTTCTCTTTCCGACTGCAATCGCGACGACCACTAACTCTTCGTCCTCGTATCTATATACGAGGCGGTACCCGCTGCTGCGCTGCTTTAACTTGTAGTAACCGGGCGGTAGACCAGAGACCATAGTTCTCGGTGACGGAGTTTCTTCACCCGAAACGAGTTTCGATAGCTTTTTTTTGAATTGGCTCTGGATCTGGCTATTAAGCTTTCGCCATTCCGCAAGCGCCCTTTCATCGAATCTAAGCGCAAATTTGGGCTTCGCTCTCACTCGCTGCCCTGCCACTATGGGCTACAGATCGTCTAATGAGACATCGACAATCTTAGGGTTCGCCAAACGTGCCCGAACGAGTTCGGCTATCTCGTGGTCATCGAGGATGTCTGCGATTGATTCAAACAGCTTGGCCGATATAGCGTAGAAGACGGTCTTGTTGTGGGATAACACGGCCAACGGCCTATCGGCGGCGTCTTCAACGGTTTTTGCGGGCCGCGCTTTGAAGTCGGAGATGCTGACAGTGTGATCTGCGAATATCGTGTTCATGATTGCGCCTCGTTAGCTGCTGGAGGAATGATGCGTTATTCAGGTCTAATTTTCAATCTATATTTAGACAAAAAATGGTCATTTTTAGCCAGATTTGCGCTAGTTCTATCTAAGAGTCGAAATCTTTGGACGCCTCAGCCCGGCCTAGTAATATCGAGGACCTAACGCCGGCGCAAAACTTAACCTAAGCGATAGTGTCGGAGTAACCTGATGATTCAGGTAGTAAACTAGCCCTCCGAAGAGGGCCAGCTTCAGGCGCTATGTCGAAAGATTTGCTGAAAAAATTACCCGCGATCGATAAATGGCTCGCCTCGAGCGGTGGCCAGAATCTGTCCGCTGAGTTCTCGCATAGCGAGGTCGCCGAAGTGATGCGCACGCATCTGACGCGCTTGCGCCGTGCGCTGACAAACGGCGGTGCGGATCTCCCCGAGTTCGAGAGCCCTGAATATTGCATGCGGCTGCGTGCCGATCTGCTTAAAGGGCGTCTCAGCAGTCTGCGTCGGACGATCAATGCGACCGGAATCATCATCCATACGAATCTCGGTCGTGCGCCGCTCGCCGACGAGGCGATTAAGGCAATCGCGGATACCGCCAGTGGGTACTCCAATCTGGAGCTGGATCTCGCTAGCGGAAAACGGAGTTCGCGTTACCAGCATGTCGAATCGTTACTGACGCGCCTCACGGGCGCGGAAGCCGCCGTTGTGGTCAATAACTGTGCGGCGGCTGTACTGCTGGCATTAACTGCAGCGGCGCAAGACGGCACCGCGATCATCTCAAGAGGCGAGCTCGTCGAGATCGGCGGCTCGTTCCGTATGCCTGACGTCATCGCGCAGAGCGGCGCGCGAATGGTGGAAGTGGGTACGACCAATAAGACTCGACTGGCCGACTATGCGGCAGCGCTGTCGGAACACGCACCAGTACTGCTGGCCATCCACCCGAGCAATTTTCGCATCGTCGGTTTCACCGAGAAGCCGCGCTTGAGCGATCTGGCTGAGCTGGCTCACGACAACGGTACGATACTCATCGAAGATCTCGGCAGCGGCAGCTTGATCGAGCTGGGTGGAACGGGAGCGAGTACGGAACCGACGGTCCAGGCGAGTCTTGCGGCCGGTGTCGATCTCGTTACCTTCAGTGGCGACAAGCTACTTGGGGGGCCGCAGGCGGGAATTATCCTCGGTAGTGCAGCACTCATCGGTGCGATCAAGCGCAATCCGCTGCTGCGTGCATTGCGAATCGATAAGTTGTCGCTGGCAGCTCTGGAGGCCACGCTCAGACTCTATCTGCCGCCGAACGAACCGCGAGAGCAGGTGCCGGTGCTACGAATGATCAGCGAAGATGCTGCCAGCGTTGGCCGTCGCGCGTCGAAGTTGTTGCGGCAGCTGAAAAAAATCCCGGGCGTTGACGGCGTCATTGCGGATGCGGTCAGTTTCAGCGGCGGCGGTGCGTTGCCGATGGACGAGATTCCGACGAAGGTCGTACAGCTTCGCGCGGAGAACCTGACCGCCGCCGAACTCGCCGACCGGCTGCGCGCTACCGATACGCCGGTCATTGGGCGAATCTCCGATGATGTGCTGCACATCGATCTACGCACGGTGCTGGCTCGCGAGCTTACTGATATCGCTGCCGCGTTGGAGCAGGCCGTTACATGACGAGACACCTCACGCTCGGCGTGATCGGGCATGTAGACCACGGTAAGACGGCGCTTGTTCGAGCGCTGACCGGAATCGAAACGGACCGTTTAAGAGAAGAGCAGGAACGCGGCCTCTCTATCGTGCTCGGCTTCTCCTATCTCGACTCCTCCAGTGGCATTCTGGATTTGATCGATGTGCCGGGGCATGAGGACTTTATCCGCACGATGATCTCCGGCACCACCGGTCTCGACGGTGTCCTGATGATCATTGCGGCAAACGAAGGCATCATGCCGCAGACTCGAGAACACTTCGACATCGCCCAGTTACTCTGGATTGAGCGCGGCCTCATTGTCGTGACGAAGATCGATCTTGTCTCGGCAGAAGAGCTGGAAGCCGTCGAGGAATCGATACGGGACTACGTGAAGGGGAGTTTTCTCGAGGGCGCGGAGATGGTCGAGACATCTGCGCTGAAGTCGCAAGGACTCGACGCGCTGCGCTCGGCGTTGGCGGGCTTGAGCAATACCGTAGCGCCCCGCGACAGTGACGATCAATTCTTTCTGCCCGTCGATCGAGCGTTTGCGATGTCGGGTTTTGGCGCGGTCGTCACCGGCACGTTACGCGGTGGCGTCATACGCCTGAATGACCATGTCGAGATTCTGCCATGGGATGGGGCGGCGACGGTGCGCGGCCTTCAAGTTCACAAGGAGGATGTCGATATCGCGCACCCGGGACAGCGTGTTGCAGTTAACCTTCGCGGTCTGAAGAAGGGTGAGATCAAACGCGGCGATACTCTCGCGTCGCCGGGATTTCTTAAAACGACACGGCGTATCGATGCCGAGGTACAGCTACTCGATAGCCAAAAGTGCGCGCTGAAGAACGGCGTCGCCGTGCGGCTACTGTTCGGCACGACGGAGGTCATCGCCAAGGTCCGGCTTCTGGACCAGAAAGTTCTCGAGCCAGGTGCGATCGGGCTCATACAATTCCGCTGTCAAAGCGAGGTCGGTACTCACCGGACAGAGCGATTCATCGTGCGTAGCACGTCGCCGGTTCTGACCATCGGTGGCGGGCGAATTCTCGATCTCGACCCGCCGCGGCACAAGCGTTTCGACACGGCCGTAACCGAACGCCTGCGCAGCACGGCTGAGGGTAATGCCGCCGAGATGGTCGAGAGTTTCGTTGCGGCTGCCGGCGTTGAAGGCATCGAGACGGATATCCTTCGCGAGAAGCTCGGGCTGTCCGAGGCCGACGTGGTCGCGGCGATAGCGAAGATGGATGCCGTAGTCGTAGGCGGACGAAGAGTTGTCTCGGCTCGGAACCAGACGGAGCTGGTCGGCGAAATTGTCGCAGCGGTCGAGAGCTACCACGCAGCGAACCCTCGCCGCCAGGGCGTGGCCGCCGGGAGTGTTAAGAGTCAGTTGGACGCGGCGCCTCACGACTCAGTCTTTCAGCATGCCGTCGACGAGGCCGTGGCGCGCGACCAATTGGTCGACGACAACGGCATTCTCCGCAGCAGCGGTTTCGATCCCTTCGCGAGTCTCCCCGACAGCGAACGAGGCGTTGCCGGTGAGATCGAGGAGATATTTCGCGCCGCCGGTCTCGCTCCGCCGCCGGTCGAGACCGTATTGCGAACGAGCCCGGCTCACCGTTCGCTCTACAAGCTGCTGACCGAGATGGGTCAGATCGTACCGCTGAAGACTTACGATCGAAACAGCAACATGGCGCTGCATAGAGAGACGCTACAACACGTCGAGCAGTTATTGCAGAGCAACTATCCGTACCCGAAAGATTTTGCCGTGTCGCAGGTGCGGGATCTGCTGGGCGCGACGCGAAAGTACGTCGTGCCGTTGATGGAACATCTTGACGCGACCGGGGTCACAATCAGGACCGGCAACGTCCGTCGCCTTCGAGATCATTAGTGTAACCTTAGAATCTGGAGGTGAACGGAGCCTGGTGACTCCCCTGGTCTTCAAAACCAGCGACTCGTTGAACACGAGTGGTGGGTTCGATTCCCATCCACCTCCGCCAATCAACCACTTAGGCCGATCTTCCCTCCGGACTTCTTCGTTATAAATTGGTGGCATGTGCACTTCGTGTGCAGTGATAAAAAATTCGGGAGTAGTCTCTTGATAAACAAACGCCCCGAACGTGTCTGTAGCGAATCACACTTTTCCGACGCAAGCAGCTCGCACTTTCAATCCGTTTCGTGATTGCCACGATTCTGAGCGGGTCTGTGTCTGATTCCGCCGTTAGAGGAGCACCCAAGGCGGGCTAATCAACGCGCCTTGCTCATCATCGATATTCGGCATCAGAGGCCCTATCGGCGGCGATCATTGATTCGTACTTATCTCCGATCGCCATCAACATGTCCTTTGTCAGGATGTTCTCGCCCCGCCTCTCCATGTGATACTCATGAATCCGTGTCTCCACTATCGCGTCCACCGGACAGGCTTCCTCACAGAAGCCGCAGTAGATGCATTTGAAGAGGTCGATGTCGTACCGCGTGGTGCGCCGCACCCCGTCCAGGCCTACCTCCGAGTCGATGGTAATGGCCAGTGCCGGGCAGACTGCCTCACATAGCTTGCACGCGATGCAGCGCTCCTCGCCGTTGGGGTAGCGTCTTAGAGCATGCAGTCCTCTGAAACGTGGTGACTGCGGGGTTTTCTCCTCTGGGTATCGGATCGTGATTTTCTTCACGAAGAGATTGCGTAGAGTAAGCCTTAGACCCTTAATTAACTCCAGAAGCAGGAACGATACCATCAGCCTACGGAGCCAGTGACGCATCACGACTAGTAACGTGGCACGGAAGGATCGACCTCCAATGACCACGCCTCGATCCCACCCTCTAGGTTGCAGACGTTCGCGAACCCTTGCAGGCGATAGCTCTCAGCGACCGCTTGACTGCGCACGCCGGAATGGCAATAAAAAACAAGCACCGCATCTCTATCCAGATCTTCAATAACCTGTGTAGCTTCTGTATCAAGCGGATGCGCCTGGGCGATACTCGCGACAGCGCGTTCTGCGGCCGGCCGAACGTCGAACAGGTTTACGACATCGCCGCTTTTGAGCATGTCACTCAGGAGGCTCACCGTGATTGATTTCACTGGGGGTGGCGCATTCGGGTTCTCGAAGTTAAAGCGGTGTCCCTGCAGAGTCTCTTCCACATCAATCTTGAGACCGTCTGCGCGTTGGGCGCTCATCGGGTCCAGGAAAAGCACGATGCCATTTGACTCAACATTGATAGCGCCATCATCTTCAGATTCCAGGGCAAGAGCGGAGGACCACCGGGCATCAACACTCAGCCATAGGCGTTTCTCGGGCTGGGCGGCTAAGGCCTCTCGCAGGATCGCCGTCGCAGGTGGGGTTATCTCGATTCTTGGCGCCGCCTTCTGCGGTAGCTGGAGTCCCAGCAGCTCGTGAAGGGTTCCCTGCTGATACATGTCGCTGACGATGTCACAACCTCCCACTAACTCACTATCGACGTAGAGCTGTGGGATGGTCGGCCAGTCGCCGTAGGCCTTGATCCCCTCTCGAATCTCAGGGTCGGCGAGGACATCAACGGTGGCGTACTCGGGGAGCAAGATATTCAGGATCTGTGTAGTTTTGGCGGAGAATCCGCACTGGGGTAGTGCTGGCGATCCTTTCATGAATAGCATCACACGATTATCCTGCAAGATTGCCTCAATCCTTGAACGGCTGGCTGCATCCAATTCCATCATCACTCCTAATAGCTGGGCCAACCAGAACAGCCGCTTCGTCGGACATCGAACCGTAAACTTAGGCCTCCGCCTCGTCGCTGAAGCTGGCGCGATACGAGTTCGGCCACATTATTGAATTCGAATTCAAACTATCTCGCCTTCGCCCAAATTTGTCAAGATAGTTTCGAAACGCTACTATCTAGGCCATGGGGACAAAGGACACTCGGCCCGATCGGTCTGTCGCGGAGCTCGTGACCCAGCTGGGGCGCTACGCCTATGGGGATACGCCAGCGGTGGGATTGACGCCGGCGCAGTGGACCGCGCTCCGGTACTTCTCCCGGGCAAACCGGTTCTCCCGGACGGTCTCTGCGTTCGCTGAGTTTCACGCTACCACCCGGGGCACCGCTTCAGGGACCGTCAAAAGTCTCGTGCAGGGGGGCTACCTGAAACGAACGCCGTCATCGTCGGATGGGCGCAGTGCCCGACTTGATATGACCTCCAAGTCAAGGGCGATTCTGCCTGACGACCCATTTCAGCGACTCATGAGCGCATCTGACACACTGTCGACGACAGCGCGGCGCGCCGTCTCGAGAGGTCTGGACCGAATGCTTGGAGAGCTGGCCCAGGACCTGGGTAAACCCCGATTTGGCGTGTGCACGGACTGCAGGCACTTATGTGGTGACGGTCTTTGCCTACAAGGTCGGCCACCTTATGAGTGCGGCTTGTTGAATGAACCTCTGGCTGAACGCGACATCGAGCAGCTTTGTGTGAACTTCGAGTCGAGTTAGGTGGTTAGGTGATGGAGTCGATGCGATCATCGTATGAGCCTCTCGCGTTTACCAAGGCTGCCGCCGAGAAGGTTCGCGAGCTTATCGAAGGGGAAGGTAATCCCGCGTTGAAGTTGCGCGTATACATTTCGGGGGGCGGCTGCTCGGGCTTTCAATACGGTTTCACGTTCGATGAGAAGCATCAAGACGGGGACACTGCGGTACACACGGCTGGCGTCACGTTGCTCGTCGATCCGATGAGCGTTCAATATCTACTCGATGCCGAGATCGACTACAAGGAGGACCTGCAGGGCGCGACATTCGTCATTCGCAACCCGAACGCCGCCACTACCTGCGGATGCGGGTCGTCATTCGCTGTCTGACAAGTCACCGCCGTTGTTAGAGCGGACGCACCCTTCGATTTCTCGATCCAGGAGATGCGAGACATCGATGCTCCCATGAGCCTTGAAGACCAGAAATGTACTCCCTGCCGTGGCGATGTTCCTCCCATGGAGCGGCATGCGGCTGAGGCGCTATTGCGTAAACTGGGGGGAGAATGGCAGTTAAACGCGGACAGTCATCTAGAACGAACTTACAAGTTTAAGAATTTCCGGCAAGCCATGTCATTAGCCAACAAAGTGGCCGATATCGCGGAAGCTGAGGGCCATCATCCCGATATTTACATCGCATGGGGCCAATGCCGAGTGGAGGTCTGGACTCACAAGATCAAAGGCTTGACGGAGAGTGATTTTTTCTTCGCCGCCAAAGCAGATCGCGCCTTCATGTCATTAAGTACCTAAATATAGGGGGCACAATATGAGTGAGTTCGTCAAAGTCGCAACCATAGAGGAGATCGCTCCCGGTGAATGCAGGAGTGTGGAAGTCTCCGGATCGAGAATCGCTTTGTTCAATGCGGCAGGTAAGTTCTACGCGATGGACGATACCTGTGCTCACCGAGCGGGGCCGTTAGGAGATGGAAGCCTGGACGGCACCATCGTCACCTGCCCATGGCACGGTTGGAAGTACGACGTCTCTACCGGCGCCTGTCAGGCCAAGCCGCGTATCCAATTGACCTGCTACGAAGTTCGGGTCAACGGGGATGACGTGACAATCGCTCTCGGATAGCGGACGCGAATAAAGGAGCAGTCGTCGTGTCTCAGCAGCGTAATCCTAGATTCTGGGCCTCGCAGTGGTACTCAACAAAGCTTGCCAAGGAGCCCTGGCCCGGAGGATGGTACTGGCACGACGAACGGTATAACTGGTTCGGACCCTACGACGAGGAAGACGACGCGCTAAACGCCCTGAAGTCTCACGTGGTGGAGTCCCACACAGTCACACCCGACCTCCGTCAGCTTCCGCGCGAGGAGACCTCCCTGTCGCTCTACTACCATCCGCTCTCCATCTATTCACAGAAGGTCCTGATCGCCATGTACGAGAAGGGGTTTGACTTCGAACGTCAGATCGTGAATCTGATGGAGGAGGAAGCGCGTGCCCAATATCGTGAGATATATCCGATGGGAAAGATTCCGCTGCTTGTTCTCAACCACGGCCCGCTGATCCCGGAATCAAGCATCATCGTTGAATACCTCGACAGTCTTGGCGGCCCCCGCCTCATCTCTGCAGACCCGGATGTTGCCCGCAAGACACGCTTCAAGGACAGGATGTTCGATCTCTATCTTAGCGATCCTGTAACGACTCTCTTTTTTCAGGGCATGAAGTCCGAGAGCGAACAGGATCCAGAGAAGATTCAGACGGCCCGCTTTCGTGTGAATAATGTGTATGACTTCCTGGAGAACGAACTTCATCATCAGACGTGGGCGAATGGTGAAGAATTCTCGATGTCAGACTGTGCAGCGGCGGCCGCACTCTTTTATGCGCCTACAATCGTGCCGTTCGACGAATACCCGAATATCAAGGCATATACGCAACGACTGAGCGCACGATCTTCAGTGAAACGGGTTCAGGAAGAAGCCGCCCCATACCTGGAAGAATTAAAGCAGAAGCACGCCGAAGGGTGAAGTCAAAGTGCGTGACCTAGCCGAGCTGCTGGAGCAATTGCGACAAGAAGGATTCGATCGCTCTTTTGGCGGCGAGTTTGACCACCTGAGCCCTGCGAGAGAGTCAAGCGACCAGAATGCCGGGTCAGTCCGCCTGGTGGACGTCGTTCAACTCGATGCCGGTACTGATCCAGGAGATGACGTGACGGTGTTTCTGTTGGAGACGGATTCAGGGGTTCGTGGCTATTTGCTGGTTCCAGACAGCTTTCACACGGACCCGGGTAAAGTACGGTTCGTTGACGAGTTGATGGCGTCGAAAAGAACAGATAGAGACCACTTACACGCTTCATATATCCGAGAAAAGCCTCAACATGGCACCGTGACTTTAGCGAAAGGTCCAACGATGACCGATCGTGAGATTCTCCTTATATATGACGCAGAATGTCCAGTTTGCGATGTCTACTGCCGGCTAGTGCGCATTCGTGCCTCAGTTGGCAAGCTGAAGCTAGTCGATGCGAGAGAATCTACGGCGGTGATGGATGAGGTCACTCGGGCTGGGCTCGATATCGATCAGGGCATGGTCTTAAAGATCGGGGAAGAGCTCTACTATGGGTCGGACGCTATCCACGCGCTTGCTTTGATCTCCAGCCCTAGCGGTCTATTCAATCGATTAAACTATTGGGTATTCAGGTCGCAGGTTCTCTCCCGATCGATTTATCCTCTACTTCGTTTTTTTCGCAACCTGTTGCTGAAAGCGCTCAGGAAGACCAGAATAAACAACCTCCGCCTGGACGGTAACGACAGGTTTTAAATCAACGGCACCAGGAAATAACCCAAATGCCGAATAAGGAGCACCCTGGCAAGCGCTCTGAAATCCTATCGCTGTTTCCCACGTTCGTGTGGGAAACTCGATTGGCTCCGAAAGTATGGCGCTCGTTGAACGGTCGCTCAAAGAGTATTTGTATGCCCTAATTCCCGGCCTCAAGGTTGGTCAGTCGTGGCAGTCTAGCCATGATCTGCATAGGCTGACAGAGCTCGAAGAATTGGCCCAGTGCATCAACTCCACTGCCGCGAGCGTGCTAGAGTTTCTGAAGATTGATTGCCGCGACGTCGAAATTACGGCCTGTTGGGCAACCGTCAACGCACCTGGCCGAGGGCACGCCGCCCATGCCCATCCCAACAGCTATTTTAGTGGCGTCTACTACGCGCAGACCCAGGCAGGTGCCGATACCATAAATTTCCATGATCCGCGTAGTCAGATGGGTGTTATCCGGCCACCGGTCACCGAACTCATCGCCGCTAATGCGGATCAAGCCCTGGTGAGGGTGCCGGATGGAACGCTGTTGTTTTTCCCATCGTGGTTACAGCATTCGGTGGATACGAAGTACAGTGAGAAGAACAGAATTAGTGTCAGCTTCAACCTGATATTCTCGGAATATACCGAGCAACTTTACAAACCATTGTGGGGGAGGGAACGATGATTATCGAGACGATATTGGCGGCCAACGGTTATCGAAAGCGTTTTTCGCATTGAGCCGTACGGAGGAAATCGCGATGCCCGTTAAAAAGCTCAAAGAATTTCTTGACAGCCATGACATTAAGTATGTTTCTATCAGTCATTCACCAGCCTACAGCGCCCAGACAATCGCCGAATCGGCACATATTCCGGGGAAGGAGCTGGCGAAAACGGTGATTGTAAAGATCGATGACAAGTTCGCTATGGTAATTTTACCCGCTTCCCACCGTGTGCACCTGGGTCATTTGAAAGCGGCAGTTTCAGCATCCCACGTTGAACTCGCGACTGAAACCGAATTGGAGAACCTCTTTCCTGATTGTGAAAGGGGTGCCATGCCGCCGTTTGGGAATCTCTACGATATGGATGTCTATGTAGCCGAGCAACTGACGGAGGACGACGAGATCGCTTTCAGTGCAGGTTCGCACACCGAGCTAATTAGAATGTCCTACAAGGATTTCGAAAACCTAGTTACGCCGAAAATAACTGCACTGACATGAGTTCCGCAGTAAACGATGCCAACTCCTGAATGAGATGCGGACTGGAGCTCTGGCTCGTGCACGAGAGTTCGATTCTGGGGGCGTATATGGAGGGAGTGGTGCAATATGAACAAAGGGCGTATCTTCGATCTGTCACCGGGCGTCGTGGGACAAGTCAGAAAGACCCTTATCCGTCGCGTACTCGAACAAAAAGAAGGGCCGCACATGACGAGTATCGGGCGCTCGGTGATCTTGGTCGCAGGAGCCCAAGAATTTCCAGAGACTCAGGGATGCTGTATCATCGAACGGTTGTCGGGAAGGGCCTACCATTCAAGCTCAGATCTGTGTTGAGCGAGCAGCCGCCCGCTGGAGCCGAGGGAATCGGCTGGCACCGCTACGTCATTACTCAAGGGGACAACACTATCGTCGGCCACCGTCAAGGGAGCACGAGAGGCGTGACGCTGGCCGTTGAGGAGATCGTGCTGCATCTGAATGAAAGAAAAGCTAGAAAAGTTATCCGCACTACCGTGAGTCCATACCCTTACCGGAATATAAGAAGCCCGACCTAATCCCAGCGAATAGTGACTGACCAACTTGATAAATAGGAACAAAAATGACTAAAGAAAAACTAAAAATTGTGTGCGTCTTATATGATGATCCTGTAGATGGATATCCACCGAAGTACGCCCGCGGCGATATTCCCAAGTTATCTAATTATCCTGATGGACAAACAATGCCATCACCAAACGCAATTGATTTCAGTCCTGGAGATCTGCTTGGATGTGTATCTGGTGAGCTAGGGCTGCGAAAGTTCGTAGAAGACCGCGGTCACACATTTGTTGTTACACATGATAAAGATGGTGCAGATTCTGTGTTAGAGAAAGAACTCGTTGATGCCGACGTTGTTATTTCACAGCCGTTTTGGCCGGCTTATATAACTGCAGAAAGAATTGCCAAGTCGCCGAAGTTAAAAATGGCCATTACAGCAGGTATCGGTTCAGACCATGTGGATCTACAAGCAGCAATCGACAACGATATTACTGTAACCGAAGTTACGTATTGCAACAGCATCAGCGTGTCCGAGCATGTTGTAATGATGATCTTGGGCCTCGTTCGTAATTATATTCCATCATACAACTGGGTTATCAACGGTGGATGGAATATCGCTGACTGTGTATCTAGATCCTATGATGTTGAAGGAATGCATGTCGGTACTGTTGCAGCAGGTCGGATTGGCTTGGCAGTGCTAAGACGCATGAAGCCCTTCGATGTGCATCTACATTATTTCGATCGACATAGACTTCCGGAGAAAGTGGAAAGAGAACTCGGCTTAACTGTCCATGATAGCGTTGAGTCGATGGTTAAGGTCTGTGATGTTGTTACGATTAACTGTCCGCTTCATCCTGAGACAGAAAATCTTTTTGATGAAGAGATGATCAGTAAGATGAGGCGTGGAGCTTATCTTATTAATACGGCTCGTGGAAAAATTTGTGACCGTAACGCCGTTGCGAAAGCACTTGAGACTGGTCAATTGGCTGGTTATGCAGGGGATGTTTGGTTCCCGCAGCCGGCACCTAAAAACCATCCATGGAGAACAATGCCGAATCATGGAATGACACCACATACATCTGGAACTTCACTTGCAGCTCAAGCCAGATATGCGGCAGGCGTTAGGGAAATTTTAGAATGTTGGTTTGATGATAAACTGATACGAGATGAGTATCTGATCGTAGAAGGCGGAAAGCTTGCAGGAGCTGGAGCACATTCTTATAGCGAGGGTGACGCAACCGGTGGATCTGAGGAAGCCGCTAAATTTAAAGAAGGTAAATAGATTCAGTCGGGAATGGTACTATCCTGAAACCGTCTAAATAACGGAGTACTCCACGTCGTGAGTTCAACGCAGTTCGACTTCTCTCTCGCCATCGGCGGCGCTGCAGGCCAAGGCATCGCGACGCCCGGCAACGTCCTCGCGCGACTCTTTACGCGGCGTGGATTGTGGCTGTACGCGTACAACGCCTTTCAGTCGATCGTGCGCGGCGGGCACATCTTCCTGACCATGCGCATCAGCGATCAGGAGATCTACAACCACGGCGATCATCTCGACATGCTGGTCTGTTTGAACCAGGACACCATGGACCGGCACCTGGGATTGATGGGACCGGGCGGCCGCGTGATCTTCGACAGTGACAAGATCAAACCCAGCGAGTTGCCGGAAGGCGTGCAATTATGCCCGATGCCGATAAAGGAGCTCTCGAACAAGAGCCGCAACAAAGTCATTCAGAACACCATCACGTTAGGCGCCGTCGCCTCTCTGATGGGGCTCGAGTTCGACGTACTCGAGAACGCACTGAGGTTGCAGTTCGGCCGAAAGGGCGATGCCGTCATCGAAGAGAACACTACCGCTGCGCGTGCGGGTTACGACTACGCTGCGAAGAACTTCGAGGCCTATCCCCAGCCCATTGCCAAGGGCCCCAAACCCCTGGCGCTTTGGACGGGAAACGAGGCCATGGCCATTGGCGGCGCCGCCGCGGGCGTAAAGTTCTACGCAGCCTACCCCATGAGCCCCTCCACCGGTGTACTGCACTGGATGGCGCAGAACGCACGCGAGCTCGCCATCATCGTGCGCCAGGCGGAAGATGAGATCGCCGTGGCCAACATGGTGATCGGTGCCGCGCACGTCGGCGCCCGGGCCATGTGCGCGACCTCGGGCGGCGGGTTCGCGCTCATGACCGAGGCCATCGGGTCGGCTGCAATGATGGAGATCCCGGCAGTATTCATCAACGTGCAACGCGCGGGGCCCTCCACGGGGGTGCCGACCAAGACCGAGCAGGGAGATCTTTGGCAGGTGCTGGGCGCGAGCCAAGGCGACTTCGAGCGGTTGATCGTGGCGCCAACGAACGCGCTCGATGCGTTTAAGATCATCCCCGAGCTCTTCAACCTCTGCGACCAGCACCAATGTCCGGGCATCGTCATCGCGGACTTGTTGATTTCCGAGGGTACCTTCAGCGTCGATCCCGACGACTTAGATTTTCGGCCGAAGATCGACCGCGGTGAGATCATCAGTAGTGGCGCGGCGAACGGCGAGTACCTTCGCTATGCGATTACCGAAAGCGGCATCTCCCCGCGCGCGCTGCCGGGGCTCGAGGGATTCGTGCACGTGGTGGCGACGGACGAGCACGACCAGGACGGGGTGCTCATCAGCGATGAGTTCACCAACCCGCACAAGCGCCGGCGCATGGTCGAGAAACGGGCACGGAAAATTGCGAATGTCGTCGACAATATCGCGGCGCCTGAGCTAGAGGGACCTGTGGATGCCGAGGTGACCTTGGTCGGCTGGGGCTCGACCTATGGCGTGATCAAAGAAGCGGTGGAGCAACTCGCCGAAAAGGGCGTGACGGTGAATCACCTACCGATTCGATGGCTCGTGCCGTTTCACGCACAGGCAGTGATCGACATTGTCAACAACGCCAAGCGCACGATCATCGTCGAGAATAATTATTCGGGACAGTTCCACCGCTACCTGCGGAGCGAGACGGGACTCACCGTCGATGGGCACATCCGTAAGTACGATGGCGAGCCGTTCATGCCGCATCACATCGTCGATGGCGTGTTAGAACAGGTGGCGGGCAAGACGAATCACTACGTCCCGTTGCAGGAAATCATGGTTTAGAGGGACCCCCAATGGACGGAATAGATACCAGACAGCTCGTTGTCGATCCCCAAAAGGCGAACGACTTCAAGGGAAAAGTGGATCCGGACTGGTGCGCTGGCTGCGGGGATTTCGGCGTGCTCAACAGCCTACGTAAGGCTTGTTTCGAGCTGGGGCTCAAGCCGCATGAGATCCTCACTATCAGCGGCATCGGCTGCTCATCGAACTTCCCCGGGTTTTTCAATTCCTACGGCATGCACACCCTCCACGGGCGCTCGTTGGCGGTGGCGACCGGCGCGAAGATGGCGAACCATGAGCTGACCGTGGTAGTGACCGGTGGGGATGGTGACGGCTACGGCATCGGCGGTAACCACTTCACCCATACAGCGCGCCGCAACGTCGATTTGACGTACATCGTCATGGACAACGAGATCTACGGCCTCACCACCGGCCAGGCGTCGCCCACCAGTGTGCTGGACATGAAGACTAAGAGCACACCATTCGGGAGTGTGGAGTTTACGTTCAATCCGGTGACGGCGGCCATAATGAACGGCGCCACCTTCGTTGCCCGCGGCTTCAGCTCCGACACTAAGCACCTGTCCATGCTCATGCAGCAGGCCATCGAGCATAGGGGCTTCGCGCTCCTCAGCATTTTTAGCCCCTGCATTACCTTCAACCACGATAACAACGACGCGTTCTTCAAACCGCGCGTCAAGAGACTCGAGGACGAGGACCACGACACGAGCGACTGGAAGACCGCGTGCGAGAAGGCCATGCTCTGGGGCGACACAATCTACACCGGGCTATTCCTGCAGGTGAAGGACCGCCCGTCGCTAGATGCGGCCGAGCCCGTACTCGCCGACGGGGGCGCCATCAGCCGCCGTGCGCTGGGCCTGAGCAGGGAGCAGGGGGAGAAGATTATTAGCCGGATGATGTAATCCACCGGGGTTATCCTAAGGCCGCCATGTCAGATAAATGCTGTGAATGCTCGTGCAAAGTGCTCGGACAGCGACTGCCGCGCAAGCACTACCAGCATTCGAGCGGTCACAAAGATACCTACGTCGAGTGCCCAGATTGCGGAACTGAAAACGTTATTATCTCGCGAGGATTCGAAGAGACCGTCATTGACGTGCTTGAACGCGACATCTA
>CAUZMW010000038.1:0-23600 GCA_963581225.1 Gammaproteobacteria bacterium
AATGCAACGGACTGGCTGACTCGCCTGACGATCTGGGATGCGGCTCGGGCAGAACAGGAGCTTGCGGATTACCGAAACTACTCCGCGCGGTTTCGCGTCAGAGTTACCACTGACGAAAAAGCTTACGGTGGCAGCGATGCGAGATAAGCAACGATATTCAGCATATCGTCCGAACTAAGGTTCGCGACAATCGGAGTCATGATGATGCTCTGCCGGGTGCCCTGCTTGATGTCCCATAGCTGTCGCATTGTGTAGCTGGCCGTACGTCCGGCGATGCTCGGTATCGGGCCGATTCCCGTTTGGCCCGGGCCATGACACAAACCGCACTGAATCGTTTTGCCATCACCGGTGGTCACAAGCGCTTCACCCTTCGCGAGACTACCAACCGGTACGTACGCGATGAACCCGCCCCTTGGGTCGCGGCTCATCTCCGTCCGCTCCGGGTCGTCGGGTACCTCGATGATGCGCTGCCCCAGCGGCATCGGCGGCAGATCAGGCAGCGGTAACATCAGGCCGTTGTTGGTTGTACGCACTTGCGGCACTTCTTCAGCTTCGACGACGCGTACTAACTGACGAAACGGCATCGAGGAAAAATACTCTGCGATCTCCTGCTTTTCGGCGTCGGTCAGAGCCGCAGCGATCATCGCCATCTCATTCGTGTTGGCCTTACGCCGGTCGGCGCTGTGACGATCGCCGCGCGCAAACACCGCGAGTTGCTCGAGGATGTAGGCCGCAGGCAGACCGGAGACGTGACCGTTTTCCATCTTCCCCTGGCCGTTCGGGTAGTGGCACAGCGCGCAGGCGCGTAAGCCGTCGGCCTGCCGCCCGTTGGCGATAACCGCCGGCATCGTCGGATGATCGCCCGGGTACCAGTCTGCCGGGCCGTAGCCAAAATACGCCTCGTTACGCGTGAAGGTTAGATCGGTGTCCGGCAGCGATCGCTTGATACCGTCTTCGGGTGGATCGCCGCCGATGTACGCACACTCGATCGGCTTGGCCGTCTCTGGGCACGGCGGCGCGACGCGATCGCCGGCGGCGTATGGGGCCAGCAGCCCGTACGCCCAGTCGGGCCAATTCGGCCCGTGCTCCAACGGCTCGGGCACGGTCGGTTGAGCGAGCGCGTTACCGTATCCGAACACGAGCCCGACCAACAGAAACTTCGAGATACCATTGCTAACCGTCATCGCTGAACTCCCCGATTGTGATTGATGGGGTCTAGAACGTCATACGTCGCCGAGCGGGGTTAATCGATAGCACCAGTGCCAAGGCTCGTACGTATAACCCCAGCGGTTTCCCTTGGGATACGACAAGCGGAACCCGAACCTGTTGCCGTGCTGTTGCAGCCACTGAAACGCGTCGGTTCGGTCGAAATCCGCGCTCAGCGCTTCACAGCCCGGCGTACCGATATCGACGGCGCAACCGCTGTGGTGTTCGCTACAACCCGGCGGGGCCATGACGGCCAGAATGGCGTCGATTGGCTCGCCGCGGTCGAGCTTCGCCTGGATCAGCTCAACCTGCCGGTCAAAACCGCGATAGCCGGAGATAACGAGAAGCGTGACCCCTTCGTTTTCGGCCGCCGCGCGTAGCGTTCTCCATTGTGCTGCGGCGGCGGGGACCAGTAGGTGTTCGCGTCCGCCAACGCTGACATGCGCAATCTCGAATTCCGTCGCATCGGCGAACAGCGGCAGATCACGACGCGCCACAAAATCCGCGGGCGCACCGAGCTGCTCTAGCATGTCTTGGACTTTCGACTTCATCTCGCAACAGCTTACAGGATGACCGGGTACACTAGCAGGCTGCTGCGGTATCATCGGAACGATGAATAAGGAGAAGAACTTGAGCGACGAGCTTCCCGGCGACGACACTCTCCCGCGGAACAACGACGAGGTACGCATCTCTCGTCGCCGCACGCTTCAAGGGGCCGGCAGCCTGCTGGCGGCCGCGACCTTACCCGCCGCTTCGCTAGCTCAAGAGGCGAGCACGGCAGCAGCACCGCGACGACTCGATCTAACCGGCCGCCTGGCACGTTATATGGTCGAGGCGCGGGGCTCGAGCCTGCCGCCCAGTGTCGTCCTCGCGACCAAGCATCGCCTTCTTGATACGTTCGGCGCGATCGTCTCGGGCGCGCGCCTGAAACCCGGTGAGGTCGCGATCGAGTACGTGCGCCAACAGGGCGGCACCCCCGAAGCCTCGGTCGTAACGAGCGATATCATGACGTCGGCCGTCAACGCCGCATTGGCGAACGCGATGTCCGGTCACGCCGACGAGACCGATGACTTTCACCCGTTCACGAAAGCCCACCCGGGCTGTTCAGTGGTGCCAGCCGCGCTTGCGATGGGTGAGCGAGAAGGCAGCTCGGGTGAAGAGTTGCTAAGAGCGGTCACGCTCGGCTACGACCTTTGCTGTCGCTTCCTCGTGGCACTCAGACCAGCGCTGGTCCGGGCGAATCATCGTAGTGCGGAAGGTTACAGCTCGACGTTTGGCGCCACGGCGGCCGCCGCATCACTCGGGCGTTTCGATGAGACGCAGATGCGTTACGCGATCTCCTACGCGGTCCAGCAGGTATCCGGCGTATGGAGCTGGGTCCGCGACGTGGAGCATATAGAAAAGGCCTTCGACTTCAGCGGCATGGGTGCACGCAACGGCGTTGCGGCCGCGACAATGATCCAGGCCGGCTTCACCGGTGTCGTCGATGCGCTGGAAGGTGAGCGTAACGTACTCGATGCCCTATCGACGGACCCCGCTCCCGAAGAGATGGTCACGGATCTCGGCAGCCGCTTCTACGTCGAAGAAACCGCAATCAAGACGTTCCCGGTCGGTTATCCGATCCAGTCGCCGCTGGCGGCATATTTCACGTTGCGCGATGAGCACGGCCTGACGGTGGACAATGTCGAGCACATTCTCGTGCGGCTGCCGGAGGACGGCGCGAGAATCGTCGATAGTCGCTTAATGCCGGACGTCAACTGCCAGCACATCATGGCCGTTGCGCTCGTCGACGGCATGATCAACTTCGAGAACAGCCATTCCTTCGAGCGCATGTCCGACCCGGTGGTTGTTGCCGCGCGCAACCGTGTGGAACTCGTGGCTGATCCCGAGCTTGCCGTGCTGGAGGCACCACGCAGCGGTTTCGTCGAGGTAACGACTCGCGACGGCCGGAAGGTGTCTCTATTCGTGAGCCACGCACCCGGTACGCCTGAGAATCCGCTCGATACCGAAGAGGTCGCGGCGAAAGCACGCGAATTGATGGCACCGATTCTTGGCGATGCGAGAACCGAAGCCTTGATCGAGCAGGTGGATAGGCTGGAAGAACTGGACGACGTTCGAGAGCTGCGGGCGTTCCTCACCCTCTAGGAGCATAAACTGCAGTGCGAAGCCGACCGTCAGCCCGGATTCGCACAGTCGAAGGGCTTTACGACCTCGCCCGGAACCCAGGTCCAATGGCCGTTGAAATGCGCAGATTCCGTGAAGATGGCAGGGTCCGTGATGTTTGCTGAGTAATCCAAGCGTTCGTTGTCCTCGCTTAGCGTGAAACGCTCAACAACCTCCATCGCATCGGTCTTCGGCGTGCCAATATCGTCGAAGTAGATCCAATCGATGCCGCTTGTCTCAACGACGAGCACATTCGTCCTCCCAACGCCCACGCGAATAGCCCAATCGGCTCAGCGTCTCGGGTGGTTGATCGCCGTTCAGGTGAATGGTTCGAATGGTATCCCATTCCTCAACGCGAAGCGTCAACTCATCACCCGCATCGATAAACTCGATCGGATAAGGATTGACCATGATGCCGGGCATGCCCTGCGGAATGCACTGCAGCGCCGTATCGTCACCGTACGGGTCCCACTCAGCGCGCGTGGCCAGCGCTTCGTCGGTATAGGACGCCGTAGTCTGCGGGTACTGGCCGATACTCCAGACGCGATAGATACCTCGCGCCAGACGTTCTGCTGCCGCAGCATCGGCCGCATCGGTGTCTTGAACTTTCCGCTCGAAACCCATCACGATTTCCTGACCATCCGCCAGGACCGCGCGATTGACGAATAGCGCGTTACGGCCATGGCTCGAGAGCCAACCCCGCACGGTGATGCGATCGCCGACGGCCATCGGCGCCGAATCGATTCCGCCGCGGGCGAGCGAGTTGATATCCGCGGCCTCGAGAGTCCACACCTCTTCCTAGCCGGCATCGTTGAGAACATTCATCCGGAAACGGATATGCGGATTCCGCCAGAAGACGCCGATTACCTCCCCCTCAAGCTCTCCCGGCGTCGTTCGATCATAGAAGACGGCGATTGAATGATGAGCTGAAGCAACAGCGGGCAGCATCGACAGCCACAGCGCCAAGGCTCCGGACGATTTGTTCAGGCTCGACACGGCAGCCCTCTGAACATCGCTAGCCTGGCTTCGCCCTACTCCGCTCCGGCCCTCGTCACCCCGGCATTTCGGCCGGTGACCTGCGCAACGTCGCCGTTCTCGAATACGGCGCGGGTCAGGCGCATAAAGTTCGAGCCGCTGCGGCTCGGCGAGCCCGTAACGGAGGCCAGCTTGTCGCCCGGTTGAAAGATCTCACCGCCCAACCCCCTGCGGTGCATGTTATTGGCGCTCGCGAGTTCCCCGCCCCACTCCGTCTCATTGCCGTCTGCATCCGTGAAAGTAAACACGAGTCTGCCGTGCGGATTCACCAGATTGTAGGAGACGACCGTGACGTTGTTGTGCACGATCTCGGCATCCAGATCGAAGTACGTGGAGCCGCTGTGATGGGCCGTTACGGGAACCCCGACGAAGAACGCGAGGGCTGCCAACGGTAATACAAATTTAGGACTCTTTAACACGTTACTTCCCTCGCGCTCATAAAATGCCACCGAATTCAGGAATACACTCATACTCCCAGATCTCCCCCTCCGGCGCGAAGCTCCAACGGCCGTTGACGACATAGGGCTCCTCGTAATAAGTGGGATCGTGAACTTCCCCTCGGAACGTCAACATATCTCCGTCCCGGGTGTAACGTTCGATCACATAGGTATTCTCATCTCCCGAGAACGGGAAGCCGGCGGTCCACATATTATTATCCGGCGACATATGCGTGGTTCGAACGACGAGTGTATCGCCGTCCCAATGACCGGTGGAGTATCCGATCAGCGACGGTAGCCAATGATCGGGCGCCTTGCGACCGTCAGTGAAGATGCGTCTGACCTGATGAAAATGTTCATACAGAAACAGCACTTGATGATCCTGTTGGACGATCTCCAACGGGTAGGGATCGACCAGGCCTAACGGGATGCCCGGCATCAGACAGCGGAGTGTCCGGTCCGTGTCCGCGCTGTGATTGTCGTATTCCGCCTGCCCCGCGGGCGTGAGTCGAACCTCATCCGGCGGCGGTTGCCCCATACGCGGCGGATGCTGCGGATTCCAGATCCCTTCGAAATCGGCCTGGGCAGAGGCGATAACGGGAAAATGAACAAAAATAACTGTAATTACAAATTCTAACGTGGTTATTCTAACATTTTGCATTAGCGTCTCATCCTGGAAGCGAATCGAAATCGTACTTTAGTTCTGGCGGACGCGGCAATAAGGAGGCGGCGTTCCTGATACTCGCGTCGGCGACGGTTAGCGCGACACGAACCGGCTGCTAGAGTCCGGATCGCAGTCGAAACGACTCATCTCCAACTGCGGGGAATAGATCAACTCCCTGGTATGGGTCATCGGCTCGGTTATGTATTCGGGGTCCTCGAGCATGAACTCGGCAACAATCGCGGTGCCATCGTCGGTTAATTGGTAACGTTCCACGACATGTTTCTGATTTCCCGAGGGCACACCGATCTGGTACGGCGAACGATGATCGGCGAAATTTCTCGTGTCGATCACCAGAACGTCGCCATCCCATCGACCCACGGAGTGGCCCGCAATGGGACGCTCACCTCTCTGTGGGTGTCCGCGGCCATCCATGTGGACCGTTCGTTCCTCATCGAAGAATTCGCTTCGAATCACGATGGTGTCCTGGTCTTCGAAGAACTCGAATTCGAGCGGATAGATGGAGGTGGAGACGATCATCGCCGGGGTCGGTCGTCCGACGCAGGTCGACTCGGGATTCTCGACAGAGAGCTCATCGTACGCCGCCTGGGCGGCCTTCGCGCTCTCCGTCAGACTCAGTTGCGCGCGAAAAAAGCCGTCGAAGCCGCCAGGGTAATTGAAGAGTTTCGATCCGTCTGCGATCCAGCGGCCCTCCAGCGTCGTCGTGCTGGCGCTCGCTTCCGGTTCTGCGAGGCGCGGTTCCCCGGAGGCGCCGTAAAACGCGGTCGCCAAAGAGACTCCGCCTTCCTTCTCGATGCTATCCAGAAGCGCGTAGGGCCGGCCGTCCAGCGCAGGGTGCGCCGAGAAAGTGACACGATCACCTGTAGACAACGAGTCGCGGGTCCAACCCATACGCGAAACGGTGATAGTCGAACTCGTCTGCAGCGCCCACTCGCGCGACTCCCCGTTCTCATCGATCGTTTCGACGACGATATAGACGTGCGGATTGCGCCAGCTGTACTCCGTCACGGTGCCGTCGAAAGTCACCAGCGAGGCCATATCGAGGCCGGCGTCGCTGTGATGAGCTGCAACCGGCGAGGCAGTGGCTAGAACGGCCGATAATAAGGTCAGCGGTTTCATTTCCCGAGAAACTCCCTTAGCGAAGCGATCCGAACGCGACGGCTCACTCCGTCAGATAACGGCCCGCCGACTCAAGATCGCATGCAACATCCCCCGGCTCTAGATCCGGTCGATACTCCCAATGACCGCGCCCCGAAATGGAGTCAGTCAACGTGTCGGGATCCTCAAGCACGAAACTATAGGCGATTCCGGTGCCGTCATCAGCGAGCGCGAATCGCTCAAGCATACGTTTTCGCGGGCCCGATGCGACACCGGATGCGATGCCCGAATTATTCTCGCTAAAATCGGTCGTCTCTACGACCAGGGTCCGCTCCTCCCAGTGTCCCACCGAGTAACCGTGCGGCGCCGGCAGGTGCACGGTGTCTGAACCAGCTTCTCCGATGTGAATAACACGCTCTCCGTCCATCCAGTCACTGTGTATCAGTACTCGGTCAGCCAGAATTTCTATGCCGTTGATGGCGCTGTAGAGCATCAGTGTCGGTGGCGGGTAAGGGATACACTTTGCCTGCGAAGAATCCCTGATGTCGAACGCTTGCATCGACCGACTGCCTTCCTCTGACAACGGCAACGACCTTCGGCTGGTCACGAAATTGAAGAAATCCTCGCTTCGAGGTAGCTAGATTCCTGCGATGCTGGTTGCGACCCCGGTGCTGCTTTGATCCAGGTCCCGGACATACCGTCCGGACAAAGGCACCACCGTCCCGTCCTGTTTGAATACCTCGACGCCGAGCCCCCATTCATCAGGTCGCCGCCAGCTCGGGTTGAAGACGGCAGTCACCGCGTCGCCGGGTATCAAGGCGTCGGCTATAAGGCCGTAGTAGCTCCCGGTAGCACCTGCGGCTTCTATCGTGACGTCGATCTGATCGCCCTCGGAGTCAGTCGCTCGAAGATAGATGAAGCTATGCGGGTTTCTGTACTCGAATTTCGTAATAACCCCCTCGACCGTCACGCGCCTGTCGCCATCGAACGGCGCGCTGCCGTGGTGAGCTATCGCGCCGGTCGCAACCCAAAGCAGAGTCGAAGATATTGATAGCGATGTTCTGCGGCGCATGCTCTACCCCGTCGTTGAAGCTGGACGGTAACAATTTACTCCTAGCGATCAAGAAAAACAGCCTGCCGAACGATTGATTCGGCCGTCAGCGGCGATCCGGAGTTTAAAGCCGTATCCGGTATCCGCCGACTTGTCGGCAAAACTACCAAGTCGATCCGATATTACGTCAAATACCAATAGACGCCATATCGCCCGGAGCGTATAGCTAGTTAGATGATCGACCGCCGCAAAAATTCACGGGAGTTCGTCGTAGCCGGCTGGGATCCGTACATTCTCTCATTGGTCGCCAACGGCAAGACGTGGGATCGGCAGTTGGATTCCACCGGCCGAAGCCGAAAGCTAGACCCGACCCGCTGGCGTACGATGCTGATACAGCGCCTCTCCCCCAAGACTCGCCGCTAAAAATAACGCTCCTACAGATACGGGGAGGTCTACCTAATTAAAAGATAGACCGTCCCCGTATCTGTAAACCAGGAACCCTTTACTGGCCCTGACTTTCCGGGGTACCGTAATATACTCCAGAGGCCTCGGGTCCTATCCAGTGCCCCAAGCACCGGCTCCGGGCGAACAAATTTCAAGACGTCCCAACAAAGGAGTTCACCGATGACCAAGAATCAAGCTTTAGTCAGTGCCGCCGTCAGTAGTCTGATCGCGGTTGGCGCCCTCGCGGTATCCACCCAGGCCAGTGCTCAGGACATGGAGAAGTGCTACGGCGTCGTGTCGGCAGGAAAGAATGACTGCGCCGGCCCCGGACACACCTGTCAAGGCCAGGCTGCAACGGATGCGAGCCCGGAAGAGTTTATCTTGCTGCCTGCGGGCACTTGCGATCGTCTAACCGGCGGCGAGGTCAAAACAGGCTAGTCCTCGTGACGGTCTCCCAGACGCTCGAGAGACCCGGACCGATCCCGGCTACCGCCGGGATCGGCCTTCGCGGCCCTCATCATTCCCAAGTTTTGACCGATACGCCCTCGATCGCCTGGCTTGAGGTTCACAGCGAGAATTTCTTCGCTCCCGACAGCATTGCGGCGAACGCGCTCGAACGAATTCGAGCCGATTACCCCCTGAGTCTGCACGGCGTTGGTCTATCGATCGGTTCCGCAGGGCCACTTGCTCGAGAACATCTGACAAAGCTCGGCCAGCTCGTAGACCGGCTCGATCCATGCCTCGTGTCGGAGCATTTGTGCTGGGGTGCAGTCGGCGGCTATCACCTGAACGACCTTCTTCCGCTTCCTTATACGGACGAAGCGCTCGACCACATGGCTCAGAGGATTAACGAAGTACAGGATTTCCTGGGCCGCCAGATCCTGATTGAGAACGTGTCCAGTTACATGGAGTTCAAGGATTCCACAATCCCGGAATGGGAGTTCCTCGCCGCGGTGGCAGATAGAAGCGGCTGCGGGATCCTTCTCGATATCAATAACATCTATGTCAGCGCCAGTAACCATGGTTTCCAGGCCACCGATTACCTCGACGCCATCCCCGTAGAGAAGGTCGGCGAGATGCACCTAGCCGGTCATAGCGTCCAGGTGTACGACGATCAGACTGTCCTCGTCGACACGCATGATGCGCCCGTCTGTGATGACGTGTGGGCGCTGTTCGAGGTTGCTCTGAGGCGGTTCGGAACACGCCCCACTCTGATCGAGTGGGATTCCGACTTACCGGCGCTCGCGACCCTGCTCAACGAAGCCAATACGGCGCAGGATATGATGGACAAGGCCCATGAGCTCGCTGCGTAACCTCCAAGACCAGTGTTACCGGGCTTTCCTTCTCGGCGATACGGAAGGTTTGCTACCCGAACTCGTGAGCCGCGAGATTCCAGCACCGGTCTCGGTTCAGGTCTATCAGAACAACGCCCGTGAGACCTATCGAAAGGCGCTCGTGGCAGGCTATCCCGTAATCGCGCGTCTCGTTGGCGAAGATTGCTTTCGCGGCCTGGCCCAGAAGTACATGCGCGATTACCCGTCGACGAGCGGCGACCTCCAGAACTTCGGCGTCGTGTTCCCCAAGTTTCTCTCTGAGCTCTACGGTGACTCGAATTATGCGCATCTACCCGATGTGGCTCGGCTGGAATGGGCTGTCGAAGAGGTGCAGCTAGACGGCGAGAGTGAACGAATAGACTTCGACGCATTGAGCCGGCTCGATCCCGGACGCTATGCAAATGTTCGTTTTTCTCGGTCCGAGTCGGCCCGGCTTGTATGTTCGGACTATCCGATTCTCTCGATCTGGAGAACCAATCAACCCGGTCAGGAAGCAGACGTCGACTTGGACTCCGGCTCGGAACAGGTCGTGGTTAGACGCCTCGAAGGCAGCGTCGAACTGAATCTGATCAACCCGATCGCCACTTCTCTAGCGGCACACCTGGACGCTGCAGAGACGCTCGACGGGGCTGCACAGGCGCTCGCGTCTGAACTCGGTGACGACCCGAACTTCGATTTCACTACTGCACTGCAGCAGTTAACGAGCTCTGGTCTGTTGTCGGGGTTCGCTGTCAACTAACCAACTCGCTCGCAGAAATCAACCAAGGCGCGCCAACATGATAGACAAACTCCTGAACCCACTCGTGACTCAACCGGCACGATTTCTGAATCGCCTTCAAGATCTCTTTGCCCTCGGCATGCGGCTATTCGTGGGCTGGCAGTTTTTCAAATCCGGCCTGCTGAAGCTGCAGTCCTGGGACTCGACCTTGTTTTTGTTTCAATACGAATATCGCGTCCCTCTGCTGCCGCCGAATCTGGCTGCCATACTAGGTACGGTGGGAGAACTGCTATTCCCGGCGCTATTGTTCGTCGGTCTGGCGGGGCGCCTGTCCGCTATCGGCCTGCAGGCCGTCAATATCATGGCGGTCGTAGCCTATGCGCATGTCATTTTCGCAGCGGGGTTTGAGGCGTCTGTCGCCGACCACTATCTATGGGGATTGATGCTACTGGCGATCACGATCTATGGCCCGGGCCGGTTGTCGCTGGACTTCATGTTGGGCCGCCTGCAAGGCAGGCCCGGAGACGTCTAACCGATCTAAGCAGAGAATCAGCCGGGCGCCCCCGCTTCGAAGAAATCCGGTGGTGACTCGAGGCACTCTCCCCGCGACTCGAGCTGTTCGGCTTCGCCCTCGGCCGGCGCCGGTATCCGTAGCGACTGAGACTCATCCGGTGGACTGAGGTCGTCGGGAATACGCACAGGCGGCATCTCTCCACTGTCCGTATAACGCGCTGGATCTTCGCACCGTAACGCAAAGCTGCTGGAGCAGCCGCCCAACCACCAGGTTACAAGAAGCCCGAGCAACAGATGTCTCGTCAATGTCATTGGCCGACCTCGATCCCTGCTGTGTTCATAGCGGCCAGCAGTTCTTGATGATATGCCACGGCCAGCCCGGTCAGCGGTAACCGAATTCCTGGGCCGGTAAAACCGAGTTTCTCTACGGCCCACTTGACGGGTATCGGATTACTCTCGAGAAACAACGTTTCATGCAGCGCCCGTAGCTTTCGGTCAACGCTCGTCGCCTGATCGCGGTCGCCGGAACGAGCGGCATCGCACAGGCTTCGCATTGCTACCGGCGCAACATTAGCGGTCACCGAGACACACCCGTTACCGCCACTGAGCATAAATTCGGATGACGTGCCGTCGTCGCCACTCAGCAACTGAAATTCCATTCCACACCCGTCCCGCAACGGTTCGACCCGCTCCAAATCCCCAGTCGCTTCCTTGATTGCAACGATGTTATCGTGACTCGCAAGCCTGACTACAGTTTCCGGTATCAAATCGACTCCCGTACGGCCCGGCACGTTATAGAGAATAACCGGCCGCTGAACTGCATCGGCAACCAGCGAGAAATGCCGGTAGAGTCCCTCCTGAGTGGGCTTGTTGTAGTAAGGAGTAACGACGAGAAACCCGTCGACAGGACACCGATCGACGGCCTTGGTAATATCCAATGTCTGCGCAGTCGAATTCGAGCCAGTACCAGCCACTACGGGTACTCGCCCAGCTACCAGGGCACAGGCGCGCTCAATTAACTCGATGTGCTCATCTCGCGCCAAGGTCGCCGACTCGCCCGTCGTCCCGGCAATCACGAACGCCTCCGTACCTGAATCGATATGGAACTCAATCAATCCCGCCAGATCACCGTAATTGATGCCGCCATCGGCATCCATGGGCGTGACGAGCGCCACTATGCTGCCCGCGAACATCTATGTTTCCCACTAATCCAGAGGCCGCGATGGTACTGGGCGCCTCGGAGGGGCGCAACCTGTGGCCCCAATCCGGGGCCGCCAAAATGGCTACCTGAGGCGTTGCAGCGCACCTGGATCGAGGTACACTGAGGTTCCCGCCAACCTAGCCAGGATATTTTCCGCATGCAACAGCTTATGGTTATCTCTGCCGTCGGCGGTGATCGTGCGGGCGTCGTACAGGATCTAACGCGCGTCATTCTGGACTGCGGGGGCAGCATTAATGAAAGTCGCATGACGGGGCTGGGATCGGAATTCGCGATGTTGCTGCTCGTGTCCGGTAACTGGCATACGGTCACACGGATGGAACAGGCCCTCGCCAAATTCGGCGAGGCGAACATCCTCACCATCCAACTCAAGCGCACCGAGCCAAAGAAATTCAGCAAGGAATTGCTCCCCTACGCCATCGATGTCGTATGCCTGGATCAACCGGGAATTGTCCATAATCTCGCCGGCTTCTTCGCCGAACGCAACATCGAGATTGGCGAACTGACGACTCGCAGTTACCCCGCAGCTCACACGGGGACGGCTATGTTCTCGGTACAGATGTTTATCAATATTCCGGCCGGCCTTAACATCGCGGGACTACGGGAAGAATTTATGGAGTTTTGCGACCAATTGAACCTCGATGCCATCATGGAACCGGTAAAGAACTCATGAGCAGATCGCTGGCGCCTGGCGGAACATTGGACCGCCCAGCGGAGTCTTAAATACCTGAGGTTAATATGTTGAGATCGTTAGTCTGTCTGGTACTCGCAACCGCGTGCGGCACGGCCGCAGCGCAGCGCAGCAACCTGCCCGACTTCGGTAGCCCGGCGGACTCGATCATCACGAGGAGCCAGGAAACGCAGCTCGGCCGGAGCGTCGTAGCTCAGCTGCGAAACGCGGGCGCCATAATGGACGATCCGATACTGACAGAGTATATCCAGGGTGTCGGCGCTCGGCTTGCGGGGCATGCGAGCGACGGCGTTCAGGACTTCAACTTTTTCATTGTGGACGACTCGGCGATCAATGCGTTCGCCCTACCCGGCGGGTATATCGGCGTCAACGCCGGATTGCTGCTCACGAGCGAATCCGAAAGCGAGCTGGCAGGGGTATTGGCGCACGAGGTCGCGCATGTCACGCAACGGCATATCGCTCGTTCCATCTACGACAGCCAGCGTAGCAGCATGCTCAACATCACCACGATGCTGGCCGCGATACTGCTGGGTGCCGCTGCAGACATCGGCGGTGAAGCGACCACGGGACTCGTCACCGCGGCGCAGGCAGCCACGATTCAACGTCAGATAAACTTCACTCGCGCCAATGAGCATGAAGCAGACCGAGTCGGCATGGAGACGCTTTCCTCCGCCGGCTTCGATCCGACGGGGATGTCCAGTTTCTTTGAGAAATTGTCACGCCGCTACGGCAGCTCACGCCAGCAGGTTCCGGCGATTCTGCAAACCCACCCGGTCACGACTGCGAGAATCGCGGACGCGCGGGATCGCGCTCGGCAACTTCCGAGTGTGGAAGTCGATGACAGTCCAAGTTACCGCATTGTCAAAGCGCGCCTGCGGGCTCTGCAAGCGCCTACGTCAGAAGACGCTCACCAGATCTTCGTAACGCGGTTGGATGATCGGGGCAGCGCCGAGCCGGCGGATCGCTACGGATTGGCTCTGAGCCTCTCGCGACTGGGGCGCGACGATGAAGCAGAGCGAATGTTCCGGGAGCTCGTGGAAGAATCGCCCGGCGTCATACCTTATCGGATCGGCAGAGGCGAAGCGTTGATGAGAAATGGGCAAGTTGACGCGGCCCTGGATTCGTATGCCGAAGCCGTCGGCCTATTTCCGCGAAATGTGCCATTGACGATTAGTTTCGCCGAAGCGCTGATCGCTGCCGGTGAGCCTGCGGCTGCGCATGAAATCCTACTGGACCTGCTCAACAACGTACCGCCAACGCCAGAGCAGATTCGTTTGATCGCACGAGCCGCTAATGCAGAGGGCGACATCAGCAATGCGCACTTCTACATGGCCGAGTATTACATTTCGATCGGCAGCGGGCCGTTGGCGATCAATCAACTACGTATGGCGCTCGAGTCGCCCGACGTCAACTCCGTGGATCGCGCTCGCATTCAAGCGCGGCTCGAACAAATCGGGGATCTCATGCTGGATGGTCGGCGTCGCGGCCGGCGTGACGACGAAAGTAACGGTGAGCAGATCGCCCGCGCCGCCGCTGACTAGGCTCGAAGAATCGCAACGAGACGGGGAATACGGGGACGGTCTACCTAACTCACGATCCCCGTTGAACTGCCTAGATAGTTAAGTAGACCGTCCCCGTATTCGTGGCGATTCTATGCCGCCGGTTCCATCGCCGCGTCGTAACTCCCCGTGCGAGCCAGGCCATTGAGCTTCGCCCGCAACGAGAAAGCTTGCTGACCCGCGCCATAATTCTCTGCCTGGCCGCCCCAGGCCTTCAACGCCGGCGCCTGCAATGCGCGCCCATACGAAAACGACAGCTCCCATGGATGTGGGCCGAGTTGATTCATCGCGTTCAGATGTGCCGTCGCGTCTACGTCGCTCTGACCACCCGAGAGAAACGCGATACCCGGTACGCCTTCAGGAACATTCGCAGTCAAACACCGCACGGTTGCCTCGGCAACCGCCTGAACCGACGCCTGCGTCGGGCATTTTTTTCCCGAGATCACCATATTGGGCTTCAGGATCATTCCCTCCAGAGCCACTCGATGGGCCTCGAGCTGCTCGAACGTGGCGGTAAGGACCCGATTCGTTACTTCCTCACAGCGTTCGATGTCATGCGCCCCATCCATCAGGACTTCAGGCTCGACGATCGGCACGATTCCGGCCTCCTGGCATAGCGCGGCGTAGCGCGCCAACGCGTGGGCATTCGCCGAGATACCGAACGCCGAAGGAATATCGGTGCCGATATCGATCACGGCGCGCCATTTTGCGAACCGGGCTCCGAGTTCGTGATACTCGTTCAACCGATCCCTCAACCCATCCAGTCCTTCGGTAATGGTCTCGCCCGGAAAGCCCGCGAGCGGCTTAGCGCCCTTGTCCACTTTGATGCCGGGGATGATACCGAGCTGATCGAGATAATTGGGAAACGGTGTTCCGTCACGGGCGCTCTGTCGAAGCGTTTCGTCGAACAGGATCACACCGCTGATCTGTTCGGCGACGCCTGGCGCTGCAAACAGCATCTCCCGGTAGCTACGACGAGCATCCTCTGTCGATTCGAGAGAAATTAAATCAAAGCGCTTCTTGATCGTAGGCGAACTTTCATCCGCTGCCAGAATCCCTTTGCCCGGGGCAACCATTGCCCGAGCCACGGCATTCAACTCCGCGACACTCATGAAAAACTCCTTAAAAACTCTTCGAATGGGAAATAATCGAGACCCTGGCCGGATTGCGCGAGGGGAATCGAATCGCCGCCAAGAATAGCAGAACAGGCCCCGCACGGGCAGCATTGGATCGCGCTCTGTGAAACCAGCTTTGCCTCTCAGCTTAAAGGGTACTAAACTAGTCCTATATTCATTTGCCCCGGATCGCGTCATGCTGCGTATCAGCAAACTCACCGATTACGGCACCCTAGTGCTGGCACAGCTCTCTCGGAACGACGTGGGGCTCACGAGCGCCGGTCAGGTTGCCGATGCCACGCATCTTTCCCAACCGACGGTCAGCAAGCTCCTCAAGGCACTGGTTCGGGCCGGTCTCGTGGTGTCCGAACGCGGCTCCCATGGCGGCTACGCGCTCGCCCGGCCCGACGACGAGATCAGCGCGGCCCAGATCATCGACGCGATCGAAGGCCCGGTCGCGATCACAGAGTGTAGTTCTCCCATCGGCCACTGCAGACTCGAACCCACTTGCCGTGTCGGGACGGCATGGCAAGGAATCAACCTCAGTATTCGTCGTGCGCTGACCCAGGTGACTCTCGCAGATCTACAAACTCAGCGTGTACCGATGCCACCCCCCAGGCTCCGAGACGACATTTTCGGACCGATAACCACTCGCTAGCCGCACGGATTAACCTCGACATGACGACAACCCCCGACAGTGTCTCCGAGCTGATTGAGAAAAAATACCAGCACGGATTCGTCACCGACATCGAACAAGACATCGTACCGCCCGGTCTGGACGAGGACGTCGTACGGCTGATCTCCAGAAAAAAGGGCGAGCCCGAATTCCTGACCGAATGGCGCCTGAAGGCCTACCGTCATTGGCTCACGATGACCGAACCGAAATGGGCGCACGTTCGCTACAACCCGATCGATTATCAATCCATCTCCTATTACGCGGCGCCAAAAAATATGGACGACGCGCCCAAAAGCCTCGACGAAGTCGATCCGAAGCTTCTGGAGACCTATGACAAGCTCGGCATCCCTTTGCACGAGCGGGCACGCTTAGCGGGGGTCGCGGTCGACGCGGTATTCGACAGCGTCTCCGTGGCAACAACGTTTAAGAAGAAGCTTGCCGACGCAGGCGTTATCTTCTGCCCGTTCTCCGAAGCTGTGAGGGAACATCCGGAACTCATCCAACAGTATCTCGGTACGGTCGTACCGCAGCGAGACAATTTCTTCGCAGCCCTGAATTCGGCCGTCTTCAGCGATGGGTCCTTCGTCTATATCCCGAAGGGTGTTCGCTGTCCGATGGAACTCTCAACTTATTTCCGGATCAACGCAGCGAATACGGGGCAGTTCGAGCGCACGCTGATCATTGCTGAGGCTGGCAGCCACGTGAGTTATCTCGAGGGTTGTACGGCACCGATGCGCGATGAGAATCAGTTGCACGCGGCCGTCGTTGAACTCGTTGCGCTCGAAGATGCCGAGATCAAATACTCCACCGTACAAAATTGGTACCCGGGCGATGAGAACGGTGTCGGCGGGATCTACAACTTCGTTACGAAGCGCGGCGATTGCCGCGGCGCGAACTCGAAAATTTCCTGGACGCAGGTCGAAACAGGCTCAGCGATCACATGGAAGTATCCGAGTTGCATCTTACGCGGAGAGAACTCCGTTGGTGAGTTCTATTCTGTCGCCGTCGCGAATAACTACCAACAAGCCGACACCGGCACAAAAATGATTCATATCGGCCGCAATACGCGCAGTACGATTATCTCGAAGGGAATTTCGGCCGGCCACGCGCAGAACTCTTACCGCGGCCTGGTGCGTATCATGCCGAGCGCCCACGGCGCGAGAAACTACACGCAGTGCGACTCGCTGCTGATTGGTGACGAGTCGGGCGCGCACACTTTTCCCTATGTGGAGGTCCGAGATCGCAGCGCGCACGTCGAACATGAAGCCACGACATCGAAGATCAGCGAGGACCAGCTTTTTTATTGTCGACAGCGCGGCCTGTCCGAGGAAGACGCGGTCAACCTGATCGTCAATGGTTTTTGCCGTGAAGTCTTCAAACAGTTGCCGATGGAATTCGCTGTCGAAGCACAGAATTTATTGAATGTCAGCCTCGAAGGCGCCGTAGGCTGAGGATGAAGTTTTAGCACATGCTGCAAATCGAGGATCTACACGTCCAAATAGACGGTCACGCGATCTTAAACGGCGTGAATCTAAACGTCGCCGCCGGCGAAGTCCACGCCATCATGGGTCCCAACGGCTCCGGTAAAAGCACGCTGGCGCAGGTGATTGCCGGTCGCGACGACTACGAGATCGTTTCAGGATCGATGACCTTTCACGGCCAGGACTTGATTGTCATGGCGCCTGAAGAGCGCGCACGGGCGGGCTTGTTCCTGGGTTTTCAGTATCCCACCGAGATCCCGGGGGTCAACAACACCTACCTCCTGAAGGCTGCCTTGAACGCGCAGCGCGCGGCGCGTGGCGAAAGCGAAGTCGACGCCTTCGAATTCATGAAAATCATCAAGGAACAGAGCGAGTTGATGCAGATCCCCAAGGAGTTTTTGACTCGTGGCGTCAACGAAGGCTTTTCCGGTGGCGAGAAGAAGCGCAACGAGATTCTCCAAATGCTGGTCCTGCAACCCACATTGGCCGTTCTCGATGAAACGGATTCGGGGTTGGACGTGGACGCGCTGAAAGTGGTCGCGGCGGGGATGAATAGTCTTCGCAGCCCGGATCGCGCCATGATTCTCGTGACCCACTACGAACGGTTGTTGGAGCTCGTGGTCCCCGACTTCGTGCATGTGCTGTCCGAGGGCCGAATCGCGAAGAGCGGCGATAGCAGTCTCGCCCGAGAGCTGGACGAACGAGGCTATAACTGGGTGCGTGCTGAGGAAAATCGGGCATGACGGAAGCGTACCTCCAGGATCAATTTAAGGCGCGGCTGAAGGATTTGCCCGGATCGAGCGCGCTCCGCGCTGCGCGCGAGGACGCCATGGCGGCGTTCAGTGCGGCCGGCTACCCTACCCGCAAGCTGGAAGACTGGCGTTACACCGATCTCAAACCGATTGCGACCGGACAATTCGATCCTGTTCCGGATTCGCCGTCGCAAGACGCCGTTTCTCGTGCGCAGGGATTGGTCGACAGACTTGAGCTGACGAACGGTTATCCGCCACTCGTCTTCGTCGATGGGCACCCCGTTAACGGCGGCGAAGCGCCACGTCCGCCGGACGGACTGGAGATTTTGAGCCTCGCGGAAGCCTGGGACGGCGCGGCGAAAATCGCCGCAGAGATCGCGCTCGATGAACGGCCTCTGGCGGCACTCAACACGGCCTTTGCCGAAAACGGCATCTGTCTTCGTGTGGCCAGCGGCGCGCAGATCGCTGAACCTATACATTTAATTTTCGTCGCCAGCGAACAACCGTCGCTTGCGCCTCAGCCACGTATCGCCATCGACCTCGGCCCCGACTCCACACTCCGGGTAACACAGCATTTTCTCGGCGCGGGCGAGCACTCCGGCTGGACGAACCTCGTCACACAGATTTCACAAGGACCGCGCTCCAAGCTCACACTCTACCGGCTGCAGCAACACGGCAAAGCGCATCTACATACCGAACTGCTGAAGGCTGAGCTGGCCGACGATGCGAATCTCGAACTCGGTTACATCGACCTGGGCGGCAAGTTGGTACGCAACGATGTCCAGGTCGATCTGGCGAAGCCGGGAGCGCGTTGCGATCTATTCGGTGTCTTCATGGCCGGCGAAGGACAACATGTCGATAATCACATCCGAGTCGACCACAGCGCGCCCAGGACGATAAGTCGCGAGACATTCAGGGGCATCATCGGAGATCGAGGCAGGGGCGTATTCAACGGCAAAGTCGTCGTTCACAAGGACGCACAGAAGATCGACGCGACGCAATCGAGCGACAACCTTCTCCTCTCGGATCGTGGCGAAATTAACACTAAACCGGAACTCGAAATATATGCCGATGACGTGAAATGCTCGCACGGTGCAACGGTAGGGCAGCTCGACGAGGACCAACTGTTCTATATGCGTTCGAGAGGCGTGGATGAAGCGACGGCCCGCGGACTCCTGACCTTCGCGTTTGCCAACGAGATACTTCAGCGTCTCGACATGCCGGAAATCAGGGAGCGCATTGCACGAACGGTTCTCGCTTACTTGCCGGGCCAACAACAGTGGGACGAACTGCTGTAATGGCCTCAAGACTCGAACCGAGAGCAACGGCGACGGAACTAATCACCGACATCCCGTCGCTCCGAGCGGACTTTCCGATATTGCATCAGGAGGTGCATGGGAAGCCGTTAATCTACTTGGATAGCGCGGCCTCCTCTCAGCGCTCGCAGGCGGTGCTCGATGCAATACTACATCATGAACAACACGATCACGCCAATGTTCATCGTGGTGTCCATGCGCTTAGCCAGCGATCGACTGAGGCCTACGAAGGCGCTAGGGAAACGATCCGCGCCTATATCAACGCGGCAAGCAGCGCCGAGATTATTTTTACGCGAGGCACAACGGAATCGATCAATCTGGTAGCAACCAGCCTGGGCCAGCTACAGCTCAATCCGGGCGATGAGGTCCTGGTCACCGGCATGGAGCACCACTCCAACCTCGTGCCATGGCAGATGATTTGCGAGCGGACGGGCGCACGTGTGATACCCGCTCCGATTACGCGGGCCGGTGAACTCGATCGCGCAGAATTTACAGCCCGCCTGAGCAAACGCACCAAGATCGTCGCACTCACCCACGTCTCAAATGCCCTGGGCACCATCAATCCAGTGCAGGAGTTGATCGCCGAGGCACATGAGGCCGGCGCGCTTGTGCTGATCGACGGCGCCCAAGCGGCACCACACCTTAAAATCGACGTCCAGGCTTTGGATTGTGACTTCTACGCACTATCCGGCCACAAGATGTTCGGGCCGACAGGAGCCGGCATCCTGTACGGCAAGCGCACCTTATTGGACGCGATGCCACCATACCAGGGCGGTGGCGAGATGATCCTCACGGTGAGCTTCGAGGAAGCGACCTTCAACACCCTGCCCCACAAATTCGAAGCGGGCACACCGAATATTTCGGGCGTGATCGGCTTAGCGACCGCATTCGACTATCTGAGCGCCATCGACTTCGACGCATTGGCTCGACATGAGCACGACCTACTCGAATATGCGACGAGCGAACTGCTCGAGCTGCCGGGCGTGAGGATAATCGGCACCGCAGCGCAAAAAGCCAGCGTGCTCTCTTTCCTGTTCGACAATATCCACGCGCATGATCTGGGTACGATCGTCGACCGAGAAGGCGTCGCGATACGAACCGGGCACCATTGCGCAATGCCGGTGATGGATTTCTTCGGTGTACCGGCTACCGCTCGCGCGTCGTTCGCGCTTTACAACAACCGGGACGACGTAGACGGCCTTATCCGCGGTCTCCGGGTCGCACTGGAGATGTTCTCTTGAACGAGTTGCAGGACCTCTATCGCGAGGTGATTCTCGACCACAACCGACGGCCTCGAAACTTCGGAGAACTCGAGGATCCGGACCGCATCGTCGAGGGCGTCAATCCACTCTGCGGCGACCGCATGACGTTGTACGTGAAACTGGACGGCGACACGGTGCAGGATATCCGTTTCAAAGGGACGGGCTGCGCGATCTCCGTGGCGTCATCGTCATTGATGACTGAGAAGGTCAAGGGAGCGTCGTTACAGGAAAGTCTTAAACTATTCGAGAAAGTTCACGACATGTTGACCGCCGCAGACTACGACGACAGCGCTGACCTTGAGGATCTGGATAAACTCGCCGCTCTGTCAGGCGTTCGCGAATATCCCAGCCGAGTCAAATGCGCCAGCCTGAGCTGGCATGCCCTGAAGAGTGCATTGACCAGTGTGGACGACAAGATTTCAACGGAGTGAGCGATGTATTACCCCCAGAGTGAAACGGTTGTCTTGTCTCGCGAGTGCGCAGCCGTCATCATTCCCGATGGCGAAACCGTCACTTTGCCCGAGGGCACGTCGGGCTATCTCACCCAGTCGCTGGGCGGCAGTTTTACGGTCTATATCGAGGGCAACTTATTCCGGATCGCCGGCGTCGATGCGGACGCGATCGGTAAGGAGCCGATCAAACCGCCGGACGTGCCTCGTGACGCGACGGAAAAAGAACTCGAATCGGTAATCTGGGAGCAAATGAAGATGTGCTATGACCCCGAGATCCCAATCAATATCGTCGATCTCGGGCTTATCTATCGTTGTGAAATCGAGCGTAACGATGCGGGGCAGCGTATCGTCACTGTCGATATGACGCTGACGGCGCCAGGTTGCGGAATGGGCGAGATTCTGATGGAGGATGTTCGAGGGAAAATCGAAATCGTTCCAACGATCGAGCGCGCCGAAGTCGAACTCGTGTTCGATCCGCCGTGGAATCAGTCAATGATGTCCGAAGAGGCTCGCCTGGAAGCAGGCCTGCTCTAACATCGTAACTAGATGAAGCGACTGACTTTACTCCGCCACGCTAAATCCAGCTGGACAGAACCTTCATTGGCCGATCACGACCGCGTTCTCTCGGAACGCGGCGAACGAGACGCGCCAAAGATGGGCAAACGCATGGCGGCACGAAAAGTTCGCCCATCGCTCATCATCGCAAGCTCCGCCGCGCGAGCGCGCGCGACCGCAAAGTTCATCGCCGAGGCATTAAAGTATCCGGCCGAATTCCTGCAGGTCGAGAAAGAACTCTACCTTGCCACGCCCGACCAGATCCTCGAGCTAGTCTGTAGCCAAGAAGACAATTTCTCCGATCTGCTGCTCATCGGCCATAACCCCGGCATAACAGACCTCGCCAATCGACTGTTGCCGTCCATCGGTCTCAACAACCTGCCTACCAGCGGTGTCGTCGCGCTGGATTTCGACACGAAGAAATGGTCGGAGCTCGCCGAAGTCAGCGCCAAGCTCGGGTTCTACGATTACCCGAAGAACCTGGAACTGCCCCTCATCGAAGATTGACGGGGGCGCCGTCATTGTCCTCGCCGTGCTAAATCGGCGTCATCTGATACGGGTTCTGTTCCCTTCCGGTGTGAGCTCATAGCGTATCTGGTTGCCGTCCTCATCGAGGAATGCGAGCGATTGCTGAAACAGACCTTGTGGGGGTGCACCGGCAGGCACAGTTGCTTCGAGGATATAGAGGCGTTGGGCATGTAGATAGAGTCCAGCATAGGTACTGGATTGATCGGAGTTGGTGATGACTAGCTGGAGGCCCTCAACCAGATCGATGTGATGCCAGCCGTCATAAAGAATGCTGCCGCCTCGCTGACGAAACTTCGAAGCCTCATAGGCTATCGACCCTCTTTGATCGTATAACCACAAGGAAGCTACGTTGGCATCATCAGTCTTGTCAGCCAACTCCCGGTATCGGCCTTCCCCGTCGGTAAAGTCGATTACGGTGAGGGAGTGAAGGCTTTGACCCTCCTCCACGGAGTAGACGCGTGCAGGGAAGATTGTGCCATATTCCGAAGCGTAGTCGATGTCCCGGATCTCGGGGTCACGCGGAAAATTGACGCTGAACAGCTGCGCTTGATTGATATACTCGATCCAGCCCTGTGCAAAGCAAGCCCCCGGCATCGACAAGAGCAACGCTAACGGAGCAATTTTCAGAGTACGGACGGATTGCTCCCGAACATGAGAGTAGGACGAATTCAGCCACGCTCGCTTAATCAAACTCTTTCTCCACTTCACCTTCGAGCTTGAGATACCCGAACAAGCAACTCGAAGTGCCACCCCGGAGAGGATGGCATCGGACGGAGATCGTGTCGCCTATCTGGACGCTGTCACGAGTCCAGCCACGGCTGGTTACTGCGTTAATGCCGCCGCCTTCAACCGTCCATATCGTTGCCGTTCCGTCGGAATCCAAGACCTCAAGGTAAATCCAGGTATGCGGATTGATCCAGTGGAGTTCCGTTACGGTGCCCTCCAACATCCTGTACTCCGTCAAATCGTAATTGCCGTGCGAATGGTGCGTCGATCCAGGCAGGGTCCAGGTGATCAACGCGACGGCCACAGAAACGCGGGAGCTCCAACCAGACATCATGATTCTCCCTCAAGACTCGTTATGATTCGAAAAAAATGCCGACCCGCGTTCTCCATCAGTGGGCGACGCAGAGGCAGATAGCGTACAAACCTCGAGGATCGTTCAGTCGCTCCAACGACTTCCAGGGCTCCAGAACGATCTCGAGCAACCGCTGTAACTCCAGCGGTACGGTCGTCCCAACGCCGAACGCGCGAACGACCGGCGCAAAGGCTTGCGCCAGCTCCAGCGCAACTCTCTCGGTGAAGTCGAGCCG
>CAUZMW010000039.1:0-22874 GCA_963581225.1 Gammaproteobacteria bacterium
AGGCAGCTATAAAAACCGTATAAATACTAATAAAATCAATAACATATAGAGGTATATGGGCGACTTAAAGCCTTCCTCTGCTAAGGGAGTAAGGGTTAAAAGCCCTTCGAGGGTTCGAATCCCTCCCTCTCCGCCACACCATTGATGTTACTTAAATATCAATAACTTATGTATGGAGACAGCCTTTGCATCATTAGACACTAGTTATACGCCTAACTCTGAATCTTTTGAAGATGTTAGAAGGGGGGTAGGTATTAATTCGGGGGCTTTATAAGCTTGTTAAGGAAAGGGAGAGAGGCTCTTGAATAGGGGGTCAGTTGGTTATTCAGACGTGACGTTAAGAATTTAGAACTTTTTAAGTCATAGAGGGAAAGCATGCGTGCGTTAGCACTTTTCGTAATTTCGCCTGCGCTGTTTCTATCGGGAATCTCACTCGCTCAGAGTTGGATAAAGTATGTAAACGAGACGGACCAGTTCATCATCAACTTTCCGCACGAACCCGAGGTACGGGAGATAAGCTACGTGTCGGAACACGGCGCGACAATTCCTACGCGCGTCTACACCGTTGAAGACTCACCGGCTTACTACTCCGTGACTGTAGTTGACTATTCCGGCTTAGAGAGTGCAAACGAGGAGTTATCTGCACGAACCGGATCCAACTATAACCCTCTCAGAGTCCAAGGGGAGCTAAGCGGCGCAATCGCGTATGCAGCATGGAATATTCGTAGGAGGGGTGGCGAAATCACCTACGACGCTTGGTCATCAATGGACGGTGTTCCGGGGCACCAACTGCAGATCACGAACGAGGATCAATCGCGTACCTTCGTCGCAATCCATCGACTTGACAGGCTGCTATACATTCTGGAAGGCACGGTGCCTGATGACTCGATACCTCCTATACATTTTCAGCAGTCCCTAGGGTTCCTAGACGAACAAGGAAAACGCGTCAGTGTTGAATACGACGAACAAGGGCAAAGAACACGTGTGGAGGTCTCTTACGAATGGATTGATACCGAAGACCGGGAGACTGGTGATGTTCAATCTGAGTAGGCATAACACGCAACACCAGACCCCGATCTGGTGATTCGGAGAAACTGTTCGATCCATTGGTTACTGCAGATCGCTATCTGGCAATACGAGCTTGTGAGCCGTGGGTAAAAACCGCGTCATCAGGCTGCCCGAACCTCGCGAGAGGGTCACACGGCCGTTCTAGTCCCTGGTAAGGGTGTTACGGATTCTCATTCCATAGGCCATGCGTGACAGGTCGCACAAGCGGTATCGGCTGCGCGCCCTTCGTGGCAACTGATACAACTTGCCATCGACGTCACGCTCGTGGTCATCGCCATCGTATCCAGTTGCGCGACGTTCCCATGACATGCGCCGCATTGCACGCCTGCCTCGACGTGCGGTTGATGGGACCAAGTGACCCCGGGAAGTACTCGGTATACTCGTTCCCAAGGAACCGGATGACCAGAGGCTTCGATCTCGGCTAGCTGCATGATCGCGGGCCGGTCTGTGGCGATTGCGTTGTGGCACGACATACAGGTACTGGTCTCAGGAAATCCCATTAGCGCACTTGATTCCGCATTCGCGTGACACGTCTCGCAGACCAACCCGAGCGCGAGGTGGGTCCTGTGGCTATAGGGAATCGGCTGCTCCGGCGCGGGGTGCATCGCAACGTTGTCCGGAACCTCCTGATCTACTCCTGTCTGCTGAGCCCGGGCGCCGAGAGTCAGCACCAATAAGACAGCTGAGCATAACGCGCCCAAGAACATGATGTGCTCACGCCGTAAGCTACGCGTCATAGCTGATCTATCCCCCCCGTACCTTGTCTTGAGTATCCGCCACAGGTCACCGTCTCTTCATCGGCTATCCTCGGCGAGTCTGCCGGGCCGCCACTTCCTCGAGCGTCTTGCCGTCGTCCTCGAGAATCATGGCGGCTACAGCTCGACCGGGGCGACCCGTGACTGAGCCACCACCCTCAGTGCAACCGCCGGTCTGATATAGACCCGGGATCGGCAAGCGGTACGGAGAAAAGTTGTCAAACGTTCTGAGGCGTTGATGTACGCTCCCTCGCCACATGGCCGGGTTCATCCGCTCGATATCAAGCGGGCTCATGAGAACCTTCGCAAGAACGTCGTCTTTCGTCAGGTTGGTCGTATGACGCATGTAATGCGTCAGCAGTTGATCGGCAACCTGCTCTTTGATCACGTCCCAACGCTCCGGGCCCTCCTTGAGCGCATACGGCATGGTTCCTTCAATCTTGACCGAACCGAAGCCCGCCGGCGCTCGAGTCGGGTCGACGTTTGAGGGGTGCACAATCTGCAGAGGATAATCGTCAATATTCAGTTCGCCGCGCGCCTGATCGGAGTTCAACGTGAAGATGCTCTCAGGGCGCTGAAGGATGGCCGCCTCGCAAGGCGCAATTGTTCCCCCCTCCGAAGACGCATATCTCGGGGACTCCGAGAGCGCAAAGTGGAACGCGAACATGGCGTGTTCTGGTTGCCAAATATCGACAACGTCGAGCAGCTCCTCGCCCCACAGCTCGCGAGGCGCCATCTCGAGAAGATGTTTGATATGTATCGTGGATACGACGCCTTTTCGAGCGCGGTACTGACTGCCGTCGCGGCATTCCACACCCGCACAACGACCTCTCTCGACGATGAGTTGTTCGACCGGTTTGTTGGTCAAAACGATGCCTTCGTGCGCTTCAATGAAGCGCCCCAACGCAACCGACAACATACCGGATCCACCCCGAGGAATCGGACGTCCACGCAAGTGGGAGATCATCGTCACCGCCTGGCTACCGGTTCCAAGATCGCTACCTGGAACACCGCTGAAGTGGCCCTCTGTGAGATTCGCTGCCTGCATGTACGGGCTTTCCCAGATCTGCCGCCCGGCGTCGTAACCCGAAAGCTCTCCGAGCCGCTGCCAGAAGACGCCCTCGCGCCACTGCGTGCGCTCGGCCTGCGACATGCTCAGAAACTTAACCCGCGAAGGAACCAAGCGCCTGAACGTTTCTGCATCCTTCTTGGATACCTTGGCAATCGTTTCGGCGGTACGTTCTGCGTCGTCCCGGAAGACCGTCAGCGAAGCGCCGTCCAGAAATGGAATGTGCACGACGATCTCAGGGTCCATGAGTTCATACCCATAATCGCGCAGATTGATCTCGTTGTTGCGAAACGCAGGGTTGGCAGCGAAACCGCTGTGCACTGTCGAGCATAGGTCCTGCTTGAACCCCGGCAACAACACCTCGGCGGTCTTCACCCCCCCGCCAATCATCGTGCGCCCCTCTAGCACGAGCACCCGATTACTAGCCTTTGCCAGGTAAGCAGCGCATAAGAGGCTGTTGTGGCCTGCTCCGGCAATCACGTAGTCGAACTGATCACCGAAGGTCTGGGCGAGTCGCTGGCTACTTCCAGTGGATGGCATCAACGCCAGTGGCGCAAGCGCGGCCGTTCTTTTTATGAAGTCACGCCGAGTGGTTGAGGTCATTTAAGAGTCCTTTTCCGTCAACGGCTAGATTTAGCTGCATGAACGCCCTAAGAAGGTTACACACTACGCTGCGAAATAGAAATATCAATCTCTGGTTTTGGCTAAAAGCAGTCATTCCTTCGGTCGCCGCTCGATCGGAGCAGCTGATCTACTACCGAGCTATAGACTCAGACTAGGTGTCCCAACCTCGGTTGCCGTGTAGCACGGATCGCTCGATCTCGCGCCGCTGCAGTACGGGCCTGCTAAGTGCGGGGGACGACAGGCAATAGGTGCCGGCGTGGGTACCGACCCACATCAGGTTCCTATCCCATTCGATGAATACCGTCTCCGTGTCGCCACGGCGCCAGCCGTTGTAGTTGTCTATCTCGCCGCCCCGCGGTGTCAGGTACCAGGCCGCCTCCCGCGGCTTCGTCGAGTCGGAGATGTCGGTGAGACGCGCGCCCGCGTTAAAGTGTGACGTTGCGACGAGATTGGGATTCGACGCCCCGGGCTGGATGAAGGAATGGGTGTTGTGTGACCCGAAGCGGCCGCGGGACAGACAGAAGTCGGCGTAGGGCGCATCCTCGGGCGCGACCGGCCGCCGAAACAATCCAACGATCTCGGGATTGGCGGGATCGCTCGCATCGATGACCTGTATCGGCTTATACGGCTCTCGTCAGTCCGGCTCGATGGCCTCGGGCAAGCCGATGATGATGTTGTTGAAGTTCGCGTTGCCGTCCACGATCGGCAGCACCGTGTGGTAGGGAATGCCGCCGATAGCCTCATTATCCCAGATCAGCTGACTCACTGGGCTCGGGTTTCTGATATCACTGAAATCAAACGTGATCATCCCGAAGTGACCGAACCTCCCGTAACCGTATCGGCCGCCCTCCTCGACTCGCACCGGCGTGCTCGGGGCGTTATGAGACCCGGTCCAGGCGGCGTGATCTCCAGCGAACCAGTACTTGTAGTACTCCGTCTCTTCACCGTAGAGCTGGCCGGGCACGTGCCAGCGCGCCACTTCCGTGACGTTCTCCGGATCGGACAGATCCATGATCAAGAGCCCGTTGCCGTTGGGCCGCTGCGCATTCTCCATGCGGAATTGACTGGACCAGCCCGCGTCGAGGTAGGCGTAACGGCCACCATCGTAGTAGTTGTGATGCGTGCCGCTGCCCGTCGTGCCCGTGCTGCTGTACTGGGGGAAGAACGACCCGTCGGTGCTGCCGGCTCAGGCGCACTCGTTCTTCAACATCCTCGCGGAGTCCAACCCGAGGGCGTGCCTCTTGTTCATCAACCGGGGTGGGCACTTCCACTACCAGGAACATCCCGAGGAGTTCAATCACAACGTGAAGAGCTTCATCGCGCGTTGGGCTGACTCATAACTTGCTTCGCCCATCAGCGCTAGAGGAAATATCTAGTACAGGCTAGGTAGTCAACAATCGTTGACGTTTTCAAATCCCCGCCTAGTGCGGGGTTCTGTTTTATCCAGGGACTCGCATATTAACCGTTAACGAGTTTCTGCTTTCGGTCAAAAGCAGCCGTTGGTTAATAATTTATTACCGTTGCAAACCTCTCCGCACCTGTCTTCGATAAGGTATCGCAGATTGAATATCTGGCGGTGAACCGATTTGTCCTTGGGTCGCAGTTCATTCCTTTGGTGAACCGCCGTCGTATTCCAATAATGCTCGTTCAAATTCTTGATAGGAGGAGTCGTCCAGGCAAACAAACTCCTCGAGGCTCCAATCGACCTTGTCGAAAATTTTTCTCGACGTCCACGGTTCGGTAAACGCTATTGGATCCGCGACCGTGATATCGACGGTCAATTCGTCCTCATTGCTGCGTCGGATGCGTTCCACGACACGCAATTGATCACTATGCGGCACCCCGCGGCGGTCGATCCACGTCCTGTCATTAAAGTTCACCGTCTCCACGACCAAGGTGTCGCCTTCCCAGCGCCCGGTCGAGTCTCCTAACCACATAGGAGCGAGATCATTACGGTGCTCGCGGTCATCGGTGAAGACTTGCCGCAGAAGTTGTTGGTATTCGTAGGCAATCATCACCCGGCCAGGGGTTTGGATAATTTCAAACGGGTGGGGGTGAAAATAGATTCGTGGGACCCCCGGGGGGAAACATTGATAGACGAGGTCGTTTGTGTCCGAGACCGCAACACCGTTGGGGCCAAACGTCGGCCTAGCCTCCTCGTATCTCGCCTTCGCCCAAAGCGTCATGGGCGGCAGGTCGACGCTGAACGCATAATTTTGATATGCATAATCATTTCGACGCATCCACACGCCGCGTAGATCACCACCGCCGTTCGCTGGCACCGCCCACACGTACTCTGACTCCCGCACTGTATGTGCATTGTCAGCCTCGGTCTCGTCTCCGCCTAACAAAACCATCCTGTTTGCGTCTACCACTTTCGTGATGCGCATGGCAGGCGCGCCGTTCCTGGCCGGATTGCCGGTAAGCTCAATCTCGTCTCCCGGCACCAAGATATCCTTGGTCCAATGAATCGTGTTCGTGGCCCCGCCGCCACTCGCAGCTCTGGCGAGCCGGTTAGGGCTGGTCAACTCACCGGACCATTCGATAAGTCCCCCCTCTGCTCCCTCTACGGCGATGGCGATAACCACATGAGGATTCACGAACCGAAACTCGGTGACTGCCCCCCTGACAGTTGTCGATTTCGTCCCATCATAGAAAGAGCCTCCATGATGCGCGGGCAGACTCATGGAGGCCAGAGATGTTCCAGCTAGGAGAATAGCAACAAGCTTTATTTTCATCTGATGTCCTCCCGCATTAAACGCCGGGCTCCGCTTTGCCGTCTGATATCCGTGGGAAAGGGTTTCGCCATCACAGAATTACTTACATTCCTGCCGTTGGGCCAGTTGCCACTGCTCAGACCTAGCTTAACCCTGTCCGTTTTCAAACAAATGGGACAGATCTGACTCCAGGCTAAGCGAGCGTTTTGCTCGTCATTTTCATGTTACGCGACGGATCGTTGATATTGCAAACGACGTTTCGCGATAGTCTTTTGTTTGATTCTTTCTCTCTTGGCTAGTATTAATTGCCCACGCCCGAAGTAGACATCGGCTGGCGTCAGGTTTTCAAGCTCTCATGGTTCCGCGGATAGCTTGACCGACGCGGTTGCGGCACACGATAACGTATCGCTGGACGGCGAGCGAGATTCGCCCGCGGTGTTGAAAGAGTATCTCTCGCAGTTTTCGGAACGGTTCATCGGCTTAGCCGGCAAGCTGGCCGACGTCAAACCAATTGCTGCGCAGTTTTCGGCCGCCTTTTTCAGGGGCAGCGTACAGGACGGCGCTTATACAGTTTCATATTCACCCCAGGTCTTTGTCGTCGACCAGGCAGGCCAACTTCGGGCTGAATTTTACAACGCATCCGTCGAAGCTATGATTGGCGTGACGCAAGCACTGCTTGAAGAAGCTAATCACACCGGCGGTGAGAGTCGGCAAGGACGCTAGCGCCCGGCGGCTCCGCTTGTGTTGGACCCCAAGAAGAAATTTTTTCCGTCCGGCGTGATCACGCTCCGTCCATTGACCACCGGTTCGCCGCTTCGCGCGAGATAGCCGTTGACGATCACTTCTGTTCCGGCCGGGAAGTCGGTCTTTCGAAGGCCTCGCCGCAGCAATTGAGTGGCGCCGCCCGCCTCGATCGCCCAGTTGGTCACCGTGCCGTCTGAGTTTTCGACGTCGATAAAAAACCAGCCGTGCGGGTTCACCCAGTCCATCCGAGTGAGCGTCCCTCGCAACTCGATCGGTTTCTCTATATCGAATTCCGCTGCGAAGGAATGGTGCGCCGCGACGGGAGCTGCGGCCAGCATCAGACCGAAAGCGCTCAGTAAACCAAGAGTCTGTTTTTTCATGTCATTGATTCCCTGACAACGATCCAGCGAAACTCAAGTGTGTGCACGAGAACGCGCGCTCATCACTGCGGAGGAGTCATCCCCCTGAACCAGTCGTATCCGAGTGCGCGGAGTGAGGCAGGCCCCTCTCTGTTGCCCTCATAACATGCATCTTCCCATACTTCACCCGCATACGGGTCTTCGAAAGCGGGAGCGTTTACCATCACCGCGCTGGCCATTCGGCCACCCCTCATGTCCGGACCGGTGCCGGGACGCCTTCTTGGGAAGTTCATCGTCCAGGGTCTGGAGTAGACAGTGGGGTCCACGATCGTCACTTCGTAATCGATCGTATTCTCGTCCGCCAGTCGCCAGCGTTCCGTCATGCGGGTATTCTCAGTGTAGTAGTGTCCCGTGCTGTCAAACCAGCCCCGGCCGTTGAGACTGGTCACCTCGACGACGAGCGTGTCGCCTTCCCAGTGGCCGCGCGAGTTCCCGAACCAAAACTTCGCATCCTCGCTGATCGGCGGACGCCCGTCAGTCGGGATCACGCGATAACCTTCTTCGCCGAGCATGATCACCGAGCCTGGTTGCTGAACGATCTCCAGGGCGGATAACGAGAACCTTGGCATGTAATTTAGACAAAATGCCGACGGACTGCTGTAAAGACGTTCGCCCGACTCGTCGGGCCATCCACGTCCGAGCCCAGCGAGAATCTCATTCCGTCTAGCCAGTCCCCATGTCGTGTACGGGATCTTGCCGTCCGGTGGATCGGAAACAAACGATTCCTGGGCCGGCGTCGTCACGTCCACGTACTCATGCTCCTCCAGGTAGCTGAGGCCATCTCCGCCGCTGCCGCCCCAGACCCCTTGAAGGTCGGGCACGCCGTCCGCTGTCTGTGGTGGATTGTAGGGCGGGAGCTCGGCCTTCTCGGCTAACCAGGACGCAGCCATCGGGATCTTGGGCGTGTCTTCCCGCCAAAAGGCCTGCCCGGCTGCGGGTCCCGGCGCTAGTATCAAAACGCAGAATCCAACCGTCAACATCTGAACGGCCGCAAAAATTCTCTGACTCACCTGACACCTCGCTTCGCTCATGCTCACCAAGTCAGTGTTCGCCGAATAGGGTAGAAACGGGGTTGTCCCATTCCTGCTCGAGGAGGTACGCGGGGCACTGATACTCCAACAGCTCACTGTTCGCCTCCTGACGCCGATAAAGAGGCATGCTGATCTTCCAGGGCCGTGAGAAGACGTTCGGGTCCTCGATTGTAGCTTCATAGAGCAGGTGGTCCGGGCCCGTCGGGGTGTAGCGTTCAATGACGTGCAAGGCGTCGCTGTGGAAATTCCCCGCCCGATCGAACCACGTTTGGTCGTTGAAATGGATCACATCCACCACGAGGGTATTTCCCTCCCAGCGACCGCGCGAGTCCCCCATCCACCAGTCGATCGGACCAGGGGGATGCGGATTCCCGTTCATATAAATGTAGCGAATGGCGCGCAAATACTCGTAAGCGATCGAGACCTTGTCGGCCTGCTGAATGATTTGGAACGGATAGGGCATGTAAGTGATGCGGGGAACTCCAGGAAGATAACATCTGGTCTCCGGATCGAGCGTGGCGCGTTGTTCGAAGTTGTCCTTCTTCTTCGCGAGCGCCGACGGTTGATAGGGGATGGCGCCCCCTTCCACGACGCTGTGTCCGGCAGGTACGCCGAGGCTTGCTTGATGGGCCTCGAGGTCCCACGCGGCCGTGTTGACGACCTGCCAGATACCCTGCAAGTTCGGATGCCCGTCCGCTGTGCGCAGCGGTGTGTAGGGCGTCGTCGCCGCAGTCTGTCCCACGCTTGGCATTGGCGTAAGAGTGCAGATCGCCGCCAGGCCGAGCATCAACCGCAGGAACCGATGTCTCACCGGAGATCCCCCTGTAATCGAAACAACACGAAAGATCATAGGAGATAGCTTCTCTACCGGTCAAGAATCCTCCGACCCGTGATCTCACTGGGCCTAGTGGTAACGGTTGCCTCTGGCCTTAGGCGGTAATCGGTTGACAGTTGAACTGCGAGCCGCGGCATATTCTTAGCCATTATCGGGGAGATTCCAGCCTCATCTAGGTAGAATCGGGGCACAACATACTCCCGGGAGGAGTCGGGTGTCGTTTTTCGCTGAACTCAGGCGACGCAACGTCTTTAAATTCGGCGAGGCATATGCTGTTGTTGCGTCGCACTTTGCGATGAAACGAATCGGTCGAAAATTTTCTGCGATGCTGCTGGTGCAGACAGTCAGCACGAGAAATAGAGCTCATCGGAACTACAAAAAACGCTTGCATGCGTCAATGAGATATAGAGTTGGCTCGCGTCTGAAGCTAAGAGATCATGCTATTGTGATCTTCAGGTGATCAGACTAAATAAATCATAGGGTCGGCCGGGCCATCCGGCCAATCAGAAGGAGGGTGCCACGTCATGCCGAATCGCAGAGAATTCTTCAAGGCCGTGGGGAACACAACAGCTGGAATATATTTATTGGGCCACGGACTCGATGCCGCGGCTCAGACGGGCCGAAAAGAGATTGTTATCGGCGGCAGCGAAGTTAAGATCGTCGATATTCACGCCCACTGTGTATTTCGAGAAGTAGCAGATCTCGTCGCCGGCACTGACTTCGACCGCGAATTCCCTGATTGGTATTTATTGGGGGACTTTCGCATGGATAGAATGGATGAGCGAGGCATCGATGTCGCTGCTCTGACTGTCAATAACTATTGGTGGTACGGGGCGGATCGCGAGCTCGCAAGCGCTATCGTGCAGACGCACGATGAAGGCCTGGCCGGCTGGTGTGGGGTTCACCCCGATCGATTCGTCGCTTTGACCTCGCCCGCCCTGCAGTACCCCGAGCTCGCGGCCGAGCAAGTAGAGTATGCGGTCAATGAACTGGGACATCGGGGCGTATCCGTAGGTGGGACGGTACTGGGAGAAGCTAATTCCTTACCCAAGTACGACCCGTTCTGGGCAAAGGTCGAGGAGTTGGCGGTGCCGGTGTTTATGCACCCGAACGATTCCATCTACCTCTTCAGAGAGGGTGGTCTGCCTGCGCGAGGCAATCAGGCGAATATCCTCGGGAATCCTTTTGAGACGACCTTCTTCCTCAGCAATCTAATCTTCGATGGCACACTGGATCGGTTCCCAGGATTAAGAGTGTGCGGGGCGCACGGTGGAGGTTATCTGCCGTCTTACCTTGGGCGAACCGAGGTCGCATGTGCACGCGACAACGCGAACTGCCTAAACCAACGGCAGCCGAGCGACTATCTGCACGAGCAAATTCTTGCGGATACGATGGTCTTCTCGTCAGAGGGTCTGAGACACCTCGTGGCCGAGATGGGCGCAGGGCAGATTGTCTACGGATCGGACCAACCTTTCCCGTGGCCGGATACGATTGATTTGATAGTGGATGCAGACTTTCTGAGCGATGCTGACAAGGAAGCGATTCTCGGCGGCAATCTGCGAACTCTGCTGCGAATCGAATCGTAAGAAGAACCAGCGCCCTGCATCGAGCGCTCGCTCGACGAGATGGCGGACCGCACCGTGCATCACGACAATGTCCGCTGATAGATTTTCAAACCTGGCGCCGATCATATTTTTGATTGATTCCGATTCGATACTGGGGTCCGGGAACCAAGGAAACTAAGAGAAAATCTCGAGAAAAGAACCAGAACGAGGGACAAGCGATGAGATTCAATCGATCTACTGTTGCTGCAGAGTATCAAACTTACCTACTTTTTCTTGCTTCGATGTTGCTCTTACCTTCGCTAGTCAGTGCGCAGACGCGGGAGGAGGGTCCATGGTGGCCATCGGTCCACGGGTCAATGGATCAGGCCGGAGCATCGAACTATGTAACGCCTCAGAAAATCCTCGAGGCGCTGCAGATACCGGAGTCTGGTCAGACATACGACTTGGGCCACCTGTATGAGGCCAGCATGCCGCAATACACATCGCGGCCCTACTATCTCAACGTCGTGCCAGCGGTACCCGCGACCAGCGAGGGAAGAAATACGGTCCACGGCGACTACTTCACCGGCTACATCGGCCAGATGGGAACCCAGTTTGACGCCCTGTCACACCAAGGACAGACTCTGGAGATGGCGGATGGCTCGTTCGAGTCAGTCTTCTACAACGGTTTCACTGAGCAAGATCTAACCGGCCGAAACCGGGGACAGGGGGGTGTGGAATCCCTCGGCGTCGAGCAAATGAAGCCGTTTATAACCCGGGGAGTTCTCATAGATATCGCGGCTTACCAGGGCGTGGACACTCTCGGACCTCGGTATGAAGTAACCATGGCCGATGTGCGCGGTGCGCTGGAGAGACAGGGTATGAGCGAAGATACCGTCGAGCAGGGTGACGCAGTGCTCTTCAATTACGGGTGGTCCGTGCACTGGGCGAACCCGTCCAGATACAACGATAGCCGCTTCGGCGTCGGCGAGAATGAGGGGTCGCCGGGTATCGGCAGCGAGGTTGCTCGCTGGCTCGCGAGTCGCAAGGTGTCAATAGTTGGGGCCGATTCTTGCTGTGTGCAGATCATGCCTCCGACCGGCACCGAGAATGTCCATCATATTCTGTTTCTCGGCGAAGGCATTCCCCTTTTGGAGAATATGGAGCTGAAGGAATTGTCGCGCGATCAGGTCTACGAATTTCTATTTCTTACTCTAACTCTGCCGATCAAGGGGGCGACCGGTTCGCCCGTTCGGCCCATAGCAGTTCGCTGAAGCTAGCACGCTGAAGAATGTCCGCTTATGGCCGGTAGCGGCCGTTCATTAACAGTTAATATGCAAGGTGCTGCATAATAAGGGGGCTTGGTGGCAAATCAAAGATTGTCTGACTGGGCTAGCGCTGCCGAGATTATTGGCAGCGTTGCTATCGTAGTGACGCTGATCGTTCTGATCTTCGAGATGCGAGGGAACACGGACGAGATGCGAGCGGCTACGCTAGCTAATCTGGCCGCGCGAACTCAGGCCTTCCCGTTAGCTGTAGCGACGAATCCGCAAGTTGCGAACCTTTGGGCCCGAATTGAGGCGGGTGAGGAACTTAGCCCTTCGGACGAGGCCCAGATTAAAGGAGTCGTAGTCATTGCACTAAAGCTCGAGGAGAAGTCATTTATAGCCCGTAGAGACGGCCGACTGGATGAAGAGGTCTGGCGGACTCGCGCTGCGTTTGCGTTGCTAGTACTCAGGCATCAGTCATTGCGTGACTACTGGAAGCAGATGCGCCTTAACGGAGCATTCATACCAGCTTTCGAGAAAAGAGTTGTGCGAATTTGAGAGGCAATCTGGCGCAGCCGGGTGAAGCCGGTCGTGCTCCAAGCTGAGAATCAGGCCAATACCTCTGACAATCTATGGCGCTCGAAGTCGGTTCCCGGAGACTGGAGAGGACGTATGAAGTTGTTTTTCGCGACGCTCATGCTGTTCGCGGGCACGATGCCCGCCGCGGCCCAATGGCTGGATCGTCCCTGGCCGGGCATCCCGCGCACGGCTGACGGGCGGCCGGACCTCACCGCACCGGCGCCGCGTGGACCCGATGGCCAGCCGGATTTGACCGGCGTGTGGAACGGGCCACCTCCGCTGGTCCGTCTCGATTCCGCCACCTTGCAGCAGTGGGTCACCGACCTCGTCCGTCAGCGTCAACAGGAGTTCTACAAGACGCGCCCCGTTTATCAGTGTCGGCCGAGCGGGCCCGAGAGCCAGCGGTTTGGCGGCTGGAAACGCTTCCTCCAGACGCCGACTGCCGTCGCGATCCTGAACGACGACCTCAGCTATCGCGTGATCCACATGGACGGCCGCGAGCTGGAAGCTGACCCTTTCCCAAGCTGGGCGGGGTATTCGGTGGGGCACTGGGACGGCGACACGCTGGTCGTCGACAGTGCCGGTTTCAACGACAGGACGTGGGTGAGTCGCTTCGGGGTCTCGCACACGGAGGCGCTGCGAATCACAGAGCGCTATCGGCGTCCCGACTTCGGCCACCTGCAGGTGGAGGTCACCTTCACCGATCCCGGTGCGTTCACGAAGCCGTGGAACATTACGGTCAACATGGAGCTGGCGGCCGATACGGAAATGATCGAGACGGTCTGCGAACGCAGCAGTGAAGACTGGGAGGTCGGCCTCTCCGACGCCGCCGATCAGGCAGTATCCGTACCGCCCGAGGTGCTGGCACGGTACGTCGGCGTCTACATCGGGATATACGGCGGAAACGAGCGGACGTACGAGGTGTCGCTCTCCGGCGACCAATTGTTCGCCACCATCGTCGGTATCTACAGCGGGGTGGGCCTCGGCGCCCCCGGCCTCGACGAGGGCGCGCCGCGGCCGCTAGTGCCGCGATCCGCGACGGCATTCGAAGGCCTGGGACTCGGTTACCGGTTCATTGTCAACGACGAGGGCGTGGCGACAAACCTCATGGTGATTCACGTATCTGGCGACTATCAATACTCGCGGCAGCGGTGACCCCCCCCGCAGACGGTCCCGCCGCAGCACCGCCGGAGGTGAGTGTCCGCTCCTGGCCGAAAGCAGCCGTCGGTTAACGGTTAATATGCAAGCTGCTGCATATCTAGGGGGAAACAGATGATCAAACGCAGCTGTCTTCTTGCTAGCACAGTTCTCGCTACCGCCTGCAGTTCTTCTCCGCCGGAGGTTGTGCGGGGACCCCAGGGGACCGTCTTTGGTCAAAGCGTTATCGGTACTGTCATCAACGTTGTCCCGGATGAGCCTTTGGATAACAGTTTGTGGCGCGGCCTCTCTCGAAGCGGCCAGTCGTTGAGCTTCACAATGACCATCCATGGTTCTGTGAGAACTCAGAATCTTAGTTCACGAGCAGGCGAACGCCAGAGCTAATAAGTGCCGGAGTGCAACAGAAAAGCGGACGGGGCTGGTGGAAATGGTTCCGCTGGGAAGCTAAGCTCGGTGCAGGTGATGAGGTAGCCATGGCTGATAAGAACATAGACACAGGGTCTAAGATTCTGTTGGGAGTCACGGGCGGAATTGCGGCCTACAAGAGCCCCGAGCTCGTTCGTCGGCTCAAGGATCGCGGAGCCCAGGTTCAGGTCGTCATGACTCGCAGCGCCGAGGCGTTCGTGTCGCCCGTGACATTCCAGGCTGTATCTTCGCGCCGAGTTCGAGGGGATCTCTGGGACGAGGCCGCGGAGGCCGCCATGGGGCACATCGAGCTCGCGCGCTGGGCGGACCTCGTTCTGGTCGCACCGGCGACAGCCCATTGCATGGGATCGCTCGCGGGAGGTCTTGCGGGCGACCTCTTGACCACGATCTGTCTCGCGACCGAGGCGCCGGTTATCCTGGCGCCGGCGATGAATCAGGTTATGTGGGGTAATCCGGCCGTACGGCACAATCGCGAGTTGCTGGAGGAGCGCGGTATCCGGTTCATCGGGCCTGCGTCCGGGGACCAGGCCTGCGGCGAGGAAGGACCCGGTCGGATGACAGAGCCGGCGGACATCGTGCGCGCAGTATTCGAAGAACCCGCGATCTTCGTGTCCGAGTCGCTGCGAGAGATGAAGACCATTATTACCGCCGGCCCGACGCGTGAGCCGATCGACCCCGTTCGATACATCACGAATCGGAGCTCGGGCAAGATGGGTTTTGCGCTTGCAGCAGCGGCCCAGCAGGCTGGGGCGGAAGTCATTCTTGTCAGCGGCCCGGTATCATTGCCAAGCCCGGCCGGCGTGCAGCGCGTGGATATTGAGACCGCTCAGGAGATGTACGATGCGGTCCACGATCGCATTGGAGGCACCCACTTATTTATCGCCTGTGCCGCAGTCTCCGACTACCGGCCCCAGGAGCCATCAGCCCGAAAAATTAAACGTACCGCCAGCGAAATTAATCTGGAATTAACGCGTTCTCGCGATACGCTGGCGAGTGTGGCGGCGCTCGTGGATGGCCCGTTCACCGTCGGTTTCGCGGCCGAGACCGAGGACGTCGTTCGCCATGCCAAAGAGAAGCTGGTTAGAAAGGGCCTGGATATGATTGCGGCCAATCGAGTCGGGCCCGAATGCGGGTTCGATCAGGAGGCCAACTCGTTGACGGTCCTCTGGCAGGATGAAGAAGCCCAGCTGGAGCAGACCACCAAGCCGATACTCGCGCGACGACTGATTGAACTTATCGCCAAGCGTTACCGTGCCGGCCACGTGGTCGACAGCTCATCGTCGCAAGCCGGCTAGCGCTCAGTCGAATGAGCGATCGCCCCCTCCAGAGCGTTCAGCTCAAGATTCTCGATTCGCGTGTTGGTCGGGAGATTCCGCTTCCGGAGCCGAGTACAGCCGGTTCGGCCGGCGTCGATCTGCGCGCGTGCCTGGATGAGGCGTTGGAACTCGCTCCAGGGGCCTGCGAACTGATACACACGGGACTGGCGATCCATCTTGACGATCCGGGTCTGGCAGCGGTGATCTTGCCGCGCTCCGGACTCGGTCATAAACACGGTATCGTCCTGGGTAACCTCGTGGGCCTGATCGATTCCGATTACCAGGGAGAACTACTGATCTCCTGCTGGAATCGCGGGAGGACGACTTTCACCATCAAGCCGGCGGAGCGTATCGCCCAGCTCGTGGTTGTGCCCGTAAGGCAGGTTTGTTTCGAACTGGTGGAGGCTTTTACCGAGACCGACCGTGGCGCCGGCGGTTTCGGCCATACAGGAAGCAGCTAGCTGATCTCTGCTACCGGCAGGCCGGTCAGCTCTTGAAGGAGATTCAGGCGCTGATCTCTAAGCCGTTCAATCTCCTCGACAGAAAGGTAAGTATTCAGCAACACGCGGTCGTGGTTCGCTCGCGCTTGCTCTGCCTCTGCTGCGGCCTCGTCCAGGGCTGCAAGGCGAGCTCTCTCGGCGAGCTCCGCTTCGGTAGCCGTGCCCTCTACGAGCCGGACGGCAACGCCGTGGCCGTTCAGAATCTCACGATCCTGATCGGCATAGATCGGTGGCACGTGATCGCCATAATGAACTAAGCCCTCCGCATCGACCCAGAGGTAGAGGGTCTGTTGTGCCGAGGCCTGGGTTAGGCCGAGCAACACGGCGCCGAGGCTAAAAAACGTTAGCGGTGTTTCATCATCGCCTTATGTCAAGAAGTTCTTTCCCGAGGGAGGTGAAGATATACCAGATTACAGAGCATCCGGACGGTTAACTAGGCCGCGTTTTAGAAAAAGAATGCTGGAATCCGCTATCGAGCGTCCTCCAGAGCCACCCCATAACGATTCCGATAGGCGCGGACGCTCGAGAGATGTTCTGAGAACTTCTCGTCTTCTTCCAGATGGTCCACGAGATCGGTCAGCGAGACGATACAGCGAACGGGTATACCGAGGCTTTCCTCCAATTCGCTTACCGCCGAGGTTCGATTCCGCCCACCGACTTCCTCGCGGTCGAGCGCGACGAGCACCCCGGCAGGCTCGGCTCCCGCGGCTCGAATTAAGCCGATCGCCTCCCGGATGGCAGTCCCAGCCGTAATCACGTCGTCGAGTATCAATACGCGTCCGGAGATCGGCGCACCGATGCTCGTGCCGCCCTCGCCATGGTTCTTCGCTTCTTTGCGGTTATAGGCGAACGGAAGATCGAGATCATGGTGCTCAGCGAGCGCCGCCGCTGTCAGCGTCACGAGGCCGATCCCCTTGTACGCCGGGCCGAATAACATGTCGTACTCGATATCCAGCTCTGCCAGCGCCGAGGCGTAGCAACGGCCGAGTTTCGCGGCCGCATAGCCGCTGTTGAACAGCCCGGCGTCGAAGAAGTACGGACTGATACGTCCGGACTTCAGTTCGAACTCGCCGAACCGCAAAACGCTGAGTTCTAGCGCCAATTCCAAGAATTGTGTTTTGTACGCTTCCATGGAGACCGAAGGCTAGCCTTACTCTATGATACAGCGCTTCCTGACGATTGGGGATTCTGCTGGGGGATTGTCCTGCGTAGCATTCAGGGATTCCCCTACAAAGGTGCACATCGGTGAGAGTCGTAAGTTTCAATGCCAACGGTCTACGTTCAGCGGCCAGGAAGGGGTTCTTCGACTGGTTTGCGAGGCAAAAAGCGGATGTCCTGTGTGTGCAGGAACTCAAGGCCAAGACTGAGCAGATTGAAGGCTCCCCCTTCGAGCGGCGCGGGTACCATCGTTATATCCATGAAGCGGAGCGTCCGGGCTACAGTGGCGTAGCGATTTATTCTCGCGTGGAACCGAAGCGCGTTGTCTACGGCCTGGGCGCGGAGGAATTCGACGCCGAGGGCCGTTACGTGGAGGCCGTATTCGACAATGTCGCCGTCGTTAGCGTCTATCTACCGTCTGGATCTGCAGGCGAACATCGACAAGCGTCGAAGTATCGCTTTCTCGATCTATTCGAGCCGCATCTGGCCGCTCTACGACGCAAGAAAATGCCTTATATACTGTGCGGCGACTTCAATATCGCTCACAAAGAGATCGACCTGAAGAACTGGCGGAGCAATCGCAAGAACTCGGGGTTTCTTCCGGAAGAGCGAGCCTGGATGGATCGCGTGCTAACGACCGGCGGCTACGTGGACGCCTTCAGGGCGATAAACCAGCAGCCCGATCAATACACGTGGTGGTCGAATCGCGGCCAGGCACGGGCGAACAATGTCGGTTGGCGCCTCGACTACCACATTGTTTCCCCACAACTCGAGAAGCACATTGACCGAGTCGCGATCTACAAAAATAAATGGTATTCGGATCATGCGCCGCTAACGATCGACTATGACATCTAGCCAGGAAGGGTCTAGCTGGCGCGTTCTCCTAACCAGCCGCTTCTGGCTTGCCGGCCTCATGGGGTTTGCCGGCGGTGTGCCTCTGTTACTCACGCTAACCGTGCTGCAGGCGTGGCTCACGGCCGAAGACGTCAGCCTGACGACCATCGGCTTCCTCGGGCTGGTGGGCCTGCCGTACAACTTGAAGTTCCTTTGGGCTCCGTTGATGGATCGGTTCAACCCGTTGGGGCTCGGAAGACGTAGAAGTTGGCTCGTGATCAGCCAAATTTGCCTCGCCGCCGGTATCGCAACTCTTGGACTTCAAGATCCTCTGGAAGGCATTTGGAAAGTAGCTGTCGCGGCCTGTCTAGTGGCTTTCTTCTCTGCTTCCCAAGACGTAGTCATCGATGCTTATCGGAGAGAGACGCTCGCCGACGCCGAACAGGGGCTGGGTGCATCGATATACACCTACGGCTATCGGGTAGGCATGCTGCTCGCTTCGGCGGGAGGGCTGATCCTAGCCGACGTCATCGGTTTCGCCGGCGTCTACCTGTTTATGGCCGGCTTGATGCTGTCGATGGTCGTGATCACGGTCCTGGCCCCTGAGCCACGCGACGTGAGAGATCCTCCGCGAAGTCTCCGGGCCGCTTTCGTGGGCCCATTTGTTGAATTCTTCAACCGGCACAACGTCTCTTCGAGCGCCTTGCTGGTGCTCGCGTTCATTCTTCTCTACAAGCTCGGAGACAACCTGGCCAGCCACATGACGATTCCGTTCTATTTAGAAACGGGGTTCTCTAACACTGAGATCGGTACCGTCGTGAAGTTCTTCGGTCTAGCGCCACTTCTTCTTGGGGTCTTCATCGGCGGTGCCCTGACGCTGAAAGCCGGGCTATATAGAGCGCTAATACTTGCCGGAGTTCTGCAGGGGGTTTCGACCGCGGGATTTGTTGTGTTGTCCGTAGTTGGTTACAACCTGTGGTGGCTTGCGGGCGTAGTTGCATTCGAGAATCTGACGCAGGGCATGGGTAGCGCGGCGCTTCTGGCTTTCATGGCTTATTTAACTGACCGGCGATTTACGGCGACCCAGTTCGCGATGCTGTCGGCGCTCGCCACTCTGCCGAGAGTCGTGCTCACCGCACCGACCGGCTGGATCGCGACGCAGATGGGCTGGGCTCCTTTCTTCTTGTTAGCGACGTTAATTGCGGTTCCGGGCCTGCTGTTGTTGCTGGCCTTTAAATCCTGGTTCCACGACAGCACTCTCGCGACTGTGAGCGCGCAGGTACCCGATGGCTGAGGACTTGATCCGGCTGTGCGGCCTGGACGAGATTTTGGATCCCGGCAGCCGCGAATTCAGCTGGGGAGAGGGCGGCTGGCCGCTAGAGTTGTTCGTCGTCCGCCAAGGCGATCGAGCATTCGCCTACTTGAACCGTTGTCCCCATGCGGGACATGCATTGAACTGGCAGTCGGATCGTTTTCTGACCGCAGAGGGCGATCTGATTCTGTGCCAATCTCACGGCGCCCGGTTCACGATAGCCGAGGGGCTCTGTGTGCTCGGCCCGTGCCCAGGAGCCAGCCTGAAGTCGATCTCGGTGTTACTCCGTGGCGGTGATGTGTTCGTCAGCGGTCGCGAACTCAAGGCGCTGAAGGTGACCATCGAGATCTAACGAGCGCCGACTCGGTTCCTTGGATCTATTCGATGTCGCGGCGCTCGTACAGAAGATCCCATACGCCGTGACCAAGCCGTTGGCCGCGACGCTCGAACTTCGTCGGCGGTCGTAAACTCATTGAGCCGGTCCCAAACTCTGCAGTCGGAACTGTCGCAAAGGCGCCGGTAGCCGAGATGGTGTCGCGCACGTGCTCTGCATAATCCTGCCAGTCTGTTGCGATATGTAGCCGTCCTCCGGGCTCGATGACTCGCGCGAACTCATTCGCTACCGGGAGTTGTACGAGACGGCGCTTGTGGTGGCGTTTCTTCGGCCAGGGGTCCGGAAAGAACAGGTTCACGCCCGCAAGAGAGGCATCGCCAAGCATACTGTCGAGCACCTCGACCACATCTCGCTTGATGATGCGCACATTGCTGAGGCCGGCCCGCTCCAGCAACAGCAGCAAATGTCCGACGCCCGGATCGTGAACCTCCACACCGAGATAATCGATCTCGGGGTTATTCGCTGCGGCAGTCAGTAAGGCTTCGCCGTCGCCGAAGCCGATGTCGAGCAGCTGTGGTCCGCTGCGTCCGAAGACTGTTTCGAGATCGAGCCGCGACTCCTGGAAGTCTATGCCAAAGCGCGGCATCAGGTCCGTCAGCGCTTTGTGCTGGGCAGCGGTCGTTCGTCCGGGGCGGCGAACGAAGCTGCGAATCTTGCGAAGCGGACGATCCTCCATGGCTCTATTCTAAGCTGTTGGTGCGAAGGTTAGATGCTATTGTCAACGCATGATTCGAGAGGCAGCAAGCGCAAACTTCCCCGGCCGATTGTGCGCCTGCCCCGGAAACACTCACCCCAATCGAGGAATTTCTCAACCGATCAAAAGCTGCGTAAACTAACTTTCAACCTGGAACAGTTTATGCGGGCACGTCAGTTGTCTACGGCTGAACTGCTTTCGCTCATTTGCTTGCTCCCTTTAGAGTTGTTGTTGGCTGAGGACCGCTAATCATAATCTCTATTGGCAAGAAAACCTCCCGCCAGCCCCCTTAGACTCGGTCTTAGATGCCGCGGAGCGCCGTGATTCTCCCCGTATTGAATCCCAGCCAGTGCATTCGCCCGAGATAGCGGGCATGTTCGACCTTCATACAACGGTCCATGACGATGTCGAGCCCGCCGCTTTGGGCGATCTCGGCGCCTTCCTCGCTGATGACGCCGAACTGCAACCACAGGCATTCCGCCCCGATCGAGACGGCCTCACGTGCAATTTCCGGAACGGCGTTCGGGCGGCGAAATACGTCCACCGTGTCTACCGATCCCGGAATCTCCGCGAGGGAAGCGTAAGATTTTCTGCCGAGAATCGAGTCCTCTCGAGGGTTGACGGGAATCACATCATAGCCGTTGCGCAATAGATATCGGCCGACGAAATTGCTCGCGCGCAGCTCATTTCCTGAAAGGCCGACGATGGCCACTCGGCGGCGTGTTAACACACGGCGGATGACCTCAGGTTGTTGGTAGTCAGGAAGATGCATTATTTACTCTCGAGCGCATTGAGGCCGTGTTCGAGATCCCAGATTAGGTCGTCGGCGTCCTCAATGCCGACAGACAACCGTACCGTCCCCGGGCCGATACCGGCGGCGACCAGTTCTTCATCACTCAGTTGCCTATGCGTGGTCGATGCGGGATGAATGACCAGGCTCTTTGCATCGCCGACGTTTGCGAGATGAGAGAATAGTGACAATGATTCGATGAAATGAAGGCCGTCTTCTCGACCCCCGGGAAGGTTGAAACAGAACACTGAGCCGGCGCCTTCGGGCAGATATTTCTCAGCCAGATTACGATAGGCGCTACCGGCCAAACTCGGGTAGCTTACGCTCTCGACCCGCTTGTCGGACGAGAGGTACTTTGCCACGGCCTGGGCATTCGACACGTGTTGGCGCATACGAAGCGGCAACGTCTCGACCCCCTGAGCCAGGAGGAATGCGTTGAATGGACTGAGTGCTGCGCCCAAATCCCGCAACGTTTCGGCGCGCAACTTCATTAGATAACCATAGACGCCGAACGTCTCGTGAAACGCCAGCCCGTGATAAGCAGATGACGGTTCGGCGACTACGGGAAAGCGGCCATTCGACCAATTGAAGTTTCCGCTATCGACTACGACGCCGCCCAGGCTCGTCCCATGACCGCCCAGAAATTTTGTTGCGGAGTACACCACGATATCGGCGCCCCAATCGAGCGGCTTGCAGAGATACGGGGTGGCAAACGTGTTGTCGACCATCAACGGACACTCGCTCGCATGGGCGATCTCCGCGACTTTTTCGATGTCCAGAATATTGCCACCGGGGTTGCCGATCGTCTCGGCAAACAAGAGCTTGGTGTCATCGGTGATCGCAGCACGCCACGCTTCCGGGTCGTCAGGATCGACGAAATCGAGACCCACTGAGAGCTTTCCAAGAACGTGCTTGAGCTGGGTGATGGTTCCACCATAGAGCGCGGAAGAAGCGACAATGTGATCGCCGGGCCTCAGCAACGTAAACAACGCAGCGACCTGGGCGGCGAGCCCGCTCGCGAATGCGACCGCACCCGCGCCGCCATCGAGGTTGGCGATACGTTCCTCGAATGCTGCAACCGTGGGGTTCACGATCCGCGAGTAGGTATTGCCGTACTCCTGGAGGTTGAAATAGGCGGCAGCCGACTCCGTGTCTTCGAAAACGTAGCTCGTCGTTTGGTAGATTGGAAGCGCGCGCGCCCCAGTGGTCGGATCCGGGCGACAGCCCGCGTGCACGGTGCGGGTAGCGAATCCGAATTCCCGATCTGACATCAGAAGTCTCCTCAGCCGGCCGCGACGCGGCCACTAGGCGCCAAAGTAGCACTCGATGCCTATGCTTGCCATAGCTCGAAGCCTCCGTGCGCTGTAATATCGCGACGACCGACAGACTCGTGGATGAGGGGAACGATACCGATGACTACAGAGCAGCCCGCTGACCGGGACAAGATGGACTGGATCAAGGCGACATGCTGGATAGTTGTCGGCGTTTATCTGGCGGCGAAAGTGATGCGTCTTGTTCAGGGCGAGCCGTTTACGGAATTGTTCGACTTCGGGGATCCTTCGCTTGCCGGGATCGCCTGCGTCGTTAGTTTGATCGTCCTTATTCTTAGGTCGCCGCGACTATTACGATCGGTAACCAT
>CAUZMW010000040.1:0-22403 GCA_963581225.1 Gammaproteobacteria bacterium
CGACCGGCGCATCGTCATCGAGGAGCGCCTGATTCGTCGAATCGATCTCGTCGTGAATCTCGAGTCGGGACAACCCGCGCACGACTTCGGGACCGAGCTCACTCAAGATGGCAGTGTCGCTAAGCGAATCGAATGACGCCAACAAAATCCTATCCGGAACGGAACACACGCATACGATTTTCTGTTCCCTGCCACATCCTTACGATATTGGCTCGATGAGTGAAGACGATCAGTGCCGCGATGAGCATGGCCAAGACGAATAATCGATAGTCTTCCGGCAGGCCGACGATACCGATGTAGGCAGCGGCGCCGACCGCGGTGCCCATCGTCGCAAGACCGACGTAGCCGATGACAACGATAAGCGCGAACCAGGCGAAAATAATCGGCAGGGCCAACTCCGGCGCGACGACACACAAGACACCGGCCGCCGTCGCACCACCCTTGCCGCCCTTGAAGTCGTACCACAACGGATACACGTGGCCGAGTATCGCCGCGAAGCCAACCGAATAGGCGATGACTTCCCGACTTACCAAGGGATCGATCCCGACGCCCGGTAGAGTAAGGGTCGGAAATATCATCACGGGCAAAACACCCTTGCCCACATCGATGATCATGACCAACAGCGCAAATACCTTGCCCTGGGTCCGCAGGGCGTTGGTACCGCCCGCGTTACCGCTCCCGAGGCGCCGAATATCGACACCACCGCGTAACTGACCCACGACCAGACTGCCGAGGACGGAACCCAACAGGTAGGCCAGCGTGAATTTCAGCCCGAGTTCGAGCATCGCCACGATTGCGTCAGTCTAACCATCGCCGGATTCTACCATTGGCGATGGCAGCGACTGAGCGGGCGCGGTTCGCCGGTGTCAGGTCACGACGTCGCGTCTAACTGATGTTAAGCAGCTTCACCAGATTACCGCCGACCATCGCTTCCTTCTCCGCGTCACTGAAGTGCGGAGAATCGAGAATCAGATCCAGTGTATCCGGCCAAACCAGCGGAATGTCGGTTCCATAGACGATCTGGCTCGCGCCGACTTCGGCGACCAGATGGCGCAGACCTTCGTCCGAGAACACCATCGAATCGACGAGAATCTGATCCTTCAGGTACTCGCTCGGAAGCTTGATGTTGGCACAGTCTGCGTTACCACGGACCTTGCAAGCGATCTCGGTGCGACCGAGGTAAGACGGCAGGAAGCCCCCGCCGTGCGAACCGATAAGTTTCAATCCCGGGAACCGATCCAACGTGCCTTCGAAAATCATGCGGGTTAGAAACGTCGCCGTCTCCAGTGGGTTGCCGATGATGTTACCGAGATCACCACGGCCATCGAAGGCGGTCTCCGTCACTATGTTATCTGCGCCGCCCGGATGCATAAAGACCGGCACGGCGAGTTCCTCAGCCTTCGCCCAGAACGGATCGAATTTCGCTAACGTCAGTGAGTCACCCGCGACATGCCCCGCGACGGAGGCGCCCCTGAAGTTCAGCTCCTTGACTGCGTACTCGAGCTGCTCGGCAGCCAATTCAGGGTGTTGCAAAGCGACGGACGTTAACGCGACGAACCGGTCCGCGTGATTTGCGATCCACTCCGCGATACCTTCGTCTTGAATTCGGATAATGTCGCGTGCCAGCTTCTCGTCGGCCGCGTACCACCAGTATTGATTCGCGCTCATGACCTGGACATCGATGCCGCGTTCGTTGATCAGGTCGAGCCGATGCGGCCCCAGCAAACGGTTCCTGGAAACCGTGCGTTCGACGTTCGTGCCGCGGATGATTTCCTCGACAGCCTCGATGGCACAATGGCCGTGAATGTCCACGACCTTAACCCGCCGGCCGCCGATGGACACCTCCCGGCGCGGCACCTGGGCCATGGCGAGCGGTAACGCTCCGCAAGCATAGAAACCTGCCACCGTACCGGCAGCGTTCTTTAGAAACTCTCTTCGATTGGCCATGATCGAATCCCCCCTTCGAGCTTATTCCGGCGTCTCCCCATCGCGACGCCGATTTGGTTTGTGCTGCGTGAACTCGACGATCCTACCGCAGCCCGCGGTCGCGGTCACGGTACCAGCGTCTTATAGCAACTCGTGTTCGAGAAACGTCGCATATTCTGCCAAATTGCGCGGCTCACTACCGTTACGAAGAGTTCATTACAGTCTCTTAAGATTGGACTCTCGCGGCCGCGCTTGTGGATTCGGCACAGGCAGACTATGTTTTGGAACAATGAACGCGCGAACGTCATACGCGGCTCTGCTCCTCTGTACCGCTCTCGGAACAGTGACCGGACAAGCCGATGCGCAGGGCTGGCGATCCGCGAGCCGCGCACCGGTTGGGCTCGCGCCGGATCCCGCGACGACACCCGAAGCCGTCGTGCAGGTTTACGCGGCTCGCGCGGTCCGGTGGCGGGGCTACATCGGTGTACATACCTGGATCGCGGTGAAACCCAGCGGAGCTTCGGCTTATTCAGTCTACGAAGTCAGCGGTTGGCGCCTCAGACGCAGCGGCACGTCGGTTCAGAACAGCGATCGGGCACCGGACGGCCACTGGTTCGGCAATCGCCCCGAGCTTCTTGCCGATCTGCGCGGGGACGGAATCGATGACGTGATCGAGAGAATCGAGGCAGCCGTCGACGCCTATCCCTACGCCGGCACGTATCGCGTCTGGCCGGGACCGAACTCGAATACATTCACAGCCTTCGTTTCGCGCAACATTCCGGAGCTGCGCATCGACCTACCGGCCACTGCCATCGGCAAGGACTACCTGGGCAAGAGCCTGTTTGCGAGCGCGCCGAGCGGGACCGGTTATCAGTTCAGCGTGTTCGGCTTATTCGGCGTCCTCGGCGGTCTCGAGGAAGGCCTGGAACTGAATGTACTTGGACTGACTTTCGGTATCGATCCCACCGACCCTTCGTTCAAGTTGCCGCTCGCGGGCCGTGTAGACCTGTGGCGGGTACTGCTGTTCGCACTGGCACTCGCGGGTAGTCGAGTCGTACTGAGGAGAACGTCTCGAGTCAGAAGTTCCATGCCGGCAAAGTAGCGTAACGCTCAGCATACTCCAGCATCTGCGCCGTGAAATCTTCGGGGAACTCGATCAGGACATCGACGATCCGGCCATCGTCTTCAACCGCCACCAGACGTGGATTGATGAACCCCGAGTACGCTGGAAGATCGAGAAGAGCGTAACGTTCGAGGACTTCGGCATGGAGTGCCTCGTCGACCTGCACACCGTACGTCTCAACGAGGTACTGCGCAGCCCCGAAATCGCCCTCCGATTTGATTCGCTGTAACTCACGGAGAAGTTGCCCAAATAAGTCACGCAACGCGTCATAGTCGCTGACGACAAAATAGGTCTTACCGGCACGCTGCCGTCGTTCGATGACGCCCTCTGCCAAACCCATCTCGTAGGCCCAGCTCGCCACCATTTGACGATTACGCATGTGATCTTCCTCGATATCGTCGCCGAGCTCAATGCGGTTGAGTTGCTGCATGAGTCCGTTGCGAATGTACCGGTCGTATGCCGTATAACCCGCTTCGACGCTCGGCAACAAACCAAGTTCAACGAGCTTTGGGTCGACAATATAGTAGAGTGCCACGAGATCGGCCCGCGCCTCCTCTAGAGTCGAGCCGTAGTTCTTCAGCGTCTCGTGCAATGTACCGACACCGGCATTGAGTTGCCCTGACGCATGGCCGATGACCTCATGCATGTCCGTCGTTAATACCGAGACACGCTCACTGTAGGCATCGCTACGTGCCTGCTCCGCATCGTCCCACGTGAATTCTTCTACAGCGCCGCCTCTGACCAGATCGTAAGCGGCTACGATATTAGCCAGGCTGACCGATTTGGATCCGTGCTCTCTGCGAATCCAGTCGGCGTTAGGCAGATTGATGCCGATCGGTGTCGCCGGTGAAGCATCGCCTGCTTCGACGACGACATTGATAACCTTGCCCGTGATGCCAGTCACGACCGCTTTCTTATGTTCGTCCAGGATCGGTGAATTGTTCTCAAACCACTGCGCTTCCTCCGCAAACGCGTTGATACGGCGAGTGGCGATCGGATCGCGAATCGAGACGACGGACTCGTACGAGCCGCGCAGACCGAGCGGATCGTTGTAGACCTCGATAAAGCCGTTGATGATATCGACGAGCGAATCGGCATCGTTCACCCAGGCGATGTTGTACTCGTCCCAGTCCGCCAGGTCCCCGCTACGGTAGTAGCGAACCAGCTTCTCGAGAGCGTCCAGCTGAGCTTCGTTTTCAGCGACCGTCGCGGCTTTTTCGAGCCACGAGACCACGCGCTCCAACGCCTGCGTGTAAAGGCCGCCTACTCTCCAGACCTCCTCGATCGGCATGCCGTCTTGCTCGACGAGCCGAGAGTTCAATCCGTACGAAATGGGTGTGGGATCGTCGGGCCTTTGCAGCGCAGCATAGAAGTCCTCGACTTCACGCTGAGTCAGGTCAGCGTAGAAATTGACGGCGGAGCCCGTTACGACGTCGACGCCCGTGCTCTTGTTGACGAGCTTCGCGTCCACGGTCGGATCGAACATCACGGGCCGAAGCTCGACGAGTAACTCGTCTATCGACTGCCCCTGACGCAGCGGATAGCGCCCGGGCGTGTCCTTGACATACTGCTCGAAGGCGGCGAAGTCGAAGCCCGGGTCGAGCTTATCGTTGGAGTAGTGGTGGTGAATTCCGTTCGAGAACCACACGCGCTTCGTATAGACGAGCAGCGCTTCGAAATCGGCGGTCGTGCGATCCCCCGGATAGGCCTTTATTATTTCCTCCAGCGTCCGCTTGATGACAAGATTGTAACGGTACTTCTGGTCGTAGATGATCTCGCGGCCGGACAGCGAGGCCTCGTAGAGATAATAGAGCAGCGTCTTGGTGCGCAGATCCAACTCGTCGAACCCGGGAACGCGGTATCGAAGTATGCGCAGATCCGCGAAGCGCTCGGCTTCGACATCGAAATCCTGCAGCGTCTCGGGGTTCTGTGCGCGGCCAGCGTCGACGACGCAGACCGCGAACAGAACCAACGTACACCTGGCGATCAGTCGCATCGGTACCTCAGAGAAGTCTCGCCGGCTTCACACCCACCTCAAAATCAGGCGGAATCGATTCCCAGCAACCGCATCAGATTACCACCCAGAATCGCGCGCTTCTCCGCATCGCTCAGCGACGGTGAGTCTGCGATCAAGTCGATGGTCTCCGGCCACGCGAAGGGCATGTCCGAGCCGTAGACGACCTGGCTTGCACCGACCTCGGCGACCAAATGACGCAGGCCCTCCTCGGAGAACACCATCGAATCGATCAAGATCTGATCCTTTAGGTAGTCGCTCGGGCTCTTTTCGTTGACACACTCCGCACCGCCGCGAGCGCACGCGACCTCGGTGCGCCCGAGATAAGACACCAGATACCCGCCGCCGTGGGCGCCAACCAACGTTAGTCCAGGGAATCGGTCCAGCGTCCCGTCTAGGATCATGCGCGTCAGAAATACCGCCGTCTCGAGCGGGTTGCCGACAACGTTGTTTAAGCCCCCCGGGCCGTCCAGCTGCCCCGGCTGAATCAGGTTCCGCGCGTTATCGGGGTGCATGAAGACGGGCACGTCGAGCTCTTCCGCTTTCGCCCAGAACGGGTCGTACTTCGCGGCAGACGGTGACTCGCCTTCCACATGCCCGAGAATAGAAGCACCGCGATGGCCGAGCTCATTGACGGCATATTCAAGCTGCTGGGCCGCCATCTCCGGATACTGCAGCGCGGGTGAAGAAAGCGCGACAAATCGATCGGGGTGATCGCGGCACCATGCGGCGAGACCCTCGTCGTTGATTCGAACGATCTCGCGTGCACGATCGCGATCGGCGACGTACCACCAGAAGCGGTTCACGCTCAACGCGGCGATGTCGATCCCCCGCGCGTCCATCTCGTCGATACGCCCCACTCCGAGGGTCAGGAAATCGCCGAGATCGGCGTTCGCCATAGCGGTCCCCTCGATAATCGGCGCCACCTCCTGGAAGAGGCAATGCGCATGAATATCGATGACCGTCGCGCGCTGCCCACCGACGAATACTTCCTTGCGTCCCTGAGCGAACGCATTCAGCGTACTGCCCATCAAGGCCATTCCCGCTGTCGCCCGTCCAGTCCCTGATAAGAAGAGCCTTCTATTGATCATGATCCCAACTTCATTCCGCTCGCGTGAGCCGTCTATTAGTCCGCAGCGAAGCAATAGAAATGTCCCGCGCCGCCCGTTGCGTTGAAATCCTCCAGTGAGCATCCATTCGTCGAGTGCGACGAGTTCCACGACGTGTTCGTGCCGCTCAGGCGATCGTGGTGACCGATCATCGCAATGCTGTCCGGGCCGCTGTAGGTCCAATTATTGCAGGTCAGGTTTTGGCTACGCGATGCCCCTGACGGAAATGCGCGGCCATGCGAATCCGACCCCGTGAGCATATCGTGCTCGTTGTTGGTTCCCTCGGGACGGACGCGACCGTTGACGAGATCACCGTTCTCAGTCAGCGTCGTCTCACGATACAGCAGATTGCTGTCACGCTGGATATCGCCATGCAGCGCGGCAACGCTGTCCGCTATCTTGACACCCTTGGCATTGTGCCAGGGACCGGAACCGATTCGATCGCGGGCATTGACTGGCGCCTCGGTATTGCTGCCATGGGTACTTAAGTAAGCTCGCCAGGTGTGACCACCCGCACCCGAGGCCGTCGCCAGACGCTGGCATTCCGCATCGGCGCCGGCGAGCCCGCCGAGGTCGCCGCTATGGGATTCGCTGGTGACGAAGAAGGTCATCGGCGCGTCCGTTTCCGTCTGCGCCAACGCCGCCGTCGACGCCAATGCAATCGTCGCCGTCGCGGCAAACAAAGTCCGTGATCTGGTCATGCTGCTCTCCCCTGAGGTTATGGGTGTTGTTATAGCTCTGTTGGCAACTCGTCGACCGGTCAGACCGGCCTCGAGACGCAGACTAATAATAACGTCCGCTGAAGGCAACGTTAAGCGAAACTAGCAGGCTGCTAGGCCTTTAGGCGATAGCCAGTCTTAAATATCCACCAGATAACCGCAAGACAGGCAACCAGGAACAGCACGGCCATGCCGACGCTAACACCCAGATTAACGTCCGCGATTTCATAGAAGCTCCAGCGGAATCCGCTAATCAGATACACCACCGGATTGAATAACGTAACGGTTTGCCAAAACGGAGGCAACATATCGATCGAATAAAAACTGCCGCCGAGGAACGTCAGTGGAGTAATGATCAACAAGGGCACGATCTGCAACTTCTCAAAACCGTCGGCCCAAATGCCGAGTATGAAGCCGAACAAGCTGAATGTGATCGACGTCAACACAAGAAACAACAGCATCCAGAAAACGTGGGCGATCTGCAGCGGCACGAACAAACCCGCCGTTGCCAGGATAATCAAGCCTAGGATGATCGATTTGGTCGCCGCCGCGCCAACGTAACCGAGCAGAATCTCGACATACGATACCGGCGCCGATAACAGCTCATAGATCGTTCCGGTAAATCTGGGGAAGTAGATGCCGAAAGACGCGTTGGCGACGCTCTGCGTCAATAGCGAGAGCATGACCAGTCCCGGCACGATAAAGGCACCGTAGCTGATCCCTTCAATATCCGTAATGCGTGAACCGATGGCTGCACCGAAAACGATAAAATATAGGGACGTTGACAGAACCGGCGAGACGAGGCTCTGAAACAGCGTTCGCCAGGCCCGCGCCATTTCGAAACGATAGATCGCGCGAACGGCATAATAATTCATGCCGCGTTCCTCACCAGGCTCACGAATATGTCCTCCAGTGAGCTTTGCGTTGTGCTGATGTCTTTGAACTTGACGCCGGCCTGACTGAGGTCGGCGAGTAACGCCGTAATGCCGGTTCGCTCACCGCGCGTGTCGTAGGTGTAGATCAGCTCATCGCCGTCTTCACTGAGCTCCAGGCCGTATTCCGACAAAGCGGCCGGGATCTGTTCTATCGACTCGTGCAGCTGCAACGTCAGTTGTTTCTTCCCAAGCTTCTGCATCAGTTCGTTCTTATCCTGAACCAGGATGATCTCCCCGTAACTGATCACGCCGATCCGGTCGGCCATCTCCTCGGCCTCTTCGATATAGTGCGTTGTCAGTATGATCGTGACGCCGCTGGCGCGTAACGATCGGACCACATTCCACATCGCTTTGCGCAGCTCGACATCGACGCCCGCCGTCGGTTCGTCGAGGAATAGAATCTGCGGTTCATGCGCCAGCGCCTTGGCGATTAGCACACGACGCTTCATGCCTCCAGATAAGGTCATGATCTTGTCGTCTTTCTTGTCCCACAACGACAACGACTTCAATACCTGTTCGATGTGGCCGGGATCGGCCGGTTTGCCAAACAACCCCCGGCTGAACGTTACCGTCGCCCAAACGGTTGTGAATGCGTCGGTCGTCAACTCCTGGGGAACGAGCCCGATCATCGCGCGGGCGGCGCGGAAGTCGCTATGTATGTCGTGGCCATCGACCATCACGCTGCCTTCGGTCGCGTTGACGATTCCGCAGATGAGGCTGATCAGTGTCGTCTTACCCGCGCCGTTCGGACCCAGTAGCGCAAATATCTCGCCGTGATCGATATCGAGGTTGATCTTCTTAAGCGCCTCGAAACCGCCCGCGTAGACCTTAGATACATTGTTGACGGATATGGCGGGGTGCATGGATTCGATACTCGGAGGATCGGCTACTGTATCAAGTACCGAGCCACAGCTCACGGCGGGCGGAGGCTTTCGCACTCGTATCGTCGTCGAGCTTGACGACGCAGGTCGTCAGCGGGGCAGCCTGCAACGTCAAGGAAAAATCTCGCCACTCGTCGCCTCGGAACGCGCCGACCGTTACGGTTTCGCCTTCCTCATAGCGCGCGAGCAGATCGGCCAGCTTTCGCGCCGAGACTCTGCGCCCGTCAAGTGCGAGTAAATGATCTCCGGGATTGAGTCCGGCCGCCTGGGCAGCGGCGCCGTCCAGTAGTTGCGTCAGCTCGATGCCGACATCCCGTTCGATGAAGTGCACGCCCAAACTCAGTGGGCGTTTGTCGGGCGCACCACGCCGCGAACCACCGAGGTCGTCGGGTCCGGTCGCCGCACGAAAGCCCAAACTGACGCCGAAACACGCCAGCAGCTCGGCCAGCGGCAAATCCTCGGTCCCGCGAACAGCGACATCGAAAAACTCCTGCAACTTACAGCCGCTCAACTCCTCGACCAGCGCCTCGAACTCGCCTTCCTCGACGCCGACGCCCGCCATACCGAATTGCCGCCACAATTCAGCCATGACCGTATCCAGCGACGCGGAATTCTTCGCATCGCGACGCAGTGTAAGGTCCAACGCCAGCGCGACGAGCGCGCCTTTACTGTAGTAACTGATCGCCGCATTGCTGGTGTTCGCATGGGGTTTGTAGAGTTTGTCCCAGGCGTCGAAGCTCGCCTCGGCCAGACTCTGCCTGGAGCGCCCCGGCGCTCGATAGACGCGCGTTAACGTCTGGCCCAGCCGGTCCAGATAGTCGTTACGCCCGATCAGATCGCTGCGCAACAGCAGGAGATCCTGGTAGTAGGTCGTGATTCCCTCGAAGACCCACATCAGCCGAGTGTGGTTGCGGCAATCGAGACGGTACGGCGAGAACGCGGCCGGTTTGATTCGCTTGACGTTCCAGGCATGAAAATACTCGTGGCTGCAGAGACTTAGAAAACGCTGGTAACTCCGGGGCACGCCAGGCTCCCCCGGTCTCGGCAGGTCGTCGCGAGAAAAAATCAGGCTCGACGATGCACGATGCTCCAGGCCGCCATAACCTTTGCCGACCGCGACGCCGAGAAACCGATAATCTGCAAATGGCGGTGGGCCGCCGAAGAACTCGATGTGCGCCTCGCAGAGCTGACTTAGATCCGCGGCCACCCTGTCGAGGTCCGTCTCGTGACGGCCGGCCACGATCAGCCGATGCGGCACCCCACCCGCGTGGAAGTCGGCTTCTGCGAAGTCACTGATCTCGAACGGATGATCGATGACCTCATCGTAGTCCGTAGCCTGGTACCGGCCGAACCCTTTATCGTCCACATCGACAGGCGTCATCGAAGTTGCAACGCGCCAGTTCGCGCTACGGGGATCTTCGGGCAGCTCGAGCAGTAGCTCAACCGGTTCGTGCTCCCGGCCTTGAGGGCTCAAGAACAGGCAGGTGCCGTTGAAAAAACTGCGGGTATCGTCGAGGTAGGCGCCGCGTACAGACAAATCGAACGCGTAGACCTCGATCGTGACAACGAGCTCCGCCGCCGCGCCACGGCAACGCCAGCTACTTTTGGAAATCTTCTCGATGGCGAGCGCGCGCCCGGCGGACTCGGCGCGAATACTGATAACGTGGCGTGCGAATTCTCGCAACAGGTAACTACCCGGTATCCACGAGGGCAATGTGAAACATTGCTCCTCGGCCGGGTTCTCAACGCGACACTCGACCTCGTAGTAATGCCGATTGAGATCGGCCTGACGCAGACGATAGCGAGTCAGGATCAGTTCTCCTCAGGCGATCCGATTGCTTGCCCTAACTCGTGGCAGCTTTGACCGCAGGACGAGCGGCGATCGTCTCATACCAGCGCGTAAGATCATCGCGACCCTCGGCCGGGTTCTCACCGGTCGCACGCGTCGCGAAGCCTTGATAGACGTAGGCCGCAATGTCGGCGTAGGTGAACCGATCGAGCGCAACGTACGGACTCTCGGCCAGGCGTTGATTCAGTTTGTCGAAGAACACTTCGATTCGCTTCCTGCCTCTATCGACGAGCGCTTTGATCTGCTCGTGGTTCACCGGGCCGGGCAACGCTCTGTCCGCAAACGCGTCCAGACTATTACGAAGGACCTCCTGAATGCCGAGATATCCCTCAAGCAACGCGATGTCATGCCACATCAAGACGAGTGCCTGCTCCTTGGCGTCCGTACCCAATAGGTTGGTTTCCGGATAAAGTTCTTCCAGATAACGGCAGATTGCATGACTTTCGACGAGAACCGTACCATCGTCCAGTTCCAGGGCCGGAACGGTTGCCGACGGTACCCGCGCACGAAATTCTGCGGCCCGCTGTTCACCCTCCCGTAAGTTCACGTCCACGGTCGGAATCTCGAGGCCCTTCTCGGCAATGAAGATACGCACTTTTGTTGGGCTGGGCGCCAGCCTAAAATCGTAGAACTGCATGGTTTTGGAGCCTCGCGGCTAGGAGCCGTTTGGAAGAGTTCGTTTCTCTCGCCCGGGCTTTGCCGAGCGATCAGTATTACGCAATTATAGACATCGAGACGCTCGGTTGCGCGCTATAGAGCCGAGCCGTCGGTCAGTACCTGCTCGAATGCAGAGCGCAGCTGCAAGAGATGCTGATGCATCGAAGACCATTGCCGTGCCGATCTGCGGGCGCCGGCACTGAGCATGGCGCGTCTATCTCGATTTTCATAGAGTTGGAAAATGCTATCAGCCAGCAGCTCGGGATCGTTGACCGACAGCAGCTCGCCGTTCACTTCAGTTTGAACCACCTGCCGTATGAATCCGGTATCGGCGCCCAGGATCGGCGCCCCTGCCGCGAGGCATTGCATACACGAGCGCCGCTCCAGTTCGGATCGCCAGTTCGTAATGACAGCCACGCTGGACGACGCGAACAGCCCCGGCGCTTCTTCTAATCGATTACAGAGATGGAAGCGCTGAGTGAACGGCATTTTCCGAATCAAGCGGTGCAGCCGCTCGTCGCCGAGCGCATCGGATACCCCGGCCACCGTGAATGCGCCGCTCGGAATTCCGACGGCCTGCAGATCGACATCCGTCTCATACCAGTCGGTACTGTGTCCGGAGGGCAGGACCATTGTCTTCTCCCCTAACCAGCGAGCCGTGAGCAAATCGTGAGCGCGCACTGTCGCACGACAGCAGCGCGACTCGCGACGAGCGGTACAACGCGCGGGCGAAGACACTCGGGTGCGGGTCGCACTCCAGATATGACAAGCGTACGACGACCTCAGGTCTAGCAGCTGCCGTCGCGAGTAGGATGGCGGACGGTGAAGTAACCGAATCGAGATACAGGATGTCAGCCGGCCGGCTTGCGAGCTTCGTTCTGACAGCCAGCGCCGGTCGAATACTCGTGCCGTCCGATGGCGGCAGATCCTCCAGGGCGACGCCTTGAGCACGAACCAACGCCGAATACGGGCGATCCGGCAGAGCGAGTATCGAGGTTTCGATACCGATGCGCTGGAGTCCGGTCAGCGCTTCGGCTGCCGGACGGGAATCTAGGGCACTGACTGCGAGTAGCTGGATGGCGCCTCAGCATGTTCCGGATAGAACCACATAGTAGGCGGAGGTCAGAACCCAGCGGAAGGGATGATCGCCGACACGGTCACGTATACTGGCGTCGATCGAAACGAAAACTCGAACCTATCAAGGGACAAGCCGACGCGGGCGCGACGGTATGTCGGTGGGAGTTAAGCGTCGTCGCGAGACTCGAGCAGCAAAGTAACGTGGCTGAGCGCTTTCTTGATCTGGGCCAGATCGGTCTCAAGCGCCACGGTAGGTTCGTTCAGCGCGCTGAGCAGATCGGCGTTCTGCGAATCCGAGCCATTTGCCGGTGTCTTACATCGCTGGATTCGTTCTCGCGCGGCTTCATAGGACATGAAAAACTGCTACTTTTTTCCCAAAAACGATGAGGCCATGCTAAGCGAATGCAGACAGAACTCAATAACTAGCTGATATGGTTGGGAAAATACTCCCAAACGCAAATTTGGCGCTATCGGCGGGTTGTAGGGCCCGTGGAGCTATTTAGTGGCGGCTGGGACACCCTCTGTGCGGCTGCTGAACGTCAGCAAGACCTACAACTCGCACGTGGTTCTGACCCACACCGATCTCGAGGTCGCGCCGGGCGAATTCGTGGTCATCGTCGGTCGCAGTGGCTCCGGAAAATCGACACTGCTGAATCTCATCGGCGGCCTGGATTTCGCTTCGAGTGGCGAAATCTGGCTTCTCGGCCAGTCACTCACGGAGCTCACGGAGGAGCAGCGGGCCACGATTCGCTGCCGCAGCTTAGGATTCGTCTTCCAGTTCTTCAATCTGATCCCAACGCTGACCGTGAGTGAGAATATTCGTCTACCGCTGGCGCTGAATGGCGTCTCGAAGGAAGAGGCGAAGATTCGCTCGGGCCATTTGTTGCACGAGCTCGGCATGGCGGACTGCAGCAAACGCTTTCCCGAAGAGCTGTCCGGCGGCGAACAGCAACGTATCGCGATCGCACGCGCGATGGCCCACAAGCCTGCCATTGTGTTGGCCGATGAGCCGACAGGAAACCTGGATCTGGATACGGCTAGAGACGTGATCGAGCTTCTCGACCGGACCTGCCGGGCCCAGGGCACGACGCTGATCATGGCCACTCACAGCCGCGAGGTCATCGGCCTCGCCGACAGGGTACTAACCATTCGCGGCTCGCAGCTTGAGGAAACGACGCAGTGATCGGACTGTTGTCCACCGCCAGCGGCCGATTCTACCTGAAACATCCGTGGCAGTTGTGTTTGGCTGTGACGGGCATCGCGTTAGGCGTAGCGGTCTATGTCGGCGTCGATCTCGCCAATGACAGCGCACGAAGGGCGTTCGAGCTTTCCGAGAATCTGGTACTGGGTCGTGTCACGCATCAGCTTGTCGGATTGGATGGCAGCCTGCCGAACTCGGTCTATCGCGACCTGCGCGTAGAACACGGCCCGGTCCTGGCCGCGCCGATTGTCGAAGGCGAGGTACGCCTCTTCGACTCGCCGGGTCGCCGCTTCACTCTCCTCGGCGTAGACCCGTTGGAGGAGCCGGGGCTTCGCGGTTTTTCGGGATTCGTTCCAGGCGGTGGCGCGGATCTCAGCCGCTTGATCGTCGAACCGGGCAGCGTCCTGGTACCGGAAGGCCTGGCAACGGAACTTGGGCTTTCGACCGGCGCGGATCTCGAGTTGATCGTTGGAGCTAACGTCGCAACCGTTCGAATCGTCGGGACGATACGTGAGGAGACCTTGGATCCCGAGGGCATGAACCTACCGCTCGTCACGGATATTGCCAGCGCCCAGGAATTACTCGCCATCGACGGGATCACCCGAATCGATCTCGTTCTGACAGCAGCGGAAGTTGAACGACTCGAAGCGCTGACGATCCCCGGTGCACGCCTGTTGCCGGCCGCGAGCCGTAATGCCGGCTTCAGCGAGCTCGCGCGCGCCTTTCGGACCAATCTAACGGCGCTGAGCCTGCTCGCGCTGCTCGTAGGCGTGTTTCTGATCTACGCCACGATGTCGTTCGCGATTGTGCAGCGGCGGGAGATCTTCGGCGTCCTGCGCGCGGTCGGCGTGAGCCGCCGGCAGTTGCTGCTGAGTATTCTCATCGAAGCCGCAGTGATTGGCGGCGCGGCAACGGTGCTCGGTCTGGCACTCGGTCATGCACTGGCAAGCGGCCTTGTCGACTTGATGCTATCGACCATTGGCGATCTTTACTTTACTTCGACGGTAACGGCGGCCGAACCGTCAGCGCTGATCTATTGGAAAGGTCTCGCGATCGGCGTACTCACAACGCTGCTCGCGGCGCTGGCACCAGCGCTGGAGGCCGCGAATACGGCGCCAGATGCCGCTATGAGTCGCGCCGCGCTTGAACAAACCGCGCGGAGAGTCTCGCGGTCGGGAGCGCGGCTGGCACTGCCCGTCATCGCGCTCGGAAGTCTTTTGTTTATCGTCGCGCCGCGCAGTCTGTTCGTCGGTTTCGCGGGCTTATTTCTAATCATCGTTGCGGGGGCACTGCTGATCCCTGCCGGCACCACATTGTTACTGCGGTTTGCAGAACCCGCGGCAGAACGCGTTTTCGGCATCCCCGGATCGCTGGCCGTCCGTGGCGTGTCCGCTTCGTTGAGCAGAACCGGTGTTGCGACGGCGGCTCTGTCCGTCGCGGTCGCGACGGTAATCGGCGTGGGTGTCATGATCGGCAGCTTCCGCGTCAGCCTGGCGCAATGGCTGGACGCTACGCTCATCGCGGATGTCTACTTGAGTGTGCCCGACTCGACCGCGACACAGAACGGCTTCACGGAAGCTCGCCTCACCGCCATCGAAGCATTACCCGAGGTAGCCGGAATCAGTCTGTCCCGATTCACGACCCTGCCAACCGTCGATGGCGAGTTGAACGTACGCGCGATCCAACCCGGGCCACAGGGCTGGGGACTCACGTTGCTCAGCGAGTCGCCGGATAATGCCCTGCAAAGACTCTCAGCCGCTGAGGGTGTGATGATCTCCGAGCCGTACTCGTATCGGCGACAACTCAGCGTCGGCGACGACCTGGTGTTACCCGCCGCCGAAGGCGACAAGGCGTTTCTTATTCTCGGAATCTATCGCGATTACATCTCCGACGGCGGCTCTGTCTTGATGCCACTCGATCTCTATCGTCGTGAGTGGAACGATCCGCGGGTCGGAGGAGTTGGTGTGTACTTTCACGCCACGACGGATCGCAGTTCGGCTCGTACGGCAATACGAGCCCTCGTCAGGGAGGCTCCGAGCATTCGTTTTCGCTCGAACGACGCGATTCGCGAACGCTCCATGGAGGTCTTCGACAGAACTTTCAAGATTACCGAAGTCCTGAGAGTTCTCGCCGGCATCGTCGCGTTTCTCGGTCTCGTGAGCGCGCTGCTGTCCATCGAACTGGAGCGCGCGCGCGAGACCGCGATCCTCAGGGCGCTCGGCCTGACACCTCGGCAGATCGGCACGCTCGCGCTAACCCAGACCGGCCTGCTCGGGCTAGCCGCCGGACTTCTGGCGATTCCACTCGGCGTCGTGATGGCCGCCCTGCTGGTCTTCATTATTAATCAGCGCTCATTCGGCTGGAGTATGGGCTTGACGGTCGAACCCGCTCCGTTGCTGTTGGGTATCGCGCTGGCCTTAAGCGCCGCATTGCTGGCGGGCATCTATCCGGCTGCGCGCGCGGGTCGCAGCAGCGTCGCGACGCAACTGCGAGAGGAATAGGCATGGCTCGGCTAACACTGCTGGCGCTTTCGATCCTCCTGCTCACCGGGTGCGGCAGTGAGCCGGCAGAGCTTGCAGGGATCGGGCCGGCGGGAGCGATGCGTTTTCTCAGCGGCAACGATGGCGCGGACTACGCGCGGGTGTTAACGAGCCGGCCCTTCGAATTTCCTCAGGATCACGCCAGCCACCCGGAGTTCCGCTCGGAGTGGTGGTATTTCACCGGGAATCTCGCCGGCAGCGATGGACGACGGTTCGGCTTTGAGCTGACCTTCTTCCGTTTCGCCCTGGCCCCCGAGCAGCCTGAACGAAAGTCGGTATGGGGCGCGAATCAGGCATGGATGGCGCACCTAAGCCTGACCGATGCTGCAGCCGACCGTTTCGTTGCCGCAGAGCGTTTTTCCCGCGAGGCGCTCGGGCTCGCCGGCAGCCAGCTGAACCCGTTTACTCTCCGGCTCGAAGACTGGTCAATCGTCAGCGAGGGAGCCGATTTATTTCCCCTTCGACTGACCGCGGGAACCGCCAAAGGGGAGCTCAGCCTCACGTTGACGGCGCTCAAGCCGCCCGTCAGCCACGGCGACGACGGGCTGGATCGGAAGGGGCCGGAGATCGGTAACGCATCTTACTATTACTCGTTCACTCGTTTACAAGCCAGCGGTCAAATTCGCGTCGGACAGCGGGAGGATAGTGTCAGCGGGCTGGCGTGGATGGACAGGGAGTGGGGAACGAGCGTACTAAGCAGAAGTCTGGAGGGATGGGATTGGTTTGCGCTGCAGTTATCGGACGGCCGGGACCTGATGTATTACCGGTTGCGCTCCGAACTAGGCGGCTCAAGCCCTTTTAGTGGCGGCTCACTCGTCGCGGCAGACGGTAGTCGTCGGGCACTCGGTCCCGAGGACATTTCCCTCACCGTTCTAGAGGAGTGGCAGAGCCCGACAAGTGGAGCGACTTACCCCGTGAGCTGGGAGTTGATCGTCCTGGATGAACAGCTCAGCTTGGAGATTCGTCCGCTGATACCGCAACAGGAGCTCAACTTAACCGTTCGCTACTGGGAAGGAGCGATCGTGGCGGCAGGGGTCGGGCAGAGCCGCGGCGTGAACGGACGAGGCTACCTGGAACTGACCGGTTACTGAGGCGCCCGGGCGGTCTTTCGGTGCCGCACAACGGTCGAACCGAATCGAACACAACGTAGAAGCTGCAGACATAATCCATCTGTGCCAGTGGCGCAATGTGGTAATCTAGTCCTGCCGGATCACCGGAGAGTGCCCGTTCTAATAACTAGAATAAATGGCAACAGGGATGATGAAAGACCAACAGAAACCCAGACTCTGGCACGTCGGTGAAGACGCCGTCGGCCGGCTGGTGCTGTTGTGGGATGCCGAGTCGAACGACAACGGTGAAACGACCTGCGACGAACATGACCCGCTCGCGCAAACGTTTAACTTCTTGAAACGTCTCGACGTGCCGAATCTCCAGCTCGAGAGCGAACCGAACGACGGCTAGCTCGCCAAAACAGGCGCTTACCTAAGAGCGTCCCTCGCGCTGCCTACCTCGGATGCAACCAATCCGGCAGGAATCCATAGGGATCGTCACGGGCAGTCTTATCGTAGGCGACGCCGCTGTTATCGAGTAGCGTCTGCAAGCGCCCTTCCTTGAAAGCGTCGAATACCTCGGTGCAGCCACCCACTAGTTCGCCGCCGACGAAGATCTGCGGGATCGTCTTCACGTCGTATCGAGTGTTGATCACCTAGCGAATCTTTCCGCCCCGATCGCCTTCCTGGTACTCAACCGAATCGAGGTCGACAGCCCGATACGGTATCTCGAACTTCGAGAACATCTTCCGCACCGACCAGCAAAACTCACACCACTCCATGGCGAACAGCACGACCGGCTAATCCTTGTCAGAGATGACTTCTTCGAAGAAATCTTTGGCGCCATCATCGATGTCGGCGGGTTGCTCCGGTTCCGTGTGGGGCGCCGGCGGCGGGGGCGCGCCGAAGCGACAGCTCGACGTCGATTGCGACAACTCAATCTCATCGTCGGTCATCTCTTCGGGGACATTTTCGAACAGGGGGGTGCTCAGATAGCGTTCGCCGGTGTCGGGTAGCATGCACAGTACGGTAGATCCTTTCGGCGCTGACTCGCAGATCTTCAAGGCGCCCGAGAACGTCGCACCGCTTGAGGTACCGACAAAGATTCCTTCCTTCTGCGCCAGCTTCTGTGACAGCCGCATCGCGTCCGCCCCGTTGATCGGCACGATCTGGTCTATCAAGTTCATCGAGACGGCATCTTCAGTGAGCTTGGGGATGAAGTCGGGCGACCAGTCCTGCATCACGTGCGGACGAAAGTTCGGGTGGCTCGCAGAGGGTGAGCCATCGGCCACCCGAGGCTACGGGATGCCGCTACTGAGTATCGGCGCGTTGTCCGGTTCGCGGACGATGATTTTTGTCTTCGGGCTCTTCTCGGCAAGCACCCGCGCTACGCCCTTCAACGTACCGCCCGTCCCGAATCCCGTGTCGGAGCCCTCATCCGCGAAGTCCTCCAGTATCTCGACCGCGGTCATCTTCGAGTGCATGTTCGCGTTGGCCTCATTCTCTAATTGCCGGCACAAGAACCAGCCGTTCTTCTTCGCGAGCTCCTCGGCCTTGATCACCATACCCGTGCCTTTTTCCGACGCGGGCGTCAGGACAACCTTGGCTCCCAGGAAGCGCATCATCTTGCGGCGCTCGATGCTGAAACTCTCCGTCATCGTTACCACCAGCGGATAGCCCTTCTTGGCACAGACCAAGGCGAGCCCGATAGCGGTGTTGCCGCTCGTGGCTTCGATCACAGTCTGTCCGGGTGCCAGGCTTCCGGACACTTCGGCGTCCTCGATTACACCGAGTGCCAGTCGATCCTTGACCGATCCCATCGGATTGAATGCCTCGATCTTGAAGTAGAGATTGATGCCCTCGGGCGCGAGCTTTGTGATGCGTACCGCCGGCGTGCGCCCTACGGCCTCCAGAATGCTGTTGTACTTAGCCACGGTGTCTCCGTCGTTGGACTATTGTTGTCGACGTAAGGTGCCTCCAGCGAGGTACGATGTCCAAAAATCGCGACGTGTAAAAGGTGCCGGTTCGTTATACGGGGACGGTCTACATAATTGCACGGCTTCAGCTATTAGGTAGACCGTCCCCGTATAACAAAAAACCCCCCAGCTCAAAGAGCTGGGGGGTTAGAAATAAAATCCTGGCAGTGACCTACTCTCACATGGGGAGACCCCACACTAGCATCGGCGCTGAGCGTCTTCACTTCCGAGTTCGAGATGGGATCGGGTGGTTCCCGCTCGCTATGGCCGCCAGGAAACTGGTTGGCGCTCATGCCGAAACATGAGCGCCCAAACTGGAATGATCCGAATGTCACACAAACTTCTTGGGTGTTATATGGCCAAGCCTCACGGGCAATTAGTACTGGTTAGCTTCATACATTACTGCACTTCCACACCCAGCCTATCAACGTTGTAGTCTTCAACAGCCCTTCAGGGGGATCAAGTCCCCAGGGAAACCTAATCTTAGGGGGGGCTTCCCGCTTAGATGCTTTCAGCGGTTATCCCGTCCGTACGTAGCTACCCGGCAATGCCACTGGCGTGACAACCGGAACACCAGAGGTACGTCCACTCCGGTCCTCTCGTACTAGGAGCAGCTCCCTTCAAGTTTCCAACGCCCACGGCAGATAGGGACCGAACTGTCTCACGACGTTCTAAACCCAGCTCGCGTACCACTTTAAATGGCGAACAGCCATACCCTTGGGACCTGCTACAGCCCCAGGATGTGATGAGCCGACATCGAGGTGCCAAACTCCTCCGTCGATGTGGACTCTTGGGAGGAATCAGCCTGTTATCCCCGGCGTACCTTTTATCCGTTGAGCGATGGCCCTTCCATACAGAACCACCGGATCACTAAGACCGACTTTCGTCCCTGCTCGACTTGTCTGTCTCGCAGTCAAGCACTCTTATGCCTTTGCACGCAATGCGCGATGACCGACCGCGCTGAGAGTACCTTTGCACTCCTCCGTTACTCTTTGGGAGGAGACCGCCCCAGTCAAACTACCCACCATACACGGTCCCCGATCCGGATAACGGACCTAGGTTAGAACTCCAAACAAGCCAGGGTGGTATTTCAAGGTTGGCTCCACGCAAACTAGCGTTCACGCTTCAAAGCCTACCACCTATCCTACACAAGCATGGTCAAAATTCAGTGTAAAGCTATAGTAAAGGTGCACGGGGTCTTTCCGTCTAGCCGCGGGTACACTGCATCTTCACAGCGATTTCAATTTCACTGAGTCCCGGGTGGAGACAGTGTGGCCATCGTTACGCCATTCGTGCAGGTCGGAACTTACCCGACAAGGAATTTCGCTACCTTAGGACCGTTATAGTTACGGCCGCCGTTTACCGGGGCTTCGATCAAGAGCTTCGTCCCGAAGGACTAACCCCATCAATTAACCTTCCGGCACCGGGCAGGCGTCACACCCTATACGTCCTCTTACGAGTTTGCAGAGTGCTGTGTTTTTAATAAACAGTCGCAGCCACCTGGTCACTGAGACCTTCACCAGCTCAGAAAGCAAGTTTCATCACCAGCAAAGGCGTACCTTCTCCCGAAGTTACGGTACCAATTTGCCTAGTTCCTTCACCCGAGTTGTCTCAAGCGCCTTAGGATTCTCTCCTCACCCACCTGTGTCGGTTTGGGGTACGGTCGTCTGTTACCTGAAGCTTAGAGGCTTTTCCTGGAAGCATGGCATTAATCACTTCACTCCAATAAAGGAGCTCGTCATCGCGTCTCGAAATTGTGCTCCCGGATTTGCCTAAGAACACTCCCTACACGCTTAAACCGAGATAACCATCACCCGGCTGACCTAGCCTTCTCCGTCCCCTCATCGCAGTAACATACGGTGCAGGAATGTTAACCTGCTTCCCATCGACTACACCTTTCGGTCTCGCCTTAGGGGCCGACTAACCCTGCGCCGATTAGCGTTGCGCAGGAAACCTTGGGTTTTCGGCGTGCGGGTTTTTCACCCGCATTATCGTTACTCATGTCAGCATTCGCACTTCTGATATCTCCAGCATGCCTCGCAGCACACCTTCGCAGACTTACAGAACGCTCCTCTACCACGCACACAATCCGAAGATCATATGCATCCGCAGCTTCGGTATATGGCTTGAGCCCCGTTAAATCTTCCGCGCGGGCCGACTAGACCAGTGAGCTGTTACGCTTTCTTTAAAGGGTGGCTGCTTCTAAGCCAACCTCCTGGCTGTCTCTGCCTTCCTACATCGTTTCCCACTTAGCCATAATTTTGGGACCTTAGCTGGCGGTCTGGGCTGTTTCCCTTTCCACGACGAACCTTAGCACCCGCCGTGTGTCTCCCGTGATTGCACTTCTCGGTATTCGGAGTTTGCATCGGTTTGGTAAGTCGGGATGACCCCCTAGCCGAAACAGTGCTCTACCCCCGAGAGTGATACACGAGGCGCTACCTAAATAGCTTTCGAGGAGAACCAGCTATCTCCGAGCTTGATTAGCCTTTCACTCCTATCCACACCTCATCCGATAATTTTTCAACATTACCCGGTTCGGGCCTCCAGCAGGTATTACCCTGCCTTCACCCTGGACATGGATAGATCGCTCGGTTTCGGGTCTACTCCCAGAGACTGAATCGCCCATTTAAGACTCGGTTTCCCTACGCTTCCCCTACACGGTTAAGCTTGCCACTGAAAGTAAGTCGCTGACCCATTATACAAAAGGTACGCAGTCACCCATCCGAAGACAGGCTCCCACTGCTTGTACGCATACGGTTTCAGGTTCTATTTCACTCCCCTCTCCGGGGTTCTTTTCGCCTTTCCCTCACGGTACTAGTTCACTATCGGTCGGTAGGTAGTATTTAGCCTTGGAGGATGGTCCCCCCATGTTCAGACAAGGTTTCACGTGCCCCGCCCTACTCTTCGTCACGCCTCGATTCCATCTTTCGGGTACGGGGCTATCACCAGCTATGGCCAGCCTTTCCAGACTGTTCCCCTAGATTTCGTCGATTGATTGTGACTGGGCTGTTCCCCGTTCGCTCGCCGCTACTCAGGGAATCTCGGTTGATTTCTTTTCCTCTGGGTACTTAGATGTTTCAGTTCCCCAGGTTCGCTTCTCTACCCTATGTATTCAGGTAGAGATGACCACCGAAGTGGCCGGGTTTCCCCATTCGGACATCCCCGGATCAAAGCTTGTTTGCCAGCTCACCGAGGCTTATCGCAGGCTTCAACGTCCTTCATCGCCTCCTACCGCCTAGGCATCCACACGTATGCGCTTAGTCGCTTGACCATATAACCCCAAGAAGTCTGAGTTATACGTACTCTCTCTAAAAAATAATACTAATAAAAATACAGTGCGACATATC